>JANNGP010000200.1:0-19838 GCA_031403915.1 Betaproteobacteria bacterium
CATCGAAAGCGCCGACGGAGAACGTTTGCTCGGTGGCATTACCCTGGACATCACTCAAAGGCAAAAGCATATCGAGCGACAGCAGGCACTGCTCAGGATCAGCGAACTCGGTGGAACGCTGACCGAGGAGGATTTTCTCCAGCAAGGCCTGGAAATGGCCGAACGCCTTACGGGAAGCCAGATCGGCTTCATTCATACCGTTAGCGAGGATCAGCAGAGCATTGAACTTGTTACCTGGACTGCTGGCGCGCTCAAGAGCTGCACCGCTGTTCATGAGCATCACTACCCGATTGGGGCGACGGGAATATGGGCAGATTGCGTCCGCAACAAAACAATTGCCATGTTCAATGATTATCCCGGCGGCTGTGCCAAAAATGGGCTGCCGGAAGGGCACGCGCCGCTACAGCGTTTGATTTCTGTTCCGGTGGTCGAAGAAGGCAAGGTGCGCGCCATCATAGGCGTGGGCAATAAGGCCGTTGACTACGACGACAACGATTGCACGACCGTACAACTGATGGGTAACGACCTGTGGCGTATTGTCCGCCGTATGCGCGTTGAAAACGCCCTGAAACAAAAGCTGGAAGAGTTGACTGCTTTGAATGCGCGGCTTGATGAGACCAACAACAAGTTGCTGCAATCCGAAAAACTGGCGTCAATTGGCCAACTGGCAGCCGGTGTGGCACATGAGATCAACAACCCGATTGGCTATGTGTCGTCCAACCTCCATACGCTCACCGCTTATGTGGATGACCTGCTGGCTATCGACACGGCCTATGGCGAGGTTGAGAAGCGTTACGCTGCCACCATGCCACAGGCTTTCAAACACGCTCAACAACTCAAGTCCCAAACGGATCACGCCTTTCTGGTCAGCGACATATGCCAGTTGCTCAGCGAGTCGAGTGAAGGGCTTGAGCGAGTACGCAAAATTGTGAACGATTTGAAAGATTTCTCGCGTCCGGGCGAGACTGACTGGCAACGTGTCAGCCTTCATAAAGGGCTTGAGAGCACGCTCAACATCGTCTGGAACGAAATCAAGTACAAAGCCGAAGTTGATCGTGAATACGGCGATCTGCCCGAGGTTTTCTGCATTCCCTCGCAAATCAACCAGGTCTTCATGAACCTTCTGACCAATGCCGCCCAGGCCATCGATACGCATGGGCGCATCGTCTTGCGCAGCGGCTGTCATGCCGACACGGTATGGTTTGAAGTGCAGGACGATGGTGCTGGCATCGCACCAGAGAATCTGGAGACGATCTTCGAACCTTTTTACACCACCAAACCGGTGGGCAAGGGCACCGGTCTTGGTCTATCCTTGTCCTGGAGCATTATCCAGCGTCATCACGGAACAATCGCGGTATGTTCCGAACCTGGTAAAGGAACAACATTCAGGATAACCCTGCCGATTGATCAGCCCGATAAAGCACAACCCGTTGAGAATGTTCCATGAACAATACAAGCCAAATCACAGCAACGCTTCTGCTGGTCGACGACGAGCCCGG
The DNA here is from genome assembly GCA_031403915.1 of Betaproteobacteria bacterium. Classification (GTDB taxonomy): domain Bacteria; phylum Pseudomonadota; class Gammaproteobacteria; order Burkholderiales; family Rhodocyclaceae; genus Propionivibrio. Next base: position 1,500 of record JANNGP010000200.1, read on the forward strand.
CATCCTTTCTTCACTGCGACGCCTGTTACGTCCGGCCGGCTACACGATACACACCGCGGAGAGCGGCAAGGCCGGGCTGGCGGTTCTTGAGCAGGAACCGGTTGATCTGGTTATTTCTGACATGCGTATGCCGGAAATGGATGGCGCGAAATTTCTTGAGCAAGTGCGAACCCGCTGGCCGGCCACCACGCGCATATTGCTTACCGGCTACGCTGATGTGACCTCGACGATCGAAGCCATCAACCGCGGCGAGATATTTCGCTATATTTCCAAACCCTGGGACGACAATGACCTGACGCTCATTGTTCGTGATGCCCTCGAGCGCCGTCGGCTACAAAATGAAAACGATCGGCTGCTTGCGCTCACACAGGCACAGAACGACGAGCTGAAGGAACTCAACAACAGCCTTGAAGACAAGGTCAGGCAACGCACCTCTGAAATCGAGCAGGTTAACAGCTTTCTCAATCTGGCCAACAACCGGCTCAAGCAGAATTTTCTTGTTTCGATCAAGGTGTTTTCCAGCCTCATGGAATTGCGCGGCGGCGTTATGGCCGGCCACTCGCGCCGGGTCGCTGATCTGGCGCGGAAACTTGCCGCCCGTCTGCGTGTCGAAGCCAAGGGTCAGCAGGATATTTTCTTCGCCGCCCTGCTGCACGACGTGGGCAAGATTGGCTTTCCTGATGCACTGCTTATCCGCCCGGTTTCGAAAATGAACGGTGATGAACTCGGGCAGTACCGAAAACATGCGATTGCAGGCGAGTCTGCGCTGATGCCCCTTGATGAACTTCTGGATGCAGCGAAAATCGTCCGCTCTCATCATGAACGCTTTGACGGGCAGGGCTTTCCAGATGGTTTGCAGGGTCTCAATATTCTTCTCGGTGCGCGGATTCTGAGTGTGGTCAACGACTATGACGGTATGCAGATTGGCACCCTGGCGGAAAAACGCATGAGCCCGGACGAAGCCAAGGCGCTGATTGTCCAGTCACGAGGAAAACGTTACGACCCGCAGGTTGTCGATGCCTTTATCGAAATGCTTGGCGGGATCACGCAAGACGTTCCGCGCGAAAAGGCCATATCTGCTGGCGACCTGCACCCCGGCATGGTGTTGTCTCAGGATCTCGTTGGACGCGACGGCGTGCTGCTGCTGGCCGCGGATTTCATTCTGGATCACGTGTTGATAAAGCAGATTCAGGATTACGCCCGTCGCGAAGGGCACAACATAACGCTGCATGTCCGCACAGACAAGCACTAAGGAAGGTGGTAATGAACCGAATCCTGATTGTTGATGACGACGAGTCCATTCTCAAGTCACTGCGCCGCCTGTTGACCATGACGCCTTGCACCGCCGGCGAGGAAACCTACAAACTGACCGTAGATGTCTTCGCTTCACCACAAGAAGCGCTGGAGAAGGCGCGGCACACGGCCTACGATCTGGTACTTTCCGACTATCGCATGCCGGTGATGAACGGGGTGCAGTTTCTCAAGGCTTTTCGGGAGATTCAGCCTGATGCGGCACGCCTGATCCTCTCTGGCTACGCCGACCTGAATGGCCTGATCGGCGCCATCAACGAGGCTGGAATCAGCCGCTTCATCTCCAAACCGTGGAACGACTACGAACTGGTTGCCGCCATCGGGCAGGCACTGGCGTTGCGCGAATTGACATTGCTTAACCAGCATCTTGCCGATCATGCGCGCCTGACCATTGGCGCTATTTCAGAGGAAGAAGTAGAACGCAAGCGACTCGAAGCGGCCGAACCCGGCATAACAAAAGTCATCTGGGGCCCGGATGGCTCGGTGTTGCTGGACGAATCGCTTCTGGACTGCTCTCCAGCCGATGATTCTTTTCCCGATCACAAACAACAAAGCGGTAAGAGGTGATCTGACATGGCTCGCCGGGTTCGGAACCTGAATTTCTTTGCACGACTCTTGCCGGCCAAGTTGGCAACTCTCGCTGCCACAGGTGCCGCATGAACCACGACGTACGGGAAACAGCTATTTACGACGCGCTCGGCTGCCTGGTCATCCGGCTCGACCGGCAATCGAACATCTGGTTCATGAATCACTTTGGGCTAAAACTTCTGGGTTACGAGCGGCTGGGTCAGATTTTTGGCAAACCCTTGCGCACCGTGTTGCCCGGTGATGAGTCGAAGAGTACCGAGTTCCTGACAGCCATCACCTCGCTTGAGCAACACAGCTCTCCGCAGCAGTTCGAATCCAGCCTGCTGCACTGTAACGGTAGGCGTTTGCCGATTTCCTGGAGTCTCTGCTGTCAGGACGACTCAGAACATGTTGCACCCACGGTTCTCGTTGGATTTGACGCCACTGCGATACACAAGAGCCAGGCGGCGGTAGCGATGTTCCAGACAGTGTCTGACAATTACACCGGCAGCATCGTCATTACCGATCCGGACAAAATCATTCTTTACGCCAACCCTGCTTTGTTGCAGATGACTGGTTATTCTGCAGACGAGGTTCTTGGCCAAACACCTGCGCTGTTCAAATCAGGAAAAGTCTCTCCTGACGTATATCGGACACTTTGGGAAACCATTTCGGCCGGTGGTCTATGGGAAGGCGAACTGATAAACCATCGGAAAGACGGCGGAGAATACATTGAACGAAAGACCATTGCTGCAATTCGTGATGCGCTGGGCCATGTAAAGTACTACTTCGCCATTGGTGAAGATGTTTCACAACGGCAACACTACCAGCGACGCATCGAAAGTCTGCTGGATTTTGACCAGCTAACCGGTTTGCCCAACCGTACAGCTTTTCTTCGTTCCCTCGTTGGAGTGCTTGATAACGCATGGCAGGAGGGAAAACAGGCGACGATCCTGCATGTCGATATTGACGATTTTTTCGTCGTCAATGACGCCATCGGAGCTGACGAAGCGGATCGGGTCATTGTCTCGATCGCCGCACGCATCAAAGAGGTTCTGCGTCAGGACGACCGGCTGGCACGCCTTGGCAATGACAAGTTTGCCATTCTGCTTGGCCCGCACGATTCGGAAATTGAAAACGACATTCGTGACGTTGTCGAGCGCATTCTGGAAGCCATACGCCAACCCGCAAGGCATGCGGACAAGCGTATTGATCTCACGGCGTCTATCGGTATCGCCAGCTATCCACAAGACGGCGAGGATGCCAGTGAACTGTTCAGTCATGCCATGAGCGCGACCGAAGTGGTAAAGACAGGGGGCGGTAATGCCTTTTCCCGTTTTGATTCCATGACAGCCAGCAGCGTCAGCGGACGTCGGGAGCTGTTGAGTGATCTACGACTGGCTGTCGAACGAGGCGAAATGGTTTTGCATTACCAGCCTCAAGTCAGCCTTTTTTCCGGTGCCATTATCGGGCTGGAGGCACTCATCCGCTGGCAGCATCCGCAACGTGGACTAATCTCTCCCGGCGAATTCATTCCTCTGGCTGAAGAGAGCACCCAAATCATCGGTATCGGCGAATGGGTTCTGGGTGAAGCTTGCCGCCAGATGCGGGCTTGGCTGGATGCCGGCCTGCGCCCGGTGAAGGTGGCCATCAACCTGGCCGCCCGGCATTTCCTCGTCCCTGGTTTGCACATCACGGTTGCTGATGCGCTGGCCTTGCATCGTATTGATCCGCGCTTTCTCGAAATCGAGATTACTGAGGGCGCGATGATGCAGGATGTGGCCGGAGCCATTCGCAGCATGACGCAACTGAAGGAGGTCGGCGTGCGCATCTCGCTCGACGACTTTGGTACCGGGTATTCCTCGCTCGCGTATCTCTCACGTTTCCCCATCGACGTCGTCAAGATCGACCAGTCATTTGTACGGGACATCTTCGCCAATCCGGTCAACGCCGCCATTGCGCAGGCCACCATTGCCATGTCGCACAAACTCAAGAAGATCGTGCTGGCCGAGGGCGTGGAAACCGAGGAGCAGATGCAGTACCTGCGGCGCAATGAGTGCGACGAGATGCAGGGCTATTTTTTCTCCAAGCCCCTTCCGGTCGAAGAAATCTCGTGCATGCTGCAAGACGGCACCGCGATGTCCTTTTCCAGACAACCGGGCGCCGCCCCGCTCAACACTGTTCTATTTGTCGATGATGAATCCAACATCCTGTCATCCATCAAGCGCACTCTGCGCAGAGAAGGCTACGATATTCTCACTGCGGAAAACGCCGTTGAAGGGTTCTCGCTACTGGCACGTTATGATGTTCAAGTCATCGTGTCCGACCAGCGCATGCCGGGAATGAACGGAACAGAATTCCTCTCCCGGGTAAAAAACCTTTATCCGCAAACAGTACGCATGGTGTTGTCCGGTTATTCGGAAATTTCTGCGGTGACTGATTCGATCAACAAAGGTGCCGTTTATCGATTCATGATGAAACCCTGGAATGACGAAAACCTTAAAGAAGAAATCGCTGGCGCACTGCGCCATTGGCGCGAACTCTATGGTGCAAGAAAGGAAGACGCTTGAACTGGACAGGCAGTCAAAATCAAATGCTTCACCACCAAGTCACCAAGAACACCAAGAAGTACCAAGGCATCCCTAATTGTTTCTTAGTGAAACTTGGTGTTCTTGGTGACTTGGTGGTGAAGCTTTAAGGACGAACGTGGAAGCGAAGCGCGCTGACGAGCAGATCATTCAGGCTCGTGTTCTGGTTGTCGATGATGACCCGATCCTGCTCACCCAGATCAAGCATCTGGCCAGCAAATTCGTGTCTGAAATACAGGTTGCGGCAGATGGCGTAGAAGGCCTTGAAATATGGCGTACATGGCAACCTGACGTGGTTGTGACCGATATTTTCATGCCGCGCATGAATGGTCTGGTGATGAGCGAAACCATCAAGGCCGAAGATCCCGATGCGCAGATCATCGTCATTACCTCCGACAAGGACAGCGATAGTTTGCGGCGTGCGCTGGATATCGGCGTTGAGCGCTATATAACCAAACCAATTGACATGCACCTGCTGGCTGACGCCATTGGAAAGTGCGTACGTGACAAGCAACAAGCGGAAGAGCTTCGTCTGACCCGACAGGTGGCCACACTGACTGAAGCCTTGCAGATACAACTGCAGGAAAAGCAGCGGGCCGAAGAATTGCTGCATAAAGAAAAATCCGAGCAGCTCATTCTGATCAATCGGCTGGAAGAAGCACACAACCAGTTGTTGCAATCAGAGAAAATGGCTTCCATCGGCCAACTGGCTGCCGGTGTCGCACATGAAATCAATAACCCGATCGGTTTTGTTAACTCCAACCTGGGCGCTCTGCAGCAGTACGTTCAAAGCCTCTTGAAGCTGCTCGACGCCTACGAACAACATGAAGCGGAACTGTCCAGCGAGAGTCGCTCCGGTATCAACCTGCTGAAGAATAAGGTCGATATTGCCTACCTGCGGGAGGATGTTAAAAACCTGCTCACTGAGTCGCTGGAGGGGCTGCAACGCGTTAAACGGATTGTTCAAGATCTCAAGGATTTCTCTCATATCAGCGACTCGGAAATGCAGTGGGCTAATCTGGAGGAGGGGCTTGAAAGTACGCTAAACGTTGTCTGGAACGAACTGAAATACAAAGCCGAGGTGACCAAAGACTACGGCAGTATTCCCGAAGTTGAATGTATTCCGTCCCAACTCAACCAGGTCTTCATGAACCTGCTGGTCAATGCCGCACAGTCTATTACGGAGCACGGCAAAATCAATTTGCGCACACGGCAGCTGGGTGACGACGTTTGTGTGGAAATATCCGACACCGGTTCCGGTATTCCGGCAGAAATCATCAACCGGATTTTCGACCCTTTCTTCACCACCAAGCCAGTCGGCACCGGCACCGGTCTTGGCCTGTCGATTACTCATGGCATCATTCGCAAACACAATGGCCGAATTGAAGTTGCCAGCGAAGCGGGTAAAGGCACCACCTTCCGCATTTTCATTCCGATTGAGCAGAAAGCGGCCGGGTCAACGCCTTCGGCCTGATTCCCAGGCACTCAATCACTCTGGGGTGCTTGAGAAAAGCCAGCCAGTTTGACTCCAGTCTGGGCAGAAGAGTCATGGCACGTTCAATTTGCTCATGCATGGCGGCCTGTTCAATCTCGAAAGCCAGGGCATTGATACCCGGCGTACACAGATTGGCCGCTGCGCCCTTGATGAAATGCGCTGCCGAACGTATCTGCGAACTATCGCCGCCGGCAATCGCCACCTTTAGTTTCTCCATGTCGCCGGGCATGTTGGCGACAAACATGCGTACCAGCGTTTCAGCCAGTGCTGTTTCACCCATCATGAGATCAAGGAAGGCCTCGTACTTGAAAGCGTCGTCCTGATCCCTGACCTTTGCGTGCGTGGGAGTATTCGCAACTTCGAGCGCAACTGGATTGCCGTCATGCAACAGCCATTGTTCAAGCCTGTCGGCCAGTTTGCTGACATCAATGGGTTTGCTCAGGTAATCGTCCATGCCGGCTTCGATGCATTTTTCGCGATCCCCGCTCAGGGTATGCGCGGTCATGGCAATGATCGGTGTTCTGTGGCCTTGTTCGCGCAGGCGGCGCGTCGCGTCGTAGCCATCCATCTTCGGCATCTGGCAGTCCATCAAAATCAGGTCGTGCTTGCCCTGCGCAACAGCGTCAAGCGCTTCCAGCCCGTCACTCGCTTTGTCGATCTGGTCGTAACCGAGCTTGGCCAGAAGCCCCTGCATGACCATCATGTTGACCGCGTTGTCTTCAACCAGCAGCAGGCGGAAGGGCTTCTTCACGCCCGGTACGGGAACACGTGACAGCTCAAGACGCGGCGTTTCAGTCTCAAGGCTACCGGCCGGTTGCTGTTCGAGCGCAATGCTCAGGCTGAAGGTTGTTCCCCGGCCTTCCTGGCTGGTCACTGAAATGTCGCCGCCCATCAGATCAACCATTTGTTTGCTGATCGCCAGGCCGAGCCCGGTACCGCCGTATTTGCGCGTCGTCGACGTATCGGCCTGCTCGAAGGGTGCAAAAATTTTGTCGAGGTTCTCGCTGGCTATGCCGATCCCGGTGTCTTGCACTTCGATGAGTAAACCCACGCTACCCTGGTGGTCAGGCCGTCGGGTAACGCGCAGGCTGATCGTGCCGGACGGCGTGAATTTGAGTGCATTACCGATCAGGTTGGTGAGCACCTGACGAATACGCCCCGGATCGCCACGTAGTTGGACTGGCAATTCGGGATCAAGGCTCCAGGCAAATTCAAGCCCTTTCTCTCTGGCACGCAAGCCTGTGAGCTCGGCAATTTCTTCCAGAACGTTACGCAAATTGAAGTCAATGATTTCCAGTGTCAGCTTCTGCGCTTCGATTTTCGAGAAGTCGAGAATGTCGTTGATGATCGACAACAAGGCTCCGGTGCTGGAGTGAATGATGCCAAGATAACGTTGCTGTTCAGCATTGAGCGGCGTATCAAGCAACAAAGTCGTCATGCCCATGACGCCGTTCATCGGGGTGCGGATTTCGTGCGACATCATGGCCAGAAATGCCGCCTTGGCACGATTGGCTGATTCGGCTTTTTCGCGCGCAGCGATCAGATCCTGCTCGATGCGAATGCGATCGGTGATGTCATTGAAGCCGAAAACCCGCCCGATGATGCGTTCATCAAGATACTGGGGCAGCGACTTGCACTCAAAAACCCGGCCGTCCTTGAGTTGCAAGACATCGTCGGTTTCATTGCTTTCGACGATTTCGCTCAGGCGCTGGCGAATGATTGCGGGATCAACAACGAGTCCGGAGGCAAAGTCGAGGATAGCGCTATCGTCCTGCATCAGCAGCAGTTCTTCGGGGATCTGCCACATCGTACTGAACAATCGGTTCATGCTGGCAATCCGCCCTTGCCAGTCAATTACCAGAATGCCGTTGCCGGTTGATTCCAGTGTGGCCCGCAACTGGGACGTGGTGTGCGCCAGATTCTCTTCGATGCCCAGGTCATCATGCTCTTCTCTGGCCTGAATCAGAAACCAGCGCTGGTCCCTCTGCTCAAGAATCTTTACGGATTTGGTCACTGAGCGCATCGAACCGTCAGCGCAAAGATACAGCCCCTCCTGTGACTCAATTTTGGAGCACTGACCGCCGCGTACTTCTTCCCAGTAAAATACGTCCTGCAGCGAACTTTCCACGTCGAGAATCGTTTTCTCGAGCAGTTCCTCCTCGGTATAACCAAGGCTCTGCTGGGCAACGCGATTGGCCATGACGATGCGCAGACTTTCCGGCTCGACCAGCAGAATGATTTGCTCGGTGTGATCAAGCAAGAGCCGTTCAAGACTGCTCATGGCTTTACCGGATCCTTGGCCGGGCTACCGGCGTCAAAGTAATAGCTGACCTGCTTGCGCGGACTGAGGTAGTTGTAGATCTCGCGCGGCAACTGTGCCGGGCGGATGGCCTTGGCGATATTGACGTCGCCCTCGCTCTCCATATCCACGAGAATGGCTTCTTCCTTGGGAATCTCGGCATCGTAGACCACGATCATCGGCTTCATTGGCCGAGCCGTATTGATGGTGGCCACCATGCCGATGACACCATTGGAAAGCTGGACGATGGTGCCCGGTGGATAAACGCCCAGGCAGCGTACAAAAACCTGCAGCAACTTGGGGTCGAATTTGGCGCGCAACTTGGCGAACATGGTCGACAGCGCCTCGTGCGGCGTCAGCGCATTGGCGATATTCAGTGGATTGCATAACTCGTCGTAATGGTTGGCGATGGCCACAATGCGCGCCTGCAGGCTGATGTCCTCGCCCTTCAGTTTTTGCGGATAGCCGCTGCCGTCGTACAACTCGTGATGTTCACGAATAATCCCCAGCGTGAGCGGTGGGAACTTCAACCCTTGGCCGATTTCTACGCCGTATTGGCAATGCAGTTCATAGTAATTGCGTTCGGCCTCGGTCAGCGGCTCCATCTTCATGAGAATCTTGTTCGGGATTTCACGCCGCCCGACATCATGGAATAGCGCACCCATGCCCAACGCGCGAATGACCTCCTGCGGCAACTTGAGGTCCCGCGCCATCATCAACGACAGCATGGTGACGTTGAGTGAGTGAAAGTACAACTCCTCGCCGCCGATCTTGTCGCCCATCACGTGCAGGGCGAGTTCCGGCGCCGAAAGAATGGAATCGGCAATCTGTTCGACCAACTGGTTGGCCTGCTTAACCGTTTCAGCCGGATTGCTCAGCAGGTTTTTCTCAACGCTATGTATTGTCTTGGCAGTATCGACAAAGGCCGTTTCAATGCGCGCCGCGGTCTCACGCTGCACCTTGATCTTCTCGATCAGCGCCCGCTTGGCAGCCAGCGCTGGATGTTCCTTCTGCACTGGCTGCTGCGCCTGCTCACTGGCGTTTTTATCGGCCTGGCTGGGCGGCGGCTTCAGATCACTGCGCGCCGGGTCGTAACGCACCTTACTGAGCCCCAGACTCTTGATAATATTGATCTGTTCGGCGTCTTTTATCTTGAAATTATTGAAGGCGAAGGGGTGTTCGAACCACTTGAGATCAAGATGGACATACAGTCCGATACGGAGCTGATCCATCGTTACATGGTTGTTGTCGGACACCGGCATGGTCAAAGCACCCTTGCGTAACGCCTGTTTGCCATCCTAAGTGGTTTTAGCTCCGACGGGCAAGCAAAGCATTGAAATAAAAACAAGGCTGCAATCCGCATGGATATTGGATTCCAATTTGGAACCCGCTTGCAGATTGGGCTACAGGCCAATTTATCATAAGGTTGACTGGCGGTAGAAACAAGAAAGCGCCCCGTAAGGCGCTTTTTTGCTTGATCTATGGCGGAAGCGGTGAGATTCGAACTCACGAAAGGTTGCCCTTTGCCGGTTTTCAAGACCGGTGCAATCGACCACTCTGCCACGCTTCCTGCATCAAGTTTATGGGCTTTTGCAGCGCGGCGAATGATATCATGGCTGCAGTGGTTTGGTCTCAGGGATGCCGTGCTGGAATTTGGAACTTCTGCGACGTTCCCTTGGTCTCAAGCAAGTAAGTGTTTTCACAACAGGAGGATGTCTCAATGCAACCGCAGTTTCAAATGACAGGTCACGCTTCACAGGAAGTCGCACTGCAGCAGAATAAGGTCTTGCGCAACACCTATATGCTGCTCGCGTTGACGATGATTCCAACAGTCGTTGGTGCGCTGCTTGGTGTTCAGATGGGGTTCTCGTTGTTTGCCGGTAGCCCGATAATTTCCTTGCTGGTGTTTTTCGGCATTGCTTTCGGTTTCATGTGGGGTATTGAGCGGACTAAGGACAGTGCCATGGGTGTCGTCCTGCTGCTCGGGTTCACCTTCTTCATGGGCTTGATGCTTTCGGGTATCCTGCGGGTTGCATTGGGCTTTTCCAATGGCGGTTCGTTGATTGCCACGGCCGCGGGTGGTACCGGCGCTATTTTCTTCACGCTGGCCGGTATAGCGACTGTCACCAAGAAGGATTTCAGCTTCCTTGGCAAGTTTCTGTTTATCGGCCTGGTGGTTGTTCTTTTGGCGGGTATTGCCAATATTTTCTTCCAAATCCCGGCCTTGTCGCTGACCGTTTCAGCCGTTGCCATTCTGGTTTTTTCTGGATATATCCTCTACGACATTAGCCAGATCGTAAATGGCGGCGAGACGAACTACATCTCCGCAACTCTGAAGGTGTATCTGGATGTCTACAATATCTTCGTGAGTTTGCTGAATATACTGATGTTGCTGAGTGGTCGGCGCGACTGACGTGTTTCGATGATGCGATGCAAGGGCGGCTGCGGCCGCCCTTTTTCATTTCAGTCCTGTAGAAAAACCGGTCCCTGCGTCATTCTCAGACCCGCGCGGCCTGGGGTTTCTGCAAAACGGACGGTGTGGCGCGGCAAATCTTTCATTTCAAGCGTCGAATAAATGGCGCGCAGGGCGACGAGTTGATAGCCGCTATTTTTCCAGCCGGTAATCAGGCGCTCGATGGTGCTGCCAAACTTCATTCCCTCCAGTTCGGCGCGCAGGGTAAATATGTGGTCGCCGGCAATGGCGCTGGAAAGCTGCAGAATTCGATCGGCCGCCTGGTCAGGCGTGCTTTCAGGGTCAAGCGCAAGAATTTCGTCCACCGTCGGTAGCGTTGTCGGCAGTTGTGGGCAGGCGACAATTTCGCCGTCGATGACCGGAATGAAAGGGTGGCTGCCACGGCAATCACTGGCATAGGAAAACCCCAGTCGCTGAGTCAGGCGCAAGGCATGGCGATTCATCCGCCATCCGGCGGCGCCGTGGGTGCTTGCCGTTTCGTCGAATATTTCCGCAAAACGCGTACAGGCCTTGCCCATTTCGGCTTCAACCCAGGAGTTCTCGGCTTTTTGTATCTTTTGTTCCCAATTGACGCGATTCCAGGCATGAATACCCACCTCAAAACCGGCATTTTTTGTCTGACACATTATTTCGGCACAGCGTTTGCCAATGTCCGGGCTGGGCAGCAGTCGTCCGTAAAGGCGGGTGCTCAGGTTGTAGTGCCGTCTTAGAGAGGATAAGCGGTCTTCCCGACCGCTCTGGTCCGGGCCGAGCGAGTAGAAAAACGTTCCCGAAACTTCGTATTTCTGGAGAAGTCCGATCAGTGCCGGGACGCCCACAAGCGTTCCCCGGTAGGTGTCAGCGTCGATTTTAAGAGCGATACGTTTCATTTAGACCTTATTCTTGGCCAGGTTGTACGGGGCATGTCAGGAAAAGAAGAGGATGAAGGCGAGGTGTTTCAGGAGAAGATCAGGCATGCAGCAGCTTTGCGTCCTTCACTGATCAGGACGTTGTACGTACGGCAAGCAGAATGAATATCCATGACTTCCAAACCTATATTTGCCTGCATGAGCGGGAGAAGAAGTTCAGGGCGAGGGAAGCGCAAACGGTTTCCTGTGCCAAGAAGCATGATCTCGGCATCGAGAGACGCAAGCTGTTCGAAATCTGCAACGTTGAGCGTATCAAAATTTGACTGCGTCCAGCCCGGGATAATCTGATCCGGAAGAACGATAAGGTTGCTGTTGTGGCGTATTGCGTTGACACTGACATAATCCTCGCCATAGGCGGTAAAGGTATTCTGACCTACGGTCTGGACGGGTTGCAGGTTCATAAAATTGCGATACACCATACGATAAAGTAGGATTATAACTTTTTGCCGCTGGTTATTCGAAGGCGCGAGCATGTGGCGCCGTGTGTTTTGCTCAGGATGTGTTTAATTAGGACGGTTTGCTTAAGGGCAGCCGCATAGGTCACCAGTCATGAAACCCGTACTCAAATCCAATAAACTTGCCAATGTCTGCTACGACATTCGCGGCCCGGTATTGCAGCAGGCCAAGCAGATGGAGGACGAAGGCCACAAGATCATCAAGCTGAATATCGGCAATCTCGCTGCTTTTGGTTTTGACTCGCCGGAAGAAATTCAGCTCGACATGATTCGGAATCTGCAAAATGCGGCAGGCTATTCCGACTCCAAAGGAATCTTCGCTGCACGTAAGGCGGTCATGCACTACACCCAGCAGAAGCGCATCAAGGGTGTAACGCTGGAAGATATCTACATTGGAAATGGCTGTTCAGAGCTGATCGTCATGGCCATGAATGCTCTGCTTAATGTGGGTGATGAGGTGCTGGTGCCGGCGCCAGACTATCCGTTGTGGACAGCGGCGGTCAGCCTTTCCGGCGGTACGCCGCGACACTATCTGTGTGATGAGGAAAACGGCTGGTTGCCGGATCTGGACGACATCCGTTCCAAGATCACCCCGCAGACCCGCGCCATAGTTGTCATCAATCCCAATAACCCGACCGGTGCACTGTATCCGGACAGCATGCTGCTCGACATTATTACCATTGCCCGTGAGCATGGCCTGATCATTTACGCTGATGAGGTGTACGACAAGGTGCTCTACGATGGCGAGACACATACGGCTATCGGCGCGCTGTCGGAGGACGTGCTGACCGTCAGTTTTAACGGGCTTTCCAAGAACTATCGTTCGTGTGGCTATCGTGCCGGTTGGATGGTGGTTTCCGGTGATTTGCGCGAGGCGCGCGATTACATCGAAGGCCTTGATATGCTGGCCTCGATGCGCTTGTGTTCCAATGTGCCGGGCCAGTTTGGCATTCAGACGGCGCTTGGCGGGTACCAGAGCATTGATGATCTGGTTGCACCCACGGGTCGACTGTGTCGCCAGCGCAATCTGGCACACGAGCTGATTACGGCGATTCCGGGGGTCAGTTGTGTCAAGCCTAAAGCAGCGCTTTACATGTTCCCCAAGCTTGATCCGAAGGTTTATCCGATAAAGAACGACCAGAATTTCATCGCTGAACTATTGAAGGAAGAGCGTGTGCTGCTGGTTCAGGGTACCGGCTTCAACTGGCCTCATCCGGATCACTTCCGTTTGGTTTTCTTGCCGCATGAGGATGACCTGCGTGAGGCGGTTGGACGCGTTGCGCGCTTCCTGGAGAGTTATCGCAAGCGGCATGGCACGTGATGCTTGTACTTGCTGTTACTGATGATCTGGGCGGAGTAATCGAGCCTGCCTGGCTGATGCAGGCTGAGTCCGTGCATCGGCAATTGAGGCCACAACTTCCTGCGAGCTATGTTTCGCGCTTGGCCGACGTGTTTGCCAATGGCGCGCGTATGGCCGTAGTCGTCGAAAGTGACGGAGTGGTGTGTGTGGCCTTGTGGCGGCTGATTGAAAACACCTATGAAGGGCGTCGTTTGTATGTTGACGATCTGGTGAGTGATGAAGCATGTCGTTCGCAAGGCGCTGGCAAAATGATGCTCGATTGGCTTGGGGCAAAAGCCATTTCGCTCGATTGTGACGTGCTGGCACTGGATTCCGGTGTGCAGCGGCAGCGGGCGCACCGATTTTATTTTCGCGAGGGGATGCACATTCCCTCGTATTGTTTTAGGAAGGCTTTGAAATGAAACCGATGAACGTTGGACTCCTGGGTATTGGCACTGTCGGGGGCGGTACTTTTACCGTATTGCAACGCAACGCCGAAGAAATTGCCCGGCGCGCCGGACGCCCGATTCAAATAACAGTTGTCGCGGACAAGAATACCGAGTTGGCCAGGAAAGTTACTGGCGGTAATTGCAAGATCACCGATGATGCGTTTGCTGTGGTGTCCGATCCTGAGATTGATATCGTAGTGGAATTGATCGGTGGTACTGGCATTGCCAAGGATTTGGTGCTCAAAGCCATTGAAAATGGCAAACACGTGGTGACCGCCAACAAGGCACTGCTGGCCAAACACGGGAACGAGATTTTTGCCGCTGCCCAGAGCAAAGATGTGATGATTGGTTTTGAAGCTGCCGTTGCCGGTGGTATCCCGATTATCAAGGCCTTGCGCGAAGGTCTGACGGCAAACCGCATCGAGTGGATCGCCGGCATCATCAACGGCACGACCAACTTTATTCTCTCCGAAATGCGCGACAAGGGCTTGTCCTTTGAAACCGTTCTCAAGGAGGCGCAGCGCTTGGGTTACGCCGAGGCCGATCCAACCTTTGACGTTGAAGGTGTCGATGCCGCACACAAGCTGACCATCATGAGTGCCATCGCCTTTGGCAATTCGATGAATTTCGAAAAAGCGCATATTGAAGGCATCAGCAAACTTGATGCGGCTGATATCAAATATGCCGAGCAATTGGGCTATCGCATCAAGTTATTGGGAATTACCAAGCGCACGTCTGAAGGCGTCGAGCTGCGCGTGCACCCCACGTTGATTCCGGCCAAGCGCTTGATCGCCAATGTTGAAGGGGCGATGAACGCTGTGCTGGTCAAGGGCGATGCCGTTGGCCCCACCCTTTATTATGGCAAGGGAGCCGGTGCCGAGCCTACCGCTTCGGCGGTTATCGCTGATCTGGTCGACGTGACCCGCATGCACACGGCAGACCCCGAGCATCGTGTCCCGCATCTGGCCTTCCAGCCCAATGCCATGGTGGATTTGCCCATCCTGCCGCTGTCCGAGGTGGTCACCAGTTATTACCTGCGTTTACGCGTTGAGGACAAGCCCGGCGTGCTGGCAGACATAACACGCATTCTGGCCGACCAGCAGATCTCGATTGACGCCATGATTCAGCGCGAGCCGGATGAAGGTGAGGATCAGACCGATATCATCATGCTCACCCACCAGACGCGGGAAAAGAATGTCGATGCGGCTATTGCCAAGATCGAAGCGCTGTCTGTTGTCAAAGGCAAGCTCACCCGTCTGCGCCTGGAAGAATTGCTGTAAAGACACGGCGGGCTTGGGTGTGAGCTGAAGAGTGCGCCCCTCTTTCGGAAACACAGTTCGAGAGTGGGGCTATCTCTGGTCTACATCAAAGACCTGAGGCGCAATGCGCTGGAAAATAGCGCTTCCCACCTCAATGGTGTTTTCCAGGAGATTCACATGCATGCTTGCGATCAACCCACTCAAGAAGCCCTTTATCCTTTTGACGCACGAGGTATTGCCAAGCGTTTTCGCCATGCGGCCATTTTCGGCGCAATGGACGCATTGATGCCCGGCGAGACCATGCGCTTTTGTAATGACCATGATCCTTTGCCTTTGCTCGGGCAGTTGCAGGCACGCTATGGTCAGGGCGTTGCGATCAATTACGTCCAGCGCGAAGCAGGTGCCATTGTCATTGATTTTGCCAAATTGGCTTGAAGCCGCGAAGACAAGGGCATGCTGATTTACCTTGGCTTTTCTGCTCTTGCTGTATTTCTGACGTCGTTTGTTTTAGTCCTATTGGGTGATCCGGGCTTATTCACGCTGACGCACCTTGTTTTTGCACTGGCTATTCTGCCGCTCATCTTCGGAGCGATTACCCATTTTGTTCCGGTCTTGACGCGCAGCGGCGGGGCGCAGCAGGGCGTTTTGCTGATGCCTCTGCTGCTTCAGCTAACGGGATTCCTGGTTTTTCTGTTTTTTTCCGGTGCGGTAGAGATGCCGTTGCTGTATGTCGCCGCCGGGATCGCCTTGTTAGTGACACTTGGCTTTGCCGGCTGGCTGATAGCCCGTGCTAGATACACTCTTGGCAAACCGCATCCCGGATGGCGCTGGTATCTGGCGGCGATTGTCTTTCTGGCCATCGCCCTGGGATTGGTTCCGGCCATGGATGTCTGGCCGGCCTGGCGCCCGCAGTTTCGTTTGCTTCATCTGCACCTGAACACGCTGGGTTTCGTCGGCCTGACCGCTATCGGCACCTTGCAGGTTCTGCTGCCCACGGTGTTGAGCGGGCCGGATGCTGAGGCGGCCATTCGTCTACGCCGCGATCTGCCATGGGCTGTTGCCGGGGTGCTGGCCATTGGCTTGGGCGCGGCATTCTGGAAGCTCTTATCCTGTTTCGGCGCCGGATTGTTACTGCTGGTGGCTTGCCGCCTGGGTCTGGCCTGGTGGCGTCAGTATGGTTGGCGAACGATTGCTGCTGATGGTGCGTCAGCAGCCTTGGCAACGGCCTTGTGCGGATTCCTGCTGATTCTCGTTTTCGGCATGCTGCATGCCTTCGGATGGGTTGACGGTCACGATGCTGTAGCGGCCTTTACGGTGATGTTTCTTTTGCCTCTGGTGAGCGGTGCGCTGTCACAACTTCTGCCGGTATGGCGTCATCCCGGACGGCGTACGCCGGTGCGTGACCGAATGCGTACGGTGCTGGTTGGAGGAGGGGCGGTACGTGCTCTTTTATTTTCCAGTGGTGGAATTTTATTGGCTTTAGGTTACCGTGAGGGGCTCTGGCTAGGTGCCTTCGGGCTTTTGTCTTTCCTCTTTGTGGTGATCCGAGCCTTCGCTTTTACCCATCAACAGGAAACGTGAGAAACGTTTTCTAACAACACTTTACGGGTGTTGATTAAATCATTGCTCAAGATTTGCCTGTTTTGTCCGTATATAAAGTCACAGGCACCGGTTTTCAGGTGCGGAAAATGTGGCACAAGCGTGGCAACAACGGAGCAAGAAGCAATGAACCGCAATGACTCACAACTCGTGCATTCGAATCGACCGGCGTCACGCCGGTTGCATCGTCGCCTTGCGCACGCGGCTGTGGCATCGTGTGCTCCCGGTGCGAATGTGAGAGCGTTTGGCCGCTCACCTGAGGCAATCCTCAGCCTTCCGCGATCTTTGGTGCAAGAAGCCGGCATGTTTGAACTGCTGTCGGCGGAGTTGCGTATTGCAGAACTTGAAGCGGCGCTGGCCGAGGCACGCAATGTGGCCTGTGTTGACCCGCTGACCGGTGCCTTGAACCGTCGTGGTTTTGACAAGGCATATCAGCGTGAATTGGCCCGGGCGCAACGCACTGGCATTCGATTTGCGCTAGCCCACATCGACCTTGATGATTTCAAACACTTGAACGATTCTCTCGGTCATCAGACGGGCGACAAGGCCTTGGTTCATCTGGTGAACCTGTTGCATCAGTCGAAGCGCCCGTCGGATGTTCTCTGCCGCTTTGGCGGTGAAGAATTCGTTCTGATGCTTCCTGGTGCCGAGCTGGAAGATGCGGCAGCAGCGATTGCCCGATTCTTGCGCGACTTTTCTGCGCAAGCCATTCCCGGAACCGACACGGTCATGACCTTTAGCGCCGGTGTGGTTGTTCAGGGCCTTGATGAGTCGATTGAAGAAGCGATTCAACGTGCGGATATGGCGACCTACGCTGCCAAGCGTGCCGGCAAGAACTGCGTCGTCAGCGGCTGAAGACAGCCTGAGGGTTCTGGCGTGGTAAACTCGCGGCTTCCCGAATCCCTTTGGCTTCATCCTCACTCTCATGAGCATGCATTACATCTCGACGCGCGGCGATTCCAAAGAATCGTCCAGAAAAACCTTTTCTGAAATTCTGCTTGGCGGGCTCGCGCCCGACGGTGGCTTGTATCTGCCTGAAACCTATCCGCAGATCACCCGCGCTGAACTTGATCAATGGCGCGGGCTCTCCTACGCTGATCTGGCTTTCGCCGTATTGTCCAAGTTCATTGACGATATTCCGGCGGCCGACCTCAAGGCGCTGGTCGACAAGACCTATACCGCCGAGGTGTATTGCAATGGGCGTGAAGCCGGCAAGGCCGGTGAGATCACGCCCGTCCGCTGGCTTGAGCCGGGTCTGGGATTGCTTGAACTGTCCAATGGGCCGACCCTGGCCTTCAAGGACATGGCCATGCAGTTGCTCGGCAATCTGTTCGAATACGTTCTGGAGAAGAAGGGCGAAGAGATCAACATCCTCGGTGCGACCTCCGGCGATACCGGATCGGCGGCCGAATATGCCATGCGCGGCAAACACGGCTTGCGTGTATTCATGCTCTCGCCGTACGGCAAGATGAGTGCCTTCCAGCGTGCGCAGATGTACTCGCTACAGGATGACAACATCTACAACATCGCCGTGCGCGGCATGTTTGACGACGCGCAGGATATCGTCAAGGCCGTGTCCAATGATCATGCCTTCAAG
>JANNGP010000201.1:0-2447 GCA_031403915.1 Betaproteobacteria bacterium
CTTCATCACGGCTGACGAATGCACGCTGTACATCGACACTTCGGGTGCGCCGCTCTACCAGCGCGGACTGCGCCAGAAAACGGTCGAAGCGCCGCTCAAGGAAAACGTTGCCGCCGGCATCCTTCGTCTCTCCGGCTGGCAGCCCGGCACGCCGTTGCTTGACCCGATGTGCGGCAGCGGCACCTTCCTCGTTGAAGCCGCGCAAATGGCGCTCAATATTGCGCCGGGCGCCGGGCGGGAGTTCGGTTTTCAGCGCTTGAAAAACTTCCAGCTTGCTGCGTGGAAGAAAATGCTTGATGCCGCGATGGACGCGGAGAAGCCAGCGGCCTTTGCGCAAATCTACGGCAGCGACATTTCACCGGTCGCCGTGCGCGCCGCGCTGGCCAATCTCGACCGCGCCGGCTTGCTCCCTGCCGTGAAATTGAGTTCCGGCGATCTTCTGGAAATCGCCGCACCCGCGCGAAGTGAAGGCCCAAGCGGCATCCTGATCGCCAACCCGCCCTACGGCGAACGCCTCTCCGAGCAGGATGAACTGGCTGCTTTCTACCCGCAACTCGGTACCGCGCTCAAGCGCAATTTCGCCGGCTGGAACTGTTACTTCCTGACGGCTGATTTGCGCATGCCCAAGCTGATGCGCCTGACGCCGAGCAAGAAAACGCCGCTCTACAACGGTGCCATCGAATGCCGGGTGTTTGAGTTCAAGATGGTGGCCGGGAGCAACCGGCCTGTGAAGCAATAAACGCGGGCGTCTTCGCAACAATGCCCTGAGAGCCAATAAGCACGCGGCTTCCAGAGCATGCTTTGTTGGCCGCTCAATCCGCCATACTCTCCCATTTGCTCAGGCAATAACCCGAAGGATTTCATGAAGACCCCGAAAAGACTCGTCGCACTCGTTGAAGAAGGCCTTGTCGATGAAGTCATTGGCCAACTGATGAGCGGCAAGGAGGCCACTGTTTACATCGTGCGCTGCGGTGAGCACATCCGTTGCGCCAAGGTTTACAAGGAAGCCAATCAGCGCAATTTTCGCAACAATGCCTCGTATCAGGAAGGCCGCAAGGTCAAGAACAGCCGGCAGGCGCGCGCCATGGAAAAAGGCAGCCGCTACGGGCGCAAGATGCAGGAAGAAGTCTGGCAGAGCGCCGAGGTTGATGCCCTGTATCGGCTCGCTGCGGCTGGCGTACGGGTGCCGCAACCGCATCTCTGCCATGAAGGGGTGTTGCTCATGGATCTGGTGGTCGACGCCGAAGGACATCCGGCGCCGCGTCTGAACGATGTTGAATTAAGCGAAGAAATGGCGCTGGAATTTCACGCCACGCTGATCAATCAGGTGGTGCGTATGCTGTGCGCCGGCATCATCCACGGCGACCTCTCGGAATACAACATCCTGGTCGGTGAGGGCGGGCCGGTGATCATCGACCTGCCACAAGCCATCGACGCGGCGGGCAACAGCAATGCCGCCGAAATGCTCGAACGTGACGTCAATAATCTACGCAGCTACTTCAGTGCTTTTGCTTCGTCCCTCAAGGACAGCCAGTTCGGCAAGGAAATCTGGAGGCACTACGAAAGCGGTTTGCTCACGCCGGATTTGCCATTGACCGGCCACATCGCACTCGATGAAAGACTCGCCGACGTCGACGCGGTTTTGTTGCAGGTCGAGATGGCCATCAAGGAAAACGAAATCCGGCGCATGTGCCAGTAAAACCGGGGGTTAAGGCCAGGCTGGCCAGCAAGCGCAAAGCAAGGAAAGTTCTATTGATTGATGCTATCGTCTGCTTTAAGCTGCAATAGCGTACAGTCACTATCGGCCATGAACCGACCCACGTGAATGCCATAGAGCAGCCGTTCAGACGACTGCTGTACTCCAAAACCAGCCCGACGATCTACGCGATAAACTCGGCATTATGCAGTGCTCTACATAGGGTCAATTATGTAGACCGCTTGATTATGGTGGACCCGTTTGGGGTCATATTCGAAATCAACTCACAAAGTTACGAGTTGACCAATGCATAGGGTGCGTATCTCCACGCGTCACAATAGGCCTGCATAGAACCAAGAACCTTTGGGGTGGCGATGAAGGAAGTTTGTGGCTCGTTACGGACAGGCATTCAACAATTCGCCATCGCCGTGGTGTTAAGGCCCACAACTAGCGGGCCAAAGCACGGGCAACTGCAATGGCGGTGAGCGGGTGGTGTTGCCCGAAATACATTGGCGGTACCACCAGCGACGGCTTGACGAATTCCTTTACCGCATAGATCGCGCCCAACACGCTGTACTCTGTGGTGAACACGATCCCGTCGGGAATCTCGACAAACTGCCCGAGGAACGCGAAGTTCTTTGAACCGTCCGGCACCACCGCAGGCCGGTCGCCCTGGGCTCTGCTGAGAAACTGGCTGGTGCAGTAAGGCAGCATGCAGGGGATGCAGGTGGAGGTGTCGAGGATCTCATCC
>JANNGP010000202.1:0-3241 GCA_031403915.1 Betaproteobacteria bacterium
GCCAGTGCCATCTCCGCGATCGCGAGGTTCTCGCTGTCGCGCCCGGCGGTGTCCACGATCACCACATCGGACCGGGCGGCGATCCGCTGCCAGATTTCCGCGGTGCCGTTCTCGGCGCGCGGGATCGCGTTGAGCCACGAGGACCGCTGGAGGTCGGTGAAGAACGTGAGCTGGCGGCGCGGGTAGGCGCGCGGGGACCGCGTGAGGATGTCCGCGACGTGCGCGAGCGCGGCGGTCGAGATACCTGAAGTCGCCGCGCTGGAAATGAACATCTCCTGCCCCAACGTCAAACAGGGCGGCATTGTCTTCGGCACCGACCCGGCCTGCGCGGCAAGCGTTGTCGCCGCCTGCCGTGCTGCAACCAAAAAAACGCTGATCGTCAAACTCTCGCCCAACGTTACCGATGTGGTGGCCATGGCGCATGCCTGCGTCGATGCCGGCGCGGATTCCCTATCGCTGATCAATACGCTGATCGGCATGGCGATTGATCTGAAGAAACGGCGTCCGGTGCTGGCCAATCTCACCGGCGGTTTCTCAGGCCCCGCCATCAAACCGATTGCCCTGCGCATGGTCTGGCAGGTGGCCAAAGCGGTCAAGGTACCGATCATCGGCATTGGCGGCATCATGAACGCCACCGATGCACTGGAGTTCATCCTGGCCGGCGCTACGGCGGTGCAGGTCGGCACCGCCAGCTTCATCAACCCCGGTGCGGCACAGACGATTGTCGAAGAGATGGAATCCTGGCTGGTCGACAATGGCGTCTCCGATATCAAGAACTTGATCGGCGCGCTGGAAGTGTAAGGCGAGAATGGAACTGGCTTGAACGAGCAAGGAAAATCCTCTAGTATTACAAATGTTATTACATCGGAGGCGTGCCATGTTCAGCCTTAAACTAACCCAGATCGGCAACTCGGTTGGCGTCGTGCTGCCGAAGGAGCTACTTGCTCTGCTGCACATTGAAAAGGGCGACACCGTTTATGCCACGGAATCGCCCGAAGGCGTTCGCTTGACGCCCTTCAACCCGGAATTCAAAAAGCAAATGGAACTGGCTCGACAAGTCATGAAGTCACGCCGTGATGTCCTGCGCGAACTCTCCAAATAAGGACACCAAGTGAGCGCTTGGGTCTGGATTGATGAAGCTGTTGTCCAGGCCGTACATGAAGCGCAATTGGCCGAACACGGCGGCCCAGCCGGTGTACGCGATGTCGGATTGCTTGCATCCGCGCTTGCCCGACCACAACAACTAGCCTCCTACGGCAATCCTGATCTTGCTGATCTTGCTGCAGCCTATGGATTCGGAATTGCCCGGAACCACCCTTTTGTCGATGGCAACAAACGTACCGCTTTTGTCTGCATCGAACTCTTTCTGCTACTCAACGGAGTTGCACTCGTCGCCGAAAATGTCGACTGCGTAACCCGTCTGCTCGACCTCGCTTCAGGGGAAGTCTCCGAAACTGATTTGGCCACCTGGATACGTACCAATATACGAGCCAACCGTGTTGCACAATAGCAAAATGGCATAAGATGCGCCCTGTGCTTCGCTTCGTCTTCTCTTTCGCAAAAGCTTG
Organism: Betaproteobacteria bacterium; assembly: GCA_031403915.1. Classification (GTDB taxonomy): domain Bacteria; phylum Pseudomonadota; class Gammaproteobacteria; order Burkholderiales; family Rhodocyclaceae; genus Propionivibrio. The sequence goes on from JANNGP010000202.1 coordinate 1,569, forward strand.
GGCGCTCGGCATCGCTGCGGTGATTGCCCTGGCCGTATGGATCGTTTTTGACATTCACGGCGGCCTCGTGCTGGCCTTCTGGATATTTCTCGCTATCGGCACGCTGACCAATCTCTACAACCAGCGTCCGGCCTAGCTCGACAACGCGCACAAGACGCTTGATGCCGCCGTTTCGGCTGCCTACGGATGGAACGATTACGCACCGGAGATGCCTGACGATGAGATCCTGCGTCGTCTGCTGGCGCTGAATCTTGAACGGGCGCAAGGAGTATTGAAACCAATCCCTTGACTGAAATTCTGCTTGATGTACCGTTGCGCTATTGAAACAGGAGCAAACTATGGCTGATTTATCGAGAATTACGCTGGAGGCGGGCAAGCGCGGGGGTCGCCCATGCATTCGCGGACTGCGCGTCACGGTTTATGATGTTCTGGCGATGTTGGCGGACAATATGAGCGAAGCCGAAATACTCTAAGACTTCCCGGAACTGGAAGCGGCAGACATCCTTGCCTGCTTGGCTTTTGCGGCACAACGTGAACACAACTTGTACACGCTCGCCGTGCAATGAAATTCTTTGGGGAATCTGGCATGCATCGAATTGAGCACGAGGAAGTAAATCATCGTCGCCAGTTACTTAAACGCTTCGCCGCCGCCGGTCTGCTTGGCAGCGCCGGCATCAGCGGGCTGATCCGCGAGGCACTGGCCAACGGCACCAAGCCGATTCTGCCCGGTATGCACAAAATCACGGGGGGTGTCACTGTCAACGGCAAGCCGGCCACAACCGGCATGGCGATTGGCGCTGGCGACACCATTGTGACCGGCGCTGATGGCGAAGCCATTTATGTGATCGGGCAGGATGCCTTCCTGCAACGGCCAAACAGCACAGTAACTTTCGCCGCAAGTGTGGCCAATGCAACGGCGGATGTAATGCGCGTGCTCACCGGAAAAATTCTTTCGGTATTCGGCAAAGGCAGAAAATCGTTACAAACAGCGACGGCAACCATCGGTATTCGCGGCACCGGCTGCTATATCGAATCCGAGGCCAAACGAGTGTACTTCTGCCTGTGCTACGGCGTGGCCGATCTTGTGCCGATAGCCGATCCGAAACAAACCAAAATAATTGAGACCAAACACCACGAAAATCCGGTGTATATCCACCATGATTCGGCCATGCCAGTGATGGTCGACGCAATGATGATCAACCACAGCGATGACGAACTGGAATTACTGGAAAGTCTGGTTGGCCGCTGGCCGCCGTTTGCTCAAGGCGCCTACAAATACTGAGCTTCAAGCCGCACCCCAAGAGTACTTCTTCGCGATACCGGGGTATCGCTCAGGGCGCCTGGATTGGCAATGGCTCATGTAACACGATGTGAATAAGGCAATCCTATTAGCTTATATTTTTCTTGCTGTTGTAAGCATTTTTGTTTATATTGTATCCATGAGCCTCAGATACGGGAGCTGCGGTGAAACAAAGTGAGTTTGTCCGGTGGCTCACCAAACAGGGAGCGTCTTTCAAGGATGGCAGCAAACACGTGAAAATCTACTTGAATGGCAAACAAAGCCACCTGCCAAGACACCCGGCAGCCGAACTGAAAACAGGGTTGGTAGAAGGCGTAAAGAAGCAGCTTGGACTAAAGTGATGGAAGCCTCGATAGCGGTTTCCGGCTCACGT
>JANNGP010000203.1:0-5960 GCA_031403915.1 Betaproteobacteria bacterium
AATTCCGAACGACATCGTCAAATGAAATGTTTCTCCTGGCATTTTTTGCAAATTTATTTTTTCTCTTCCAGCAACCCCTTCAGTCGCGCAATTTCCTCACGCAGCTCCGCTTCCAGTTTTTTGGTGGCAGTGATGTTCGCAAAGGTGATCACCACTCCCGAGATCACGTCCTCCATGGTGCGGTAAGGCATGATACGCACCGAGTACCAGCGGCTGTCAGCAGTAGTAATCTGTTTTTCCGAAAAAGCGAGCGTTCGCAGCACCTCCCGTGACTCTTCGGTTATCCCGGGATACTGCAGAACAGTAACAATATCTGAAAGCGGCCGTCCCACATCGCCCGGCAGCAGTTTGAAAATTTTATCAGCTCCGGTGGTGAAACGCCGGATATGCAGTTTGTTGTCGAGGAAGACTGTGACAATTTCCGTGCTGTTGAGCAGGTTGCGCATATCATCGTTCACCCGCACAAACTCATCCATTTTGGACTGCTGCTCGGCGTTGACCGTCTGCAGCTCTTCGTTTAGGGACTGCATCTCTTCACGGGAGGTGGACAGCTCCTCATTGGTGGACTGCAGCTCCTCATTGGTCGATTGCAGCTCTTCATTGGTGGAGGTGAGTTCTTCCTGCGAAGAGTGCATCTCTTCCCGGGTCGTTTGCAGATTTTCACGGGCCTGTTGGAGTTCCTGCTCCAGGGAACTGTCGATTGGAGCTGTCCTGGAGCGCGTCAACACTTTTTTATCCGGCACTGCCATTATTACATCGCTGAAAACGATCATGACCATGCCCCGCAGCGCCTCTGGTTCCTGAATCATCTGGACCGTTATGTTAACGAACTGCGCGCGGTCACCCGTTCCGGTTTTGAGTCCATTGACTGTGACCGGTTCTTTTTGCCGAAGCGCTTTCTGGAAGGCACTCCCCATCTCAAAACGCAGTCCATCACGGGCCATGGCGAAAATATTCCAGTTGGCCTTGCCGGCAGCCGGTTCGAGGTACTTTCCGGTTTTTCCGCTGATATAAATGATATCACCCTTGTCGTTGGTCAACACGGCCGGCGGGGAGAAGTGCTGCAGGAGCAGCTGGTCTGCGAGCGACTGGAGATTGACAGCTGGTTTCATCATCGGTGACTCCTTGGAAACTCCCGGCCGCAGCGGGACAAACGTGGCCGGAAATGACAGCGGTTCGGTTGGCAGGAGCGATTCCCGTTTTCGGAAAAGCCTCGATTTGATGCTCAACGGTGCAAAGAGATCGGTGAAGGTGCTGACGGACTCCGCGCTCCCCAAAAACAGTACGCCGCCCGGGTTAAGACTGTAGTGGAAGAGCGGCAGGAGTTTTTTCTGCAGTTCCGGCGTCAGATAGATCATCAGGTTGCGGCAGACAAGAATATCCAGTCTGGTAAGGGGTGGATCCATGATGACGTTCTGCGTGGCGAAGGTCACCATCTCGCGGATCTCCTTGCAGACCCGGTACTCATTGCCGTCTTTGACAAAATACCGCTGCAGTCGCTCGGGGCTCATCTCTGCGGCGATTTTGGCCGGATAGACCGCCCGTCGGGCGCGGTCAATACCGTCCCGGTCCAGATCGGTGGCAAAGATCTGCAGCGTGAAATGCCCGCCGGGTTTAACCTGTTCCAGGGCCTCCTTGAAAACAATAGCCAGCGAATAGGCCTCCTCCCCGGTTGAGCAGCCGGTGGACCAGGCCCGCAGGCAGCCGCCGTCCGGGTAGCCCTCCAGTAGCGCCGGAAAGGCTTCCTCCTGTACCTGTTTCCATACCTCCGGATCACGGAAAAAGCTGGTTACACCGATCAGCAGCTCTTTGAAGAGCAGCTCCGCCTCCAGGGGGTTCTCCTGCAGATAGCGGACATAGGCGCCGATCCGGTCAATCTGGTGGACGCTCATGCGGCGCTCGATCCGGCGGTAGATGGTGTTTTTTTTGTACAGCGAAAAGTCGTTGCCGGTCTTGGAGCGCAGCAGGATCAGGACTTTCTCCAGAGCGCTCTGATCTTTTTCCTCCAGCTCTGGTTCGCTTTTGGCTAAGACATGTGGGTGCTGGAGGAGGTCGATCAGTTTGGCCGGCAGATCCTCAGCCGGGGCGACCAGGTCGACCAGACCGGCATTGATGGCGCTTCTGGGCATGCTGTCAAACTTGGCCGAAGCAGGTTCCTGCACCAGCACTATGCCACCTTTTTCCTTGATTGCCCGGAGACCGAGCGTGCCGTCCGAGCCCATGCCGGACAGGATGATTCCGATGCTGCCGACCTGCCGGTCTTCGGCCAGGGAACGGAGAAAAAAATCTATCGGGAGGCGCAGGCCGCGGGCCGACGTCGGTTCGAACAGGTACAGAGCACCGTGCAGTATGGACATATCCTTGTTGGGGGGGATCACATAGTCACAGTTCGTCTTGACCCTCATCCGGTCACTGACCTGGAAAACCTGCATTTTTGTGGTGCGCTGGAGCAGTTCGGGCATGATCCCCTTGTGGGTTGGATCCAGGTGCTGGACGATCACAAAGGCCATGCCGCAATTTTCTGTCATATGCCGCAGAAATTGTTCCAGGGCCTCCAGCCCACCGGCAGAGGCACCGATACCAACGATGGGAAAAGGAAGGCTCTCAGGTCGCGCCGGGATGGCGCCGGGAGAGAAAACAGCTGTTTTTCTGATATTTTTTACAGGTCCGATTTTCTTTTTCATATCTCGTAAGCATACCAGTATTCCAGTAAATGCACTAATTTATTGTTGAGGTCGTCATTTTGATTCCTGAGTAGAATCAATCTCCCGCTATGCATCAAAAACTCCCTCCCCTTCAAGGGGAGGGTTGGGGTGGGGATGGGTTTTGTTCGCCTGGAAGCAACCCATCCCCCTCCTGACCTCCCCCTTGAAGGGGGAGGAAATTAACAGCGGGAGATCAGTGCTAATCAGGTTTTGATTTCAGTCGATACCTGCGAGATTGTCAACTTTTGTAACTATTCAGCACACCAAGTCAACAACATCATTTAACAGGGATGAAGGGGATAAAAGGGATAAAAGGCAAGAATCAATAGATACAATTTCTTGATTTTAAACCAAAAAAATCTGTGTGGTTTTATAGATGTTATCCCCTTTATCCCTGTTAAATGCTTTTTCTTTTGCCTGTTTTCAATAGTGCTGAATAGTTACCAACTTTTTTACGTATATGATCTGATTTCAGGGCCATTCCGGTTGGAAAACAGCATGGCCGGATTGATCCGTACACACTCCCACAAATTATTCCGTACTATGTGAAGGTTCCACCACATTGTACGGGTATAAGTAACATTTCATCCTGCCTGCTGTTCTCCACTTTTTCACTAACATGCCGTTATTAAAGCCGATTGCACCGTTTATGCTTTTGTCGGGTTATTGGCAGGCTACTTGCTCCTTCTGCCACAAGATTACGATCAATTCACGCAACCGCAACTTTTATTATTTGTGGAAAGGAGGACGTATCTGAAACACGGGCAGTTCTTTTATGGAAGCGGAAAAAGGGTGACTACATTTGTAGCGGTTTGAAATTCACAATCGAGATGTTAACAATTTTTTGAGAGGAGGCTTTATGAAAAGATTTATGTCGCAGAAAGCTTATCTAGTATCCATGTTAATTATGAGTGTTTTTATCAGTGCCCTGGCAGGATGCGGCGGTGGCGGCGGCGGGGTCTGGAATGTGCCGGCTACTCCCGGAGCCCCTGGTACAACAGTCGTAAGACCAACTGTTGTAGCCACTATTCCCCTCACGGCAGCCACTATTCCACTTGTGCAACCCGATACGGATATCACCGTAACGTTTAATAAAGATATGTCCCGTGCATCGATCCTTGCAACCGATGTATTCATAGTGACCGGACCTGGTGCTGGTCGCGTTACTGGCGCTGCAATCCCGGTGTCTTATAATATCACAACCAAAACAGCGACTTTTAATCCGCTGGCAGCTGCACTTGCAGTCGGTACCTATACCGCCACAATCAAAGGCATTGGTGCGAATGTAGCTACTGACACGACAGGCATTGCGCTGGCCGGCAACTCAGCCCAACCGACAGTGGCAAATGATTACGTGTGGCGTTTCACAGTCAGTCTGGCGGCGCCTGCACTTCTTCCCAGAGTATCGTCAACTACCCCGCTTACGACAAATCCAGGTCCGACTCTGAATGTGTCAACCGGCACGGCAGTGACCGCTACGTTTAATAAAATTATGGACGCAACATCGATTAAAACCGGGACATTCACGCTGATGTCAGGACTCGTCCCTGTGCCACCGGCAGCGATTCCAGTAACTTACAATGCTGCTACCAGAACCGTAACCTTTCATCCTCTTGCTGCTCTTGACCCGGGCGTTACCTACACGGCAACGATTAAAGGTCTTGGAGTCGATGCTGCAAAGGACTCGCTTGGTAATTCACTGGCAGGCAATCCAGCCCTGCCGGCTGTGCCAAATGACTATGTGTGGAACTTTACTACCACTAATGTTGCACATCTTGGTCCTGTGGCAGTCAACCTCGGCATCACAGAACCTTACGGTGTTTTGGCAGGTACTTCGATCACTCTTGGTGGTTCCGGGGTCCGCGTTGATGGAGATGTCGGGATAAGCCCGGGTAACACTTGCAACGGTTGTGATGCCAACACCGTTACCGGCGTGATAGAAGTTGCCACTCCTAATGCACTTAATGCCAAGATTGCACTGGTTGCTGCGTATGATGATGCCATGTTACGCGTGCTTAATAAATGCACGATCAATGGTACTTTAACCATAGATCCACCTCCGTTATGCGGCGGTATATCAAATGGTATCTTTGCACCTGGCCTCTATTGGTCCGGGACGACTATCAATATTCCAGTGAACGGGACTATTACGCTCGATGGCCAGAACGATCCGACCGCTGTGTTCATTTTCCAGTCGGAATCCACCATTAACTCACTTGCTAACAGCCATGTGATTCTGGTCAACGGGGCTGATGCCAAGAACGTTTTCTGGGTTGCCAAGAGTTCATCAACGATTGGCGGCACGACAGCAGACTTCAAAGGAACCGTAATTGCACTTTCATCAATCACGGTTAACACAGGTACAAACATGCTTGGCAGGGCCTTGGCCAGAAATGGAGATATTACTGTTCAGGCTGGAGCGCTGATTACAGTTCCGCCAAATTAAGGCATACCACCCGGAGTAAAAAGGAGGCAGGCTTCATGTTCACAACCAGCCTGTCTTCTTTCCTCCCGGTGGCGATCCATAGATTAAGTACTTGAAAACAGCACTGCAAAGTAATTTATCGATAAAAGGAGGTAGTAAATGAGAAATACATTTTCAATGAGTTCTGTCATGAAAAAGATGGCGCCGGTGTTGCTGGCCTCTGTTTTCATGCTTCCCCTGGCTGCCCGCGCCGAGATAAAGGCCGGTAGCGTCGAGCTGACACCGTTCGTGGGTTACAACTTCTTCGAACACAGACAAAATCTGAAACACCAGCCAGTGGTCGGCGCACGTCTCGGCTATAATTTTACCGAACATCTGGGCATTGAAGCCACCTGGTCATTCATGAAAAGCTATGTCAAGGACAAATCAATAAGTGCCACCATGGAAGGCCAGTTCGCAAGCCCCATTAACGATGTGAGCATCACGCAGTTCCAGGCCGACCTGATCTATCATTTTATGCCCGAGACACGTTTCAACCCCTACATCGTTGGCGGGTATGGAGTTGTTCATTATTCTCCCAAGATCAATAACAAAAACATGTCGGTGATTAATTACGGAGTGGGAGCGAAATTCTGGGTGGCAGAGCATGTCGCACTCAGAGCCGATGTCAGGAATAACATGATCGTTGACGAAACCATTCACAGTCTTGAAGGAACCCTGGGAGTCGTCTTTGCGTTCGGTGGGAAGTCTGCTGGCACATCCGCTCCGCTCGACAGTGATGGTGACGGCGTTGTCAACCCGCTCGACAAATGTCCCGGCACACCCGCCGG
>JANNGP010000204.1:0-39973 GCA_031403915.1 Betaproteobacteria bacterium
CCTGCACGCTCACGTGGTTGTTGGAGAGGGCTGGCTCGAGATAGACGCGGCGATCGGACCTGATGGGATCGTTGCTGGGCAACGTGTAACGCGCGCCACTGATCGGGACCTGCCCACGTGTGGTCGATGCACCGACATTCATCCGGAGGCATTTCGCCACGCTCCAGCCCTAAGGTATGGCCGTAGGAGGTGGTCAGGTGAAGTTTGCCCAGAACGCTGACCGGAAGATGTTCAAGAACCCGATACACCGAAACATAGACCGAGTGTTTGGGGGTGCCGTCAGCCGCCGGGACACAGCGTTCAATGGCTGTTTCGATGTCGAAATAATCGCTGCGGAAGTTCAGGTCAACTTCAAAGAACAGGCACTGCCCTTTGGATTTGTAGCTGCTACCCGTGGCGTAATACTGCCCGAACTTTTCTGGTGGAAGGTTGGAGGCAATCAGCGCTTCGGGAATAAGAGAAAAATATAAATGAATAGCCATGGTTGCTTACCCTCCCCACTATTAAATTTTTAACATCCAAGCTTGCAAAGCAAATCGAATCTCAAAGAATGTAGCTTAATCCAGTTTGCAGATGCGAACTACAGAAACGATTATAGTGTGCTGCGGAATCGATGTCATCGGACAGAATGAAATTGAAAAAGATCCCCAAACGGCTGAAAACAACAAAGGCAGCCCGAAGGCTGCCTTTGTGTATCGGACAGCTGTCCGGCAATTAGTCCTTGAAACGTGACTCAAGAATATCCACAGCCGGCAGACGCTTGCCTTCGAGGAATTCGAGGAAGGCGCCGCCTGCGGTCGAGATGTAGCCGACCTTGTCTTCGATCTTGAACGTGTTGATAGCCAGCACCGTGTCGCCGCCACCGGCTAAGGTAAAGGCTTTGGAGGTCGCCACGGCTGCGGCCAGTGCCTTGGTGCCGTTGGCAAACGAATCCATTTCGAAGACGCCGACCGGGCCGTTCCACACCACCGTGCCGGCATTGGCGATGATTTCCGCCAGCGCCTTGGCCGAGTCCGGGCCGATGTCGAGAATCATGTCGTCGTCAGCGACGTTATCGACGCTCTTGACGGTGGCCGTTGCGGTGGCCGAAAACTCCTTGGCGCAAACCACATCGGTCGGCAGCGGTACCTTGACCTTGGCCATCACGGCTTTGGCTTGATCGATGAGATCGCGTTCGGCGAGCGACTTGCCGATATTCTTGCCGGCGGCGAGCAGGAAAGTGTTGGCGATGCCGCCGCCAACGACCAGTTGATCGACCTTGGAAGAGAGGCTTTCGAGAACGGTGAGCTTGGTCGACACCTTTGAACCGCCAACGATGGCGACCATCGGCCGGGCCGGCTGGGCGAGCGCCTTGGTTAGGGCTTCGAGTTCGGAGGCGACGCAAGGGCCGGCGCAGGCGATCTTGGCGTACTTGCCCATGCCGTAGGTGGTGGCTTCGGCGCGGTGCGCGGTGCCGAAGGCGTCCATCACCCACACGTCGCACAGAGCGGCCATTTTTTGTGAGAGTTCTTCATTGCTCTTCTTTTCGCCCTTGTTGCAGCGGGCGTTTTCGAGCATGACGATTTCACCCGACTTGACTTCAAAACCGCCGTCAACCCAGTTTTGTACCAGGCGAACCGGCTTGCCGAGGAGTTCGGACATGCGCTTGGCGACCGGGGCGAGCGAGTCTTCCGGCTTGAATTCACCTTCGGTCGGGCGACCGAGGTGGGAGGTGACCATCACGGCGGCGCCCTGGCCCAGGGCGTACTGGATGCCGGGCAGGGCCGCGCGGATGCGGGTGTCGTCGGTAATGGCGAAGTTATCGTCCTGTGGAACGTTGAGGTCGGCGCGGATGAAAACACGCTTGCCGGAAACGTCGAGGTCGGTGAGGCGTTTGATGTTCATGGCGATATTCGATTCATGACAGAGGGTAGAAACAAAAAAAGGGCACCCGAGAGTGCCCTTTTCGTCCGGGGATTACTTGGACATGACGCGAATCATTTCCAGTACCTTGCAGGAGTAACCCCACTCGTTGTCGTACCAGGAAACGATTTTGACGAAGGTGTCGTCCAGTGCCAAGCCGGCTTCGGCATCAAACGTCGACGTGCAGCTCTCGCCACGGAAGTCAGTGGCAACAACCTTCTCGTCGGTGTAGCCAAGAACGCCCTTCATGGCGCCTTCGGAAGCGGCCTTCATGGCAGCACAGATTTCCTTGTAGGTCGCCGGCTTGTTCAGTTCCACGGTCAGATCGACCACGGACACGTCGGAGGTTGGCACGCGGAAGGCCATGCCTGTGAGCTTCTTGTTCAACTCGGGGATAACCACGCCAACAGCCTTGGCAGCACCGGTCGAGGACGGGATGATGTTCTCGAGGATGCCACGGCCGCCGCGCCAGTCTTTGTTCGACGGGCCGTCAACGGTCTTCTGGGTGGCGGTAGCCGCATGCACCGTGGTCATCAGGCCACGCTTGATGCCCCACGTGTCGTTCAGCACCTTGGCGACCGGTGCGAGACAGTTGGTGGTGCACGAAGCGTTGGAGATGATGGTCTGGCCGGCGTAGGTCTTGTCGTTCACGCCGAATACGAACATCGGCGTGTCGTCCTTCGACGGCGCGCTCTGGATAACCTTCTTGGCGCCGGCGGCGATGTGCTTCTCGCAGGTTTCCTTGGTCAGGAACAGGCCTGTTGCTTCAACGACGATGTCGGCACCGACTTCGCCCCATTTGAGTTCGGCCGGATCCTTGACGGCGGTCAGGCGGATCTTCTTACCATTGACGATGAGGGTGTTGCCTTCGACCGAAATTTGACCCTTGAAACGGCCATGCACCGAGTCATACTTGAGCATATAGGCCAGATAATCCGGCTCGAGCAGGTCGTTGATACCAACGATCTCGATGTCGCTGAAGTTCTGAACAGCAGCACGGAACACCATGCGCCCGATACGGCCAAAACCGTTGATACCTACTTTGATAGTCATGATTCACTTTCCTTATAAAAAAACCTGACGTTGATAATGGGCGTCTTCACGCGCGGCAAGTACGCAACCACCATCTCGACGCGTAAAACTGCGATGAAACCTGAAGCGGGGATGGGCTCGATTTTCTGATCCCGTCCGGCGGCGAACTATCGCAAGTAACCGGTTATGACTAACCGGCACCCTGCGGGCTGCCACCCAAGAGGCAGAATTATCCGCCAAAACAGAGGATTTTTCCAGTCCAAATGCAGACGCCGGTTAATAGATATCCCGTATGGCCCGGAAAAAGTGACGTCCTGGCAGGGTCTTTCTGACATAAAAACCAAGCAGTGCGCTACCAAAAACACAGGCAAGCACAATCAGACAAACAAATATTGTGCTCATTGTCATTTCATCGTCATCAATCTAGGCGATATTTTATGTTTTTTGTCGCAGAATTCCGGAAAGTTCGCATAGAATAGATTTTGTTACTGCAGTCGCTTGAAACCACGATTTTCAGGGGCTTTAGGCTTCGATCCGGCGCTGTTTTTTGATGCTCAGGGGAAACCATAAGAAGGGGTGTAAACGAAATGACGATCACTTCCTCCAGCGCGTGGGCACCCATCGATGCCCACAGACAGGCCTTTGCCAAAACACATTTGCGAGACTTGTTTGAAAACGATTCGCAGCGGGTGGAATCACTTAGCCTGTCGTTTGATGGCATCCTCTATGATTTTTCCAAGCAACGACTGACAACCGAGACATTAAGTTTGTTGATGTCGCTGGCCAGGGAAGCGCTCGTTTCAGAGTGGACCGAGCGTATGTTTTCCGGCGAGAAGATCAATGTCAGTGAGGGGCGTTCGGTTTTGCATGTGGCCTTGCGTCGATCTGCCGGACCCTTTCCCGGTAGCAGTTTTGATGTCATGCCCGAAATTATTGCGACAAAACAGCGCATGGCAGAATTCGCCGAGCGCCTGCGTACCGGTAAGTGCATGGGTCACAAGGGAATGCCGATTCACAATGTTGTCAATATCGGTATTGGTGGTTCGGATCTGGGTCCCAAGATGATGGGTCAGGCCTTGCGTGCTATGAGTCATCCGACACTGGGCGTGCACTACGTTTCAAACCTTGATGGAGCTCAACTGGCACCGCTGCTGCAGACACTTGATCCGCGTACGACCCTCTTCATCATTGTCAGCAAGACGTTTACGACACAGGAAACCATGCTCAACGCCAGCACCGCACGCGCCTGGCTACGTGCCAACCTGGGCGATGAATTGGTTTCAGAAAACCATTTTGCGGCCGTTTCCAGCAAGCCGGAGCGCGCAGTTGCGTTTGGCGTCAGCCAGGATCTGGTTTTCCCGATATGGGATTGGGTTGGCGGGAGATATTCGCTGTGGTCGGCGGTGGGGCTGGCGCTGATGATAGCCATTGGGCCGCATGCCTTTGACGAGATGCTGCGCGGTGCGGAGCGCATGGATGAACACTTCCGTACAACACCTTTCGAACGCAATCTGCCGGTAGTCATGGCACTCATCGGTATCTGGAATACCAACTTTCTGGGAGCGACGACCAATGCGGTGCTGCCGTATAACGAGTCGCTTAAATACTTCCCGTCTTTCCTGCAGCAGCTTGAGATGGAAAGTAACGGCAAGTCCGTGAGCATCATCGGTGAAGCGCTTGATTACAGTACCTGCCCAATTGTTTGGGGTGAGTTGGGTAACAACGGGCAGCATGCGTTCTTCCAGCTTTTGCACCAGGGCGGGCGGGCTGTTGCCTGCGATTTCATTGCGGCTGTCCGTTCCGATTTTCCCCTGCCCGAGCATCAGGAGGCGCTGCTTGCCAACTGTTTCGCACAAAGTGCGGCGCTGGCGTTCGGAAAAAGTGCGGTCGAAGTGCGCGCCGATCTGGAAAAAGAGTCGATGGCGGAAAAGGACATTGCCGAGTTGCTGCCGCACCGGGTTTTTGCGGGCAATCAGCCTTCATCGACCTTGCTTCTGAATAGTCTGAATCCAGCGACGCTGGGTTCTCTGGTTGCGCTTTACGAGCATAAAGTGTTTGTCCAAGGCGTAATCTGGGGTGTTAATTCCTTCGATCAATGGGGTGTGGAACTGGGCAAGGCGGTTGCCCATCGTATTCTTCCAGCCTTTTATGAGCCGGAACGCGCTAAAACACTCGACGCATCCACGCAAGGGCTGTTATCGTTCTGTCGTGCACATCTTTCATGATTCCAGCAATGCTTAACCCGCCGAAATATTTGAACGCATTGTCGGGCGTTGCTTCCGATAAGGCATGACATGAACAAGCTGACTGACGTTTCTACTGTAGCTACAAAGCCTTTTCCCGGACAAAAACCTGGAACGTCCGGTCTGCGCAAGAAGGTCAAGGTGTTCAGCCAGCCCGGTTACCTCGAAAACTTTGTGCAATCCATTTTCGATAACCTGAATGGTCAGCAGGGAACCACGCTGGTGCTGGGTGGTGACGGGCGTTATTTCAATGATGTGGCTATCCAGATCATCCTGCGTATGGCTGCAGCAGCAGGTTTTGCGCGGGTGCTGGTCGGGCAGAATGGCATTCTCTCGACACCGGCCGCGAGTACAGTCATTCGCAAGCAAAAGGCGTTCGGCGGCATCATTTTATCGGCCAGTCACAATCCGGGCGGGCCAGACGGTGACTTCGGCATCAAGTACAACCTCGGCAATGGCGGGCCGGCGAACGAAACCTTCACCGACGCTGTTTATCAGCGCACGCAGGAGATTAGTGCCTATCGTCTTGTTGAATCAACGGACATTGACCTGGCCTGCCTTGGTGATAGCCAAATTGGTGCCATGCGTGTTTCCGTCATCGACCCGGTGGCCGATTATGCTGAACTGCTTGAGTCGCTGTTTGACTTTGAGCGAATCGCCGGCCTGTTGGCGCGACCCGAATTCCGCATGCGCTTTGACGCCATGCATGCCGTCAATGGCCCCTATGCCCACGCCATTCTGGAGGGCCGTCTTGGCGCGCCGCTCGGCACGGTGGTCAACGGAACGCCCTTGCCGGATTTCGGCGGCGGCCATCCGGATCCCAACCCCGTTTATGCCGCCGATCTGGTGGCAGCGCTGGCCGACCCGCGTTCTGGTTTGTCTTTCGGTGCCGCTTCTGACGGCGATGGCGATCGCAACATGATTGTCGGGCGCGGTTTTATTGTCAGCCCCAGTGACAGTCTGGCGGTCATTGCTGCCAACTACAAACTGATTCCGGCCTATGCCAAAGGTCTGGCCGGTGTGGCGCGTTCAATGCCGACCAGTTGCGCTGTCGACCGGGTTGCTGCGGAATTCGGCATTCCCTGTTATGAAACACCCACCGGGTGGAAGTACTTCGGCAGTCTGCTCGATGCAGGTATGGCCACGCTGTGCGGGGAAGAAAGCGCGGGCACCGGTTCCAACCACGTGCGCGAAAAGGACGGTTTGTGGGCGGTGCTGTATTGGCTGAATATTCTTGCCGTCCGTGACCGTCCGGTCGAGCAGATCGTACGTGAGCATTGGTGTCGATTCGGGCGGAATGTGTATTCGCGGCACGACTATGAAGGGATCGAGGCGACCAGGGCTGAGGCGATGTTTTCCGAGTTGCGGCAAAAACTGTCGACGCTGGCCGGGTTGGAATTTGACGGGATGCGGGTCAAGTCAGCGGACGATTTCAGTTATACCGATCCGGTTGACGGCTCGCGCAGTGACCGGCAGGGCATAAGGATTCTACTTGAGGATGGCTCGCGTGTTGTCTTCCGGCTGTCGGGTACCGGAACGGAAGGGGCAACCTTGCGCGTCTATCTTGAGTGTTACGTCGCCGATCCGGCACGTCACGACGTGCCTACGCAGGAGGCGCTGGCCTCGCTGATAGCGCTTGCCGAGAGTGTTGTGCACATCAGAGAAAATACAGGAAGAAATGCACCGGATGTCATCAGCTGAGACGGTCTATTGAAACCTGTTGCTGCTGAACGGAAGGTCAGGATTATTATTTGGAGTATGCAAAATGATTGAAAGGCGAACTTTCCAGTTACCTGGTCGAGCGATAGCCTTGGTGCTTGCGGGTGGCCGGGGCAGCAGGCTTTATGAACTGACTGACCGTCGAGCCAAACCGGCTGTTTATTTCGGCGGGAAATTCCGGATTATCGATTTCGCACTGTCCAACTGTGTTAATTCCGGCATCCGCCGCATTGGTGTCGTCACCCAGTACAAATCACACAGCCTTTTGCGGCACCTGCAGCGCGGCTGGAGTTTTTTGCGTGGCGAGGTCAACGAATTCGTCGATCTGCTGCCGGCACAACAGCGTGTTGATGAAGAATCCTGGTATCGCGGAACAGCGGATGCGGTCTATCAGAACATGGACATCATGGAGGCCTACCGTCCAACGCCGGAATTTGTGTTGATACTTGCCGGCGACCACATCTATAAAATGAATTACGCTGCGATGCTGGTTGATCACGTAGAGAGTGGCGCAGAGTGCACCGTCGCCTGTATCGAGGTGCCGCGCAAGGACGCCGTCGGGTTTGGCGTGATGGCGGTTGATGCCAGCCGGAAAATTACTGAATTTATCGAGAAACCGGCTGACCCGCCGCCCATGGCCGAGAAACCGACGCATTCGCTGTGCAGTATGGGTATCTATATTTTCAATGCGAAATATTTATACAACGAATTGCACCGTGATATTGCTGACCCAACGTCCAGTCATGATTTTGGCAAGGACATTATTCCCCGCGCCGTGAAGAACGGGGTCGCCATGGCGCATTCCTTTGACCGTAGTTGTGTGCACGCGCCAGAAGAGGGCGTGGCCAAGGAGAACTACTGGCGTGATGTGGGTACGGTAGACGCCTATTGGGAAGCCAACGTTGACCTGACAGCGACCGACCCGGCGTTGAATCTTTATGATCGCAGTTGGCCAGTATGGACCTATCAACAGCAATTGCCACCTGCCAAATTTGTGCACAACCAGCTTGATCGCCGAGGCATCGCTATCGAATCAACGGTTGCCGGGGGATGCATCATCTCTGGTGAACTGAACCGCTCGCTTATTTTCTCTCTGTGCCGCATCCACTCGTACGCTAAAGTGGATTGGTCGGTTCTGTTGCCTGATGTCGAAGTCGGGCGTCGGGCGAGGTTGAGCCGGTGCATCATTGACCACGGGGTTCATATTCCGGCGGGGATGGTAATCGGCGAAGATGCCGAAGAGGATGCGCGGCGCTTCCGGCGCACTGAAAACGGGATCACGCTGGTCACCCGGCAGATGATTGAACGGCTTACCTGAATTTATCTTACGGGCATGGCTTTGGAAGGCGTCACAAGGGATGAAAGTCATGCCCGTTTCCCTCACCCCCGACCCCTCTCCCAGAGGGCGAGGGGAGTTTTGTGAGTCGCGCGCGACTCTCACATTGAATATTTAACAATGCGCATACTCCACGTCGCTGCTGAAATCTATCCTCTGGTCAAAACAGGCGGCCTGGCCGACGTGGTGGCGGCACTGCCGCCGGCACTGGCCAAACGCGGACTTGATGTCCGCGTTCTTTTGCCCGGATTGCCTGGCATTGTCAATGGAATGATCGGGCTTAAAACGGTAACGCAAATTGGCCCGGTATTTGGGGCGGCCATCGTGACCTTGCGCGTTGGACGCTTGCCGGACAGCGGGTTGCAGGCCTATGTCATTGATGCGCCTTATCTGTATCAGCGTGAAGGCAATCCCTATGTCGGCCCGGATGGGCAGGACTGGAGTGACAACCATCGCCGGTTTGCCCTGCTCGGATGGGTGGCGGCGCACATGGCCTCCGGCGAACTCGATCCGGACTGGTGTCCGGATATTGTTCATGCCCACGACTGGCACGCCGGTTTGGTGCCCGCCTATATGGCGCAGAATCCCGGGTTGCAGACACCGACGGTGTTCACCGTGCACAATCTGGCGTTTCGCGGGATTTTCCCCCTTGATAGTTACCCCGATCTGGGACTGCCGGCGCGCAAACTGACGCCTCTCGGTATTGAATTTCACGGCAAGATATCCTTCATGAAAGCCGGCCTGGTGTACTCGAGCCGAATAACGACAGTTAGTCCGACGTACGCACGTGAAATCCGTACCCCGGAATTCGGATGTGGCCTGGAAGGTGTTCTACGTGATCGTGGCAGTGATTTGTCCGGGATTCTCAATGGTGTGGACTACGAGATATGGAATCCGGATGACCCGGCCATCGCCAAATCCTACTCTGCGCAAAACGTCAAAGGAAAAAAGGCCTGCAAGCTTGCTTTGCAATCCGAGTTGGGGCTTTCCCAGCAGGCGGAGGGGCCGTTGTTTGCCGTTGTCAGCCGGCTAACGTCGCAAAAAGGCATGGATTTGCTTCTGGCCGCTTTACCCGATCTGCTTAGGGAGGGCGGGCAGTTGGCCGTGCTGGGTACCGGCGATGGTGATTTCGAGTCGGGCTTCCGCTATGCGGCGGCAGCAAGCCCGGAGAAGGTTGCCGTACACATCGGTTATGACGAAGAAATGTCTCACCGTTTCATGGCAGGCGCCGACGTCCTGCTTGTCCCGTCCCGTTTTGAACCCTGCGGACTGACGCAGCTTTATGCCTTGCGCTATGGCACCTTGCCGCTGGTGCGCCGGGTCGGCGGTCTGGCAGACACGGTAGTTGATGCGACGCCGGAGAATCTTCAGTCAGACAGAGCGACAGGCTTTGTTTTTGACGATGCGGCACGCCTTGCTCTTGGCGCACGCATCCAGGAAGCCTGCGCGCTATACCGCGACGATGTTGCCTGGTGCAAAGTACAACAGCGCGGGATGGTGCAGGATTTCTCCTGGGATGATTCTGCCGCGAATTACGAAGCGCTTTACCGCACGCTCCATTCAGATTCGTAACACATTGCCAAGGGGTGTCTTATATCGCGCCCACCCGTAGCCTTCAGCAGCTACGGGCCAGGTCGCCTTGCTTGTTACTTGCTGCCGCTGAGCAACGCAGCGATATCACTTTCTGCTTCAATCCAGTCGCGTACGGAGTCGCTCTTGAACTGGTTGCTTTCGGCGCGATAGTAGGCGGCTTCCGCGACCATGCGATAGCGCTGTTCATCGCTAACGACCATCACTTTGTTTGGGGCTTTGGCAGCGGGTTTTGCCGCGGCAACTTTGACGGCCGCCGGTTTTTTGGGTGCAGCCGCTTTCTTGGCGACAGGCTTTGTACTCACAGCATTTGCCTTGGCTACCGGTTTTTTGGCGGCGGGTTTGGCGCTGGCAACGGAGGGCTTGGTCGCCGCTTTTTTAGCGGGGGTCTTTTTGGTTGTCTCAGCCATGATTCCATCCTTCCACAAATTAAATGATTGAATCTAATAATAAACCCAACGACAGGATTGTACTACACGTGCATCTTATATAAACCACCGGTACACTTGGGCTTGCAAGGTGTGCGCGGCGTGCTTTCATCTCAGTTCGCGGTACCCGGCAAAGCAAGCGCGTCTGCCCGGCGTCTTGGCATGCGCCCGTGCAAGTGAACAAGTTCGGCCAGGCGCTCGGCGTGCCATGGGGCGACCTGGCTCCATCTGAAGCGCCACTCCCAGGAGCCTTCAGCCAGCCCCGGCTGGTTCATGCGACTAGCGGCATCCAGACCCAGAACGTCTTGCATGGGAATGATGGACAGCAAAGCGACGGATGCTGAAGCGACGCGTATCAAATCCCATTCGATGCACTCTGCGCTGATGCCGAGATAGCGACGAACATAATCCTGTTCAGGCGCTGTGAGCGCGTTCCACCAACCACGTGTGGTGTTGTTGTCGTGGGTTCCGGTATAGACGACCGTCCCGGGCTCGAAGTTGTGCGGCAGGTAAAGATTGTCGGAGTGATCGTCAAAGGCAAATTGCAGGATGCGCATACCGGGCAGACCAACGGATTTGCGCAGGGCGGTGACCTCGGGGGTAATGATGCCAAGATCCTCGGCGATGATCCTGAGCGCGGCCTGCTGTTTGCCCTGTGGTTTACCGAGTGTTTTTCTCAATGCGGTGAACAGGGCAGCACCGGGCCCTTTTTGCCACTGGCCTTTGACCGCCGTTTCGGCTTCGGCCGGAATTTCCCAGTAAGACTCGAAGCCGCGGAAATGGTCGATGCGCACGATGTCGCAGAGCACCAGTGAGGCGCGCATGCGCTCAATCCACCAGTGGAACCCTTCTGTTTCATGGGCCGGCCAGTTGTATAAGGGGTTGCCCCAGCGTTGTCCGGTAGCACTGAAGTAATCCGGTGGAACGCCGGCAATGACGCGCGGATGACCTTTGCTGTCTAGATCGAATAATTTCTGATTGGCCCAGACATCGGCGCTATGCGCAGAAACAAAAATCGGCATGTCACCAATGATTTCAACGCTCCGTGTATTGGCATACTCCTTGAGTACTTTCCACTGGGTGTAGAAACACCACTGACAGAAACGCCAGAAGTTGCACTCATCAGCGAGCGCCTCTGATGCCTCGCGCAGCGCTTTGGGCTTGCGCTGAGCCAGTGCGGCCGGCCAGTTCTGCCAGACCTTGCCGTCACCGCCATGGTTTTTGTCCAGCGCCATAAACAGCGCGTAGTCATCAAGCCAGTCACTGGTTTCGGTACAAAAAGTTGCGAACGCGTCACGGGCTTCGCGCCGGGCATCGGCGAAGAAACGTTCGGAAGCCACGCGCAGTCGCGCCATGCGGAAAGAGCGCACTGCAGGGTAGATGATCTTTGTTTCCTTGAATACGGTGTCGGGCTTGATGTCGGCTTCGGTCAGCCAGCCGGCATTGCGCAGTTGTACCAGATCGATCAGCAATTCATTGCCGGCAAATGCCGAAGGGCTCATGTAGGGTGAATTACCCGGGCCAATCCCGCCGAGTGGGAGAACCTGCCACATTGTTTGGCCGGCGGCCACCAGCCAGTCGACAAAGTGATAGGCCGCGGCGCCCAGATCCCCTGAGCCGTGCGCGCCAGGCAGGGACGTTGGGTGCAGCAGAATGCCGCTGTGACGATGAAATGGCATGAGTGTTATTTCCGTGAGAGTAGGTGCACACTACGTGCAGATAATGAATAGGTGTTCAGGCGCAGCAAGGAGGCAAAAGGCGTATCGGCACTGCTGTCGCACAGTTGCTGCCAGTCGCCTGGCGGCAGACGGGCGGTCAATGCCTGCGGGCTGCGGTTGATCAGAACCAGCAATGTTTGAGACGCGTCATCGAGGGGGGCAAGTATGAAGCCCAGTGCCCCCTGTTGTGACGAATGCCAGTCATCATTGCTCATTTCGTGGCCGTCCGGGTGCCACCAGACAATGTCACGTTGGCCCTGGTCATCCGGTTTGCCATTGAGCCAGACGTCGCGCCGCAGTTGCGGGAAGCGTTGGCGCAGGGCAATGAGTCCGGCTGTGAATTCGATCAAAGCCGCATCGGCGTTCTTCCAATCCAGCCAAGTCAGCGTGTTGTCCTGACAGTACGCGTTGTTGTTGCCCGACTGGGTGCGCCCGAGTTCGTCACCGCCTTGCAGCATGGGGACACCCTGCGCCACAAAGAGCGTCGCGAGCAGCGCGCGCTGCAGATGCTGGCGGCGTTCGAGTACGGCCGGGTCCCGGCTCTCGCCTTCTTCCCCGCAATTCCAGGAAAGGTTGTGTCCGTGCCCGTCGCGGTTGTTCTCACCATTGAGTTCGTTGTGCTTGTGCTGGTAACTGACCAGATCGCGTAAAGTAAAACCGTCATGCGCGGTAATGAAATTGACACCGGCCTGCGGGGCACGACCGGCATGGTTGAAAATCTCGCTTGACCCGGCCAGTCGCTGCGCCAGTGCGGCTGATCCGGTTTCGCCGGTCAGCCAGTAAGCACGGATGTCGTCGCGGAAGCGATCATTCCATTCACCCCAGCCGGGCGTAAAGCGTCCCAGACGATAACCATCGGGACCCAGATCCCAGGGTTCGGCGATCAACTTGACGGAGGCCAGTAAAGGGTCTTGTCTGATTGCGTCAAGAAAGCCGCTGTCACGGGTCAGTGCCGCCACCAGATCGAAGCGGAAACCGTCGACGTGCATTTCGCCAACCCAGTAGCGCAACGCGTCCATGACCAGTTGCAGAACCCGGGGATGGGAGATATTCAGAGTGTTGCCACATCCGCTGTAATTCACATAGCCATTGGGATTGTCGCTAGGCAGACGGTAATAGCTGCGGTTATCAATGCCGCGGAAAGATATGGTCGGGCCGGTTTCATCCGTTTCGGCGGTATGGTTGAAAACCACATCAAGGATGACCTCAATGCCGGCGGCGTGCAGCGTATGCACCATGCTGCGGAACTCGGAGACGACCGACTGTCCCTTTTGGCGCGCACCATAACGCGGTTCGGGGGCAAAAAAGGCCAAGGTGTTGTAGCCCCAGTAGTTGGCGCGACCACTATGCACCAGCCGCTCTTCGTCAAGAAAGCAATGTGCCGGCAGCAGGTTGACGGCCGTGATCCCAAGCCGCTTGAAATGCGCAAGCATGGCCGGTGTTGCCAGCCCGGCATAGGTTCCGCGCAGTGCTTCGGGAACGTCGGGGTGTAGACGCGTGGCTCCCTTGACATGGATTTCATAAAGCACCGAATCCGCCCAGGACGTTGCCGGGGGTGCATCCTTGCCCCAGTCGAAAGCCTCGTTAGTCACGCAAGCCTTCAGGCAGTTGGCGGAGGAGGGCGTGTGCTCGTAGGAGAAAACACCGGTCAGTTCGCGTGCATAAGGATCAAGCAGCAGGCGTTGGGGATCAAAGCGGTTGCCGGGCTCATCCGGGCCATGAACACGGAAGGCATAACAGAGCCCGGGAGCCGCGCCGGGGAGGTAGCCGTGCCAGATCTGATCGGTGCATTTGGGCAGGGGCAGTACATGCATCGTACTGCCCTCGAAGAGGCACAATTCCACACGCTCGGCGTGTGCCGAGAACAGGGTGAAGTTGACGCCGCTACCATCCCAGTGCGCCCCAAGCGGCCAGGGCCGCCCTTCCTTCAGGCCGGCCTTGACGTTTAGTGATCCCATTCGAGAAACACAGTGGCCAAGGGCGGCAGGGTCAGCGAGACAGACCATTCGCGGCCATGCGACGGAATCTGCTCGGCGTCAACCATGCCGAACGGATTGCCTGCGTTGCTGCCGCCGTAATATTCCGAGTCGGTATTGATTCTTTCGTGGTAAACCCCGGAACCGGGAGCGCCCAAACGGTAACCCTGCCGCACGACCGGTGTAAAGTTGCAGACGCAAAGCATGGCTCGCGAGCGGTCATGCCCGCGGCGGATAAAGGCCAGCACCGAGTTGTCCGAGTCATTGGCTGAAACCCACTCAAAACCGGACGGATCGAAATCGATTTCGTGCAGAGCCGGCGTGTTGCGATAGAGGTGATTCAGATCCTTTATCAGACGGCGTACGCCATCGTGCTGCGGGAAGTCGAGCAGGTTCCAGTCGAGCGAAGTTTCGTCATTCCACTCGTTCCACTGAGCAAACTCGCCGCCCATGAACAGCAGTTTCTTGCCCGGGTGCGCCCACATGAAGCCGTAGAGGGCGCGCAGGTTGGCAAATTTTTGCCAGTAGTCGCCAGACATTTTGCTGATCAACGAGCCTTTGCCGTGCACCACTTCGTCATGCGACAGGGGCAGAACAAAGTTTTCGGTGAAAGCGTAGAGCAGGCCGAAGGTGAGCTGGTGGTGGTGGTAGCGGCGATGCACCGGATCATGCGTCATGTAGTCCAGCACATCGTGCATCCAGCCCATATTCCACTTGTAGTGAAAGCCCAGGCCGCCCATCGACGGCGGGCGGCTGACAGACGGCCAGGCGGTGGATTCCTCGGCATAGGTTGCCGCAGCGGGGCATTCCTGCCCGAGTATCTCGTTCATGCGGCGCAGGAAGTGTACCGCTTCGAGATTCTCACGGCCACCATAGACATTGGGCACCCACTCACCGGCGTTGCGGCTGTAGTCGCGGTAGAGCATCGACGCCACGGCGTCCACACGCAGCCCGTCAACACCGTAGTGCTCGATCCAGAAGAGGGCGTTACCGACCAGATAATTGAACACCTCGCGCCGGCCAAAGTTGTAGATCAGCGTGCCCCAATCCTGGTGCATGCCTTCACGCGGGTCGGCGTGCTCGTACAGCGGCCGACCGTCAAAACGGCTGAGGCCGTGCTCATCAGTCGGGAAATGCGCCGGTACCCAATCGACAATGACTTCGAGCCCGGCCGTGTGGCAGGCGGAAACAAAGTCACAAAAGCCCTGCGGTGAGCCAAAGCGTGCTGTTGGTGCGTACAGGCCAAGCGGCTGGTAACCCCAGGAGCCGTCAAAAGGATGTTCCGAAATCGGCAGCAGTTCAAGGTGAGTGAAACCAAGATCAACAACGTAGGGGATCAGGGTGTCCGTAATGCGTTGCCAGTCGGGGAAGCCGCCGTGCTCGCCTTGCCGCCAGGAACTCAGGTGAACTTCGTAAATTGAAACCGGTGCGTGCAACTGGTTGCCGGCGGCGACCGAAGCACGTTTAACAGTCTGCGGTAATTTGCAGACGATTGATGCCGTAGATGGCCGCAGTTCGGCGGCAAAGCCATAAGGGTCGGCCTTGAGAGGCAGGACGTGGCCATCGCGCGAGCGAATCTCGAACTTGTAACGAGCGCCTTCTTCAACGGCCGGCAAAAACAGTTCCCACACACCGCATTCACGGCGCAGACGCATCGGGTGACGACGGCCATCCCAGGTGTTGAAGTCGCCGACCACGCTAACCCGTTGGGCATCGGGTGCCCAAACGGCAAAGGCTGTACCGGGGACACCGTCAATCTCGCGCAGATGGGCGCCGAGACGCTCGAAGGGGCGCAGGTGCGAGCCCTCGGCCAGCAACCAGACGTCAAGTTCGCCGAGAACGGTGGGGAAACGGTAGGGGTCGTCGACCTCTTGATCGCCGCCCGGCCAGACAATGCGCAGACGATAATCAAAGGGTTTGTTGCGCCCGAGAATCGACGCCTCAAAAAACCCCGAGTCATCTCCCAGGGCGTCAATCTTGCGTTGGGTCAATTCGATCAGAACCTCTCCGCTATCGGCATCGAGGGCAAACACCGCACTCGCTCCGGGCTGCAGACTGCGTAACCAGAGGCGACCTTTGGAGTCGGCGTGCAAACCAAGAATGGCAAACGGGTCGCCATGTTCGCCCCGGCAAAGGGACGTGACTTCAGCTTTGCTAAGCATCCTGGACCTTCTTCAACAATGAGCCCATATTCCAGGTGTCGTTAGCGTAGTCACGGATGGTACGGTCGGATGAGAAAGCGCCCATGCCGGCGACGTTAAGAATGGCTTTGCGCTGCCATTCGGCGGGAGTGAGATACAGATTATCCACCCGGTTTTGAGCCGCGATGTAATCAGCGTAGTCAGCCAGCAGCAGGTAATGATCACCATAATTCACCAGGCTGTTGAAAACATCGTGATAGCGCTTGCGGTCACCGGGTGAGAAGAACCCGCCATCAATCTTGTTCAGCGTTTCATTGAGTGCCGGGTTGTTTTGGTAAATGGATCGCGGATCGTAGCCCGCTTTCCGGATGGCTTCGACCTGCGGCGTGGTGTTGCCGAAGATGAAAATGTTTTCGGCGCCCACGTTATCGCGAATCTCGATATTGGCGCCGTCTTCGGTGCCAATGGTCAGGGCACCATTCAATGAGAACTTCATGTTGCCGGTGCCGGAGGCCTCGGTTCCTGCGGTGGAGATCTGCTCCGAAAGATCAGCCGCCGGCATGATCAGTTCCGCCACCGAAACACCGTAGTTGGGGACAAATACCACTTTCAGTTTGTCTTTGGCACGCGAATCGTTGTTGATGACATTGGCCACATCATGAATCAGGCGGATCACCTGCTTGGCCATGTAGTAGGACGAGGCCGCTTTGCCGGCGAAGATGATGCAGCGCGGCGCGGCATCATCTGCCAGTCCGTGCAAAATCTGATTGTAGCGGGTGATGACATGCAGCACATTGAGGAGCTGCCGCTTGTATTCGTGAATACGTTTGACCTGTACATCGTACAGGCTCTCCGGGTTGAGGATGACGCCCGTTTCGCGTTTGATGTAGTCAGCCAGGCGCAGTTTGTTGCTTTGCTTGGCGGCCGCAAATGCAGTGCGGAAGCCGTTGTCCTTGGCCAGCGGACGCAGGCCCTGTAAAAGATCAAGGTTGAGTCGCCAGTCTTTGCCCAGACGCTCGTCAAGCAGGCTCGACAGTCCCGGGTTGGCCTGTGCCAGCCAGCGGCGCGGTGTGACGCCATTGGTTTTGTTGTGGAAACGGTCCGGATAGAGTTTGGCAAAATCGGCAAAAATGGTCTTGACCATCAAGTCGGAATGCAGTTGTGAAACGCCATTGATCCGGTGGCTGCCGATGATGCTCAGGTAGGCCATGCGAATCCGCTTGTTGTCCTCGTTGCCATCGGCATCGTCGATGATCGAAACACGCCGGACAAGGTCGGTGTCGCCGGGGAATCGCTGTGCGACCTCAATGAGAAACTCCTGATTGATACGGAAAATGATGCGCAAATGACGCGGCAGCAGATAGTGCATTAGTCCGACCGGCCAGGTTTCCAGCGCTTCGGGCATCAGAGTGTGATTGGTGTAGGAGAAAATGCGCTTGCATTGCTTCCAGGCGTCCGCCCAGAGCATCCCGTAGTCGTCACACAGCAGGCGCATCAACTCGGCAACACTGATCGCCGGGTGGGTGTCATTAAGGTGGATGGCAACCTGATCGGCCAGATTGTGCAGGCTGCCATACTCCTCCAAGTGGTGGAACAATATGTCTTGCAGCGAGGCGGCAACAAAAAAGTATTCCTGTCGCAGACGCAGTTCGCGGCCGGCCGGGGTGCTGTCGTTCGGATAAAGTACCCAGGAAATATTTTCGAAACGGTTCTTGAACTCGGCGGCACGGGCGTAGTCGCCGGAGTTGAAAGCGTTCAGGTCGATCTGCGCCGGCGCACCGGCTTTCCACAGGCGCAGGGTGCTGACGCGATCTGTGCCGTGGCCGGGAATCACATAGTCATAAGCACGCGCTTCTACGGCCTCGGCGGCATTCCACTCCGCCCACTCGCCATGGTGCTCGGCCGTACCGCCAAAGCGCACAGTAAAGTGCGTGCCGGGCCGTGGGAATTCCCACGGCGTACCGTCGACCAGCCAGGAATCAGGGTGTTCGACCTGGCCGCCGTTGATGATCGATTGCGCAAACATGCCATATTCATAGCGCATGCCATAACCCCAGGAGGGTAATTCCAGCGTTGCCATGGAGTCGAGGAAGCAGGCCGCCAGACGGCCGAGGCCGCCATTGCCGAGCGCGGCATCCGGCTCGCACTCGATGACATCGGTGAGCGAGGGGCCGCCAACCTTTGAAAAAGCTGCATCGGCCTTGTCCCGCAGATCAAGCGCCGAGAGCGCGTTGTTCAGGGTGCGGCCGATCAGGAACTCCATCGACATGTAGTAAATGCGCCGTGTCTTATTCTTGCGGTCAGCGACCTGCGTATTAACCCAGCGTTTCGCCAACTGATCGCGCGCGACCTGTGAGAGCGCCTTGTAGAGCTCCTTGGTGTTTGCTGTCGCCGGTTCGGCAGCAACAGAGTGAAACAGTTTGTTGTCGATATCGGCGCGAAAGGCGGCACCGTCAGCTTTGGATTTTTTGGTATCAGACATCGGGCAGGTGCTCCGGTAAATTTACGAGAAATATTTGCTCCGTCCCTGATGCGCAAAGCGCAAGGCAGAGTCTATATAGGGCACAGCATTACATAAGTTGGGATGGCCGCCAAGTGTGATTTGCAGCGACATTCAATTGTGCAGTGCGTGCCTGATAGGTAAAGCGCATTCGCTCCGGGGGTTTTCAAGCGCTATGACCGGCGTATAGTGAAGGCATCGTGATCTCTGGGGTGTGGCGATGCGGGAATTTTCCGGTACGTGGATGCGCCATTCGGGCGATTTCTGGGGCGGCTTTGCGGCCATGCTGGTGGCGTTGCCGGCGGCTGTGGCCTTTGGCGTTACCGTCTATTCAGCGATCAGCCCGCAGTATGCGGCGTTTGGCGCGTTGGCCGGAATCCTTGGCGCCACGGCACTCGGCCTGATTGCGCCAACATTCGGCGGTACCGATCGCCTGATCAGTGCGCCTTGTGCACCGGCAGCTGCCGTGCTTTCGGCATTTGCCATCCAGTTGGTGTCACAGGGTGTGCAACCGGTTACCGTCGTATTGATGATGACGGTTCTCGGCATCCTAACCGGCATGATTCAGATCCTCATTGGCTTTCTCGGTATCGGTAAGCTGATCAAGTACATCCCTTATCCGGTGGTTAGTGGCTACCTCTCCGGCGTTGGCTTGATCATTATTGGCAGTCAGGTACCGAAATTTGCTGGCGCGCCGGCCGGCACCTACTGGCTGGAAGTTCTGATTACTCCGCATCACTGGGATTGGCGGGGTTTGGCAATCGGCGGTGTCACCGTGGTAACCATGCTTTTGTCTCCCCGGTTTACAAAGGCGGTGCCTGGGACAGTTCTTGGCATTTTTGCCGGCATTCTGACCTATGCCGGTATCGCCAGCACCGACCCCTCGATGCTTCAACTGGACGGAAATCCCCTGGTTGTCGGCCAACTTGGGGCGACCAGTGAAGGTTATGTCGATTTGATTACTACGCGCTGGTATCAGATTGGCGAACTCAAGCTTTCTCAGGTGGGCAGTCTGGTGGGCAGTGCAATTACCTTGGCTGCTCTGCTCTCCATTGACACCCTGAAAACCTGTGTTGTCCTTGATCAGATGACACGTACTCGCCATGATCCGAATCGTGAACTGGCGGCGCAGGGCTTTGCCAACGTGGTGGCTTCGACTATCGGCGGCATGCCGGGTGCCGGCACTATGGGCGCCAGTCTGGTTAATCTGTCGAGTGGTGCCCAGACCCGCATTTCCGGCATTGTCGAAGGACTGACGGCGCTGGTGGTTGCACTGCTTCTTGGCTCCTTTGTGGCCTGGATTCCGGTAGCGACGCTGAGCGGTATTCTGATCGTGGTCGGTCTGCGCATGATCGATACCGATCCACTGCGTTTCCTTGAATCGCGCTCGACGGTGCTTGATTTTTCGGTGGTATTGGCGGTGGTTGGTGTGGCGCTTTTTGTCGGTTTGATCGCGGCCTCAGCCGTTGGCGTTATTCTTTCGATCATCCTTTTCCTTCGCGAGCAGGTTGGCGGCAATGTGGTGCGACGCAAGAGCTTCGTCGGTCAACGTTCATCGACCTGGTACCGGCCGGAAGCCGAAATGCAGATTCTCGAACAGCAGGGCGAGAGCGCCGTTATCTTTGAATTACAGGGCAGTCTGTTTTTCGGCACGACGCACCAACTCTATCTGACTCTGGAGCAGGAACTGGATACGGCGGACTACCTGATTCTCGACATGCAGCGTGTACAGTCACTCGATGTGACGGCAGCGCACATGCTTAAGCTGGTGCGCGATGCGCTATCCGAACGGGGTGTGCCCTTGTTGCTGTCCAATGTGCGTGAAAGTCTGCCCAACGGGCGAAATTTACGCGAATTTTTGGAGTTGGCCGGGTTGGAGACGGATGGGAAAACGGTGCTTTACCTGCCGACGCTTGAAGCGGCCATCGAATGGGTTGAAGACCGCCTGCTCGGCGATGTGGGTCAGGCCGATGCTGCGCTGCCTCCACTGGAACTTCACGAAATCGAGTTGTTCAAGGGAAGCAAGCCCGATACGCTGACCGATCTTCAGTCGTGCATGGAAATGCGTTCGTGCAAGGCCGGTGAAATTGTTTATTCGCGCGGTGAAACAAATACCAATCTCTACCTGATCCGCAGCGGGGAAGTGCGCATCATGGGCTGCGTGGGCGGGAGTTCGCGTTTGTGCCATATCGCCACGTTTGGTCGCGGCGAGTTTTTCGGTGGCCTGGCGTTTCTTGATCACCGACCGCGCGGCAACGATGCCATCGCTTCAAGGGATGCGGAGCTCTATGTGCTGACACTGGATAAATTCAATTATCTGGCAGAAGAGCACAAACGCATCGCCTTTGTGCTGGTGTCACAACTTGCCCGTACGCTGGCCGTGCGTCTGCGGCATACGGATGACGAATTGACGCTGCTTCAGGAAAACTGAGCGTTCAGGTTGGTTGCCAGCCTGTGGCGTTCAGAAATGGCTTACTGGTTACGCCACTTGATCGAGCAACCAATGCTGGCTGCCTGTTCCGTCGGGCCGTGCCCGGTGGACACGATTTCCTTCATGGCTTCAATCAGTTCACGGCGTGCGTCCGGCGTGGCCGGAGCGATTCCGCTTGAATCAAGACGGCCACGGTATTGCAATTCCAGGTCGCGGTTAAACCCGAAAAAATCCGGGGTGCATACGGCGCCATAGGCGCGCGCAACTTCCTGGTTGGGGTCGTAAAGGTAGGGAAAAGAGAATTCAAGATGCTTGGCCAGCGTTTGCATATTGGCAAAGGAGTCTTCCGGATAGGCATGTGTATCGTTGCTCATGATGGCAGCAACGCCAATGCCCATGGCCTGAAGCTCTATTGCGTCGAGGCAGATGCGATCGATGATGGCTTTGACGTACGGGCAATGGTTGCAGATGAACATCAGCAGCAGGCCGTTGGGGCCGCGTAGCGATTCCAGCGTTTTATGCGCGCCAAACGTGTCAGTAAGTTCAAAATCCGGGGCTTTCCAGCCAAAGTTGCAAAGCGGGGCGCTGATGGCCATGACTGCTGTACTCCTGTGAGCGTCGATGATGTGCGGGAAGACTCTATAATACCATGATGAGTTTGCCTCGTTTCTACTCCCCCGCGCCTCTGGCTGTGGGTGTTCTCTCTACTCTGCCTGAAGGGGCGGCGCGTCATGCGGCACGCGTTTTGCGCATGACGGTTGGTGATGAAATGACGCTGTTCGACGGTACCGGTGGGGAGTATGCTTGTCGCATTGCCGCCGTGGAACGTGCGCGGGTGGCCGTAGAGGTGCTGGAATGGCGTAATGTAGAACGGGAGTCTCCAATTCCTGTGACGCTGGTGCAAGCACTTCAGTCCGGTGAGAAAATGGATTTGACGGTTCAGAAGGCTGTAGAACTTGGAGTGGCGCGCATTGTGCCGGTGACGTCCAGGCGCAGCGTGGTCAGGCTGGACGGCGAACGGGCAGCACGGCGGGTTGAGCATTGGCGAGGCGTTGCTGCTTCAGCCTGTGAGCAGAGTGGGCGCAATCGGGTGCCGGAGGTAGCGGTTCTGGAAAGCATGGAGCGCTGGCTGGATCGCTCGGATGGGATGGCTTTGCGTTTGATGCTCGATCCTGCCGCAGAACGAACGTTACATAGCTTTGCTCCACCTGAACCGGATGGGCGGGTTGAATTACTGATCGGTGCCGAAGGCGGGC
Organism: Betaproteobacteria bacterium; assembly: GCA_031403915.1. Lineage (GTDB taxonomy): Bacteria > Pseudomonadota > Gammaproteobacteria > Burkholderiales > Rhodocyclaceae > Propionivibrio. The sequence goes on from JANNGP010000204.1 coordinate 22,273, forward strand.
TTGCGCCGGAGGAGATTGAAAGAGCGGTACAGGCGGGGTTTGTTGGCGTCCGGCTTGGGTCACGTGTTTTGCGTACGGAAACAGCGGGTCTTGCCGCACTGGCGGCGATACAGTGTTTGTGGGGTGATTTCAAATAGGGGGTGCGGATCATGTTTGAATCGGCAGAACTGGGACACAAGATCGACAAGGAAGCCTTCCGCTTGGAGGAGCCCAAACTGCGCGCCGCGCTGCTCGACACCCAATTTGATTTTCGTGAGAACGGCAAGTTTCCCGTTGTCATCCTGATCAGCGGTGTCGATGGTTCAGGCAAGGGCGAAACAATTAACGTTCTCTACGAATGGATGGATCCGCGTTATCTGTCGACGCTGGCCTTTTCAGCGCCGACCGATGAAGAGCAGCAGCGCCCCTATATGTGGCGGTACTGGCGGGCGCTGCCGCCAAAAGGGCGGATCGGGATATTCGCCGGTTCTTGGTATTCGATTCCGATTGCCGATCGCATAAGCGGTAAGCTGTCGAAGGGTGATCTCGACCAGCGTATGGATCAGATCAATCGCTTTGAAGCCATGCTGGTTAACGAAGGCGCATTGGTGCTCAAATTCTGGTTTCATCTGTCCAAGGACGGTCAGCGTCAGCGCCTGAAGGCTATCGAAAAAGATCCCAGAACAGCCTGGCGAGTGACCAAAGAGAGTTGGGCAAGGCTGAAAACCTACGACAAATTGCAGGATGCCGCCGGCCATGTGTTGCGTATGACCAACACCCCGTGGGCACCCTGGATTGTGGTGGAAGGCACGGATGATCGTTATCGCTCGCTGACGGTCGGCAAAATTGTTCTCGATGCCTTGCAAAAACGCCTGGCCGACACGCGAGATCAAAACTATCCCGTGGCCCCGCCCATGGCGCCTAAGATTGACACGCTCGACGTGCTGACGGCGCTTGATCTGACGCAGACAATGGAGAAGAAAGCCTACGAAACCCAACTCGCCAAGTGGCAGGGGCGGCTTTCCGAACTCGTGCGTCACCCTGAATTCAAGAAGCATTCATTGATTCTTGCCTTTGAAGGATCGGATGCGGCGGGCAAGGGTGGCAGTATTCGCCGCGTTACGGCGGCAATTGATGCGCGCCAGTACCAGATTGTTCCGGTGGCCGCGCCTACCGAGGAGGAGCGTGCGCAGCCCTACCTGTGGCGTTTCTGGCGCCACATTCCGCGGGTTGGCCGGGTAGCCATCTTTGATCGCACCTGGTACGGCCGGGTGCTGGTCGAGCGCGTTGAAGGGTTTTGTACAGAATCCGACTGGCTGCGTGCTTACACCGAGATCAACGATTTCGAGCATGAGTTGCAGAAGGACGGAGCGATTGTGATCAAGTTCTGGTTGCAGATCAGTGCGCAGGAACAGCTGAGGCGATTCAAGGAGCGTGAGAAAATCGAGTTCAAGCGCTTCAAGATCACCGAGGAAGATTGGCGTAACCGGAAAAAGAGCAAGGCGTATCATGCCGCCGTGTGCGATGCGGTTGACCGGACAAGTACCAGTACGGCACCGTGGACGCTGGTTGAGGCGAACGACAAAAATTTTGCACGGGTAAAGATTTTGCGTACGATCTGTGAGCGGCTTGAAAAAGCGTTAAATACCGAGAAATCCAAAGAGAAGGCTAAGGATAAATAACGATATGTCCGAAGAATTGAGTTCAGCCCACTTCGTATCGCTGTTCCGTTCGGTCGCGCCCTACGTCAATTTGTTTCGGGGCAAGACCTTTGTCATCGCGTTCGGCGGCAAGGCGATTTCCGGACCGTTGGCGCGCACGCTGGCTTACGACGCCAATTTGCTGGCCGCGCTCGGCGTGCGTCTGGTGCTGGTGCATGGTGCGCGGCCGCAAATCGAGGAAGAACTGCGGGAGAAGGGGCTGCAGTCAGTGACCCATGGCGGCTATCGGGTGACCGATGCAGCAACCCTTGATTGCGTGATTGATGCGGTGGGCAGCGTTTATCTGGAAATCGATGCGCTGCTTTCGCAGGGTTTGCCCGATACGCCGATGGCCAACAGTACGATTCGCGTTATTGCCGGGAACTTTATTACGGCCAAGCCGCTGGGTGTGCTGGATGGCGTGGACATGCAGTACGCCGGTGCTGTGCGCAAGATTGACGCCGAGGGGATCAGAGCGCAACTGGGGATCGGCAATATCGTTATCTTGTCGAGTCTCGGTGCCAGCCCAACCGGTGAGATTTTTAATCTGGCAATGGAAGAAGTGGCCGAAGCCACGGCCATTGCCATTGGCGCAGACAAGCTTATTTTCCTGACTGACAGTCAGGGTGTGGCCGATATCGACGGGAAACTGCTCGATGAGATGACCAGTGATATGGCCGATCGTCTGATTACGCTGGGTGACTGGCTGTCTCCGGATATCAAGCGTTATCTTCCGTGCGCCGTGCGCGCCAGCCGCTCGGGTGTGGGTCGTGTGCACTTGATCGGGTTTAACGAGGACGGCACCTTGTTGCGTGAGCTTTTCTCGCGCGACGGTGTTGGCACGATCATTACGCGCGAGTCGCTGGAAATTCTGCGCGATGCACGCCCGGACGACATCAGCGGGCTGGTGGCACTAATCGAACCGCTCGAAGAAAATGGTTCGCTGGTGCGCCGTTCTCGGGAACTCCTGGAGCGCGAAATTACACGTTTCTCGGTGGTTGAACACGATGGCTTGATCGTGGGCTGTGCGGCGCTTTATCCGTATGGTGACGATCAGGCCGAACTGGCCTGCGTCGCCGTGCATCCGCACTACCGCCGCTGGGGATACGGCGAGCAGTTGATGAAGCGAATCGAAACCCGCGCCCGGGCGGTTGGTATCAAGCGCCTGTTTGTGCTGACGACGGTGACGGCACACTGGTTCAAGGAGCGCGGATTTGTCGAGCAGTCAGTGGATCAGTTACCGGCAGAAAAGCGGCTGCTCTATAATCTGCAGCGGCGGTCCAAGGTGTTCGTCAAACCGGTGTGAGCGTTTGCCGGCATCCGGCACGGTATAATCACCCCGCTTTTATCGAATGATATTTTGCTTTACGGAGTTTATTTCATGGCAAGAATGGTCAATTGCATCAAACTCGGTCGCGAGGCCGAAGCCCTCGATTTCCCGCCCTATCCAGGCGAATTGGGCAAGCGGATTTATGAAGGCGTGTCGAAAGAAGCCTGGCAACAGTGGATCCGCCAGCAGACGATGATCATCAACGAGAACCGTCTGAATCTGGCCGATGCGGCACACAGAAAATATCTGGCCGAGCAGATCGAGAAGCACTTTTTTGGCAGCGGCGCCGATCAGGTGCAGGGTTACGTGCCGCCGAGTGCCTGATTTAATTCAGGCTGGGTGGTATCAAAAATGGCTCCTTGCGGAGCTATTTTTATGCCTGAGCGACGTGGGTGGGCAGAAAAATCGGGAAACGGAATCAGATGTTGGAAATTTGCGCTTCGATTTCTTCAGCGGTTGAGTGTCTGACATTCAAGCCTTTGACCATGTAGACCACGTATTCGGCAATGTTGGTGGCGTGGTCACCGATGCGTTCGATGGCCTTGGCAATCGACAGGATGTCCAGCGAGCGTGTGATGGTGCGCGGGTCTTCCATCATGTAGGTGATCAACTGGCGGGCAACCGCCTGATATTCAGCGTTGACCGATTCGTCGAGACGCATGGCTTCGGTGCCTAAGCTGATATCAAGCCGGGCAAACGCATCGAGCGAGAGTCGCAGCATCTTCAGTGCCGTATCGGCCATGTGGGTGAGTTCGATATTCAGCGTGCTGATGACCGGTTGATTCGACAGTGCAATACCCAACCTTGCAATCTTGCGCGCCTTGTCACCAACGCGCTCCAGATCGGCAATGGCTTTGAGTACTGAGACAACCATGCGCAAATCAATCGCCGTGGGCTGGCGCTTGGCAATCACCTGGTTGCACAGGGTGTCAATCTCGATTTCCATGCGATTGATGCGGTCATCGTCTCGAATGACATTTTCGAGAAGCGGCTGATCGCCACTATAAAGCCCTTCCATTGCTTTACGCACCTGCTGTTCAGCCAGACCGCCCATTTGCAGGACGCGTGTGCGCAGGCTTTCGAGTTCAAGGTCGAAATTCTTGGAAGTGTGGTCAGTCATTATCTTGCTCCGGGGTCGAATCATGCCGGGCAAAACCGCCCAGCACCTGCAGATTATGTTTTGATGTAAATGCTGTCAGGTGACAAGTTTAACCGGCATACGTTACAAATATATTTCAGGCGGTCAGTTTCTGCACACCGTTGGCCGTGCCGAGCAGGCAGACATCCGCTGGCGAACAGGCAAAGAGGCCGTTGGTGACCACGCCGACGATCTGATTGACGCGGGTCTCAAAGGCCACTGGGTCGGTGATCTCAAGCCCCTTGACATCAAGAATCAGGTTGCCGTTATCGGTGACAAAGCCTTCGCGCACGACGGGTGTTCCGCCCAGCTTGGTCAGCTCGCGCGCCACGTAGGCACAGGACATGGGGATCACTTCCACCGGCAGCGGGAACTTTCCGATGACTTTGACGAGCTTGGAACCGTCGGCAATGCAGATGAATTTGTCGGCGACGGCGGCAACAATTTTCTCGCGCGTCAGCGCGCCGCCGCCACCCTTGACCATATGCATGCGGTCATTGATTTCATCGGCGCCATCAATATAAACCGGAAGTTCGGTGACGTCGTTAAGATCAAAGACCTTGATGCCGTGACCTTCGAGGCGCTTTTTAGTGGCTTCGGAACTGGCCACGGCACCGGGGATGCGATCCTTCATGCCGGCCAGCGCGTCGATGAAGAAGTTGGCCGTCGAACCGGTGCCCACGCCGACAATCTTGCCTTCAACCACGTAGTCGAGTGCGGCGCGGGCCACGGCTTGTTTGAGTTCGTCCTGGGTCATGAGAGTGCGAGTCCTGAAATGATGGGAAAACCGGCATTTTATCCAATTGCACGGACTGATGACAGTTCGGCAGCAATTCAAATGTAACGAAAACGACATGGTAATGTAATGATTGCTGCGCACCATGCGCGGCATGCCTACAGTACGTTCAATTTTTCTTTCCGATATCCATCTGGGCACACGTGCCTGCCAAGCTGGGCGTTTGCTCGAATTTCTGCGCAGTTACGTGGCCGACAATGTTTTTCTGGTGGGTGACATCGTCGACTTTTGGGCCATGCGCCGCAATGTCGTCTGGACATCCGACCAGAACACCTTTGTACAAAAAATTCTCAGGCGCGCACGTCATGGCGAAAGAGTAGTCTTCATTCCCGGTAATCATGACGAAGCGCTACGCGACTATCTGGGGATTGCTTTCGGTGACATCGAGATCGCAGGCGAGTATGTGCATCAACTGGCAGACGGCCGGCGCTTCCTGCTGCTGCATGGTGACGAGTTCGACCAGATTACCAAACACCATCGCTGGGTCGCTCTGCTCGGTGACTTCATGTACGACGTACTGGTCAGCCTGAATGCCGGGATTTCGCTGGTCCGGCGACGGCTAGGTATGACCTGTTACTGGTCACTGGCCGGTTACGCCAAACGTCGCGTCAAAAAAGCCATGCAGTTCATCTTCGATTTCGAAGAGGCCGCGGTGCACGCGGCGCGCCAGCGCGGTCTGGACGGCATCATCTGCGGGCACATCCACAGCGCGACGATTCGCGAAGTGAACTGCCTGACCTATGTGAACTGCGGCGACTGGGTCGATAGCTGCACAGCCATCGTCGAGCATCTCGACGGTCGACTGGAATTGATTGAATGGGGGGGCAGCACACCGGTGCTGGCTGTAACCGATGAAGAGGAGGCTGTGTTATGCGTGTCGTAATGGTATCCGATGTTTATTTTCCACGTATCAATGGCGTATCTACAGCCATTCAGACCTATCGGCACGCCTTGCGTGCACATGGCGTTGAGGTGAGTCTGGTCGCGCCCGATTACGGAAAAGATACCAGCGAATCGTGGATTTCACGCGTGCCTGCGCGAGCCGTGCCGGGTGACCCGGAAGACCGCCTGGTACGCTGGGGGGCGATGCATGATGCTGTTGAAGCGGCCGTCGAGCAGGGTTGTGATCTGATTCACGTGCAGACGCCGTTTGTCGCGCACTACGCAGGAACCAGCGCCTCACGTCGCTATGGCTTGCCGGTCATTGCCACTTACCACACGCTGTTTGAGGAATACCTGAAACACTATGCCCCGCTAGTCCCGGCGGGCTGGTTGCGCGGCCTGGCACGCGGGTTCTCACGCCGGCAATGCAACGCACTTGATGCCGTGATCGTGCCGTCAAAGGCCATTCATGAGCGGCTGGGCGGGTATGGCGTGACCGCGCCAATGCATGTGCTGCCGACCGGCATTTCTGTGCACACGGCTGTGCATGAGACCCGCCAGAGTTTCTGGTCACGTTATGGTATTGATGCGTCTCGACCGATCGCGCTGTTTGTCGGCCGTGTGGCACACGAAAAAAATATCGATTATTTACTCGATGCCGTTGATCTGGCGCGTGAATCGGTGCCGGATATTTTGCTGGTGATCGCCGGCGAAGGGCCGGCTCTGCCTCATCTGCGGCGGGCTGTGCTGGATCGTAACTTGCAGAACTGTGTTCAGTTCATCGGCTATCTTGACCGAAAAACCGAATTGCCGGCCTGTTATGCGGCGGCGGATGTCTTTGCCTTTGCCTCGCGCACAGAGACACAGGGGCTGGTCTTGCTGGAGGCCATGGCCGCGGGACTGCCGGTCGTTTCATTGGCCGAGATGGGTACGGTGGATATCCTCGGTGCCAGGCGCGGTGCGCTGGTGCCGGATGATAATCCCTACGCCTTCTCACGAGTGCTTGCTCAGGTTCTTCAGGACGCAGATTTGCGTAACCGTCTGGCTGCAGAAGGCCGTGCCTATGCCGCCGAGTGGTCTGATGACGTACTTGCCGGAAGAATGGCGGATTTGTACCGGCAGATTGTTTCCAGGCATGTCGGTGAGAGTAGTAAGGATTTCAATTTGTCCCCGCTGTAATCATCGATAGCAAGTCTGTGCTGCCGCTAAACTCGGTATACTTGCGAGCCTGAGTTTCCGGTAAGGAGAAGTGTGTGCTTGAGGAAAGCCCTTTCAAGGGAAAAACCGGTTTGCGGCGGGTGTTGAATGCCTTTAATTATTCAATGGCCGGTTTGCGCGCGGCCTTTACGTGTGAGGATGCTTTCCGTCAGGAGGCCTTGCTTGCCGCCTTGCTTATCCCGGTCAGTTTCTTTCTGCCGGTGAGCGGGGTCGGTCGAGCTTTGATGATTGCCAGCGTTTTATTGGTGCTGATTGTTGAACTGCTCAATTCAGCCATCGAAGCAGCGGTCGACAGGGTTTCGCTGGACCGCCACCATCTGTCAAAGCGCGCCAAGGATATCGGTAGTGCCGCCGTTTTTCTGGCGCTGGTCAACGTACTGCTGGTCTGGGTCTGCGTAGTGCTGGGCTAGAACCCAGTTTCCGGCATGGGCGCTTTTACGACCCGGTTACGCCCCAGCCGCTTGGCTTCAAGCAACGCATTATCCGCCGCTTCAGTCAGACTCTGTGCGCTGTCAAACCCCGGGTAAGAGGCGATGCCGGCACTGAAAGTGGCGAACAGCGCGCCTGTTTGATGGGCGTGCGGCAGGGAAGAAAAGTCTGCCCGGATGCGGTCAATCACTGATTCAGCCTGCCCCGGCGTGACGTCAGACAGTGCAATCAAAAATTCCTCGCCACCGTATCGACCAATCATGTCGGAGGAACGCAGACGACCCTTGAGTAACCACGCCAATCCACGAATGACCAGATCACCCACCGGGTGTCCGTAGGTGTCATTGACCGACTTGAAATGATCAATGTCGATCATGGCAACTGTTAGCGACCGGTGCGCCGACGCTTTGTCGAGCATGGTTTTTAACTGTGCTTTGCAGGCGGTGTGATTGAGCAGCCCGGTCAGACCGTCAAGCCGGCTTGAGCGCTGGGTCTCGCGGAAGCGCTCGATTTTTGTTTTGACGACGGCCGCCAGCAATACCGGATTAAAGGGTTTGATCAGGAACTGATCGCCACCCAGACGCAGGGCTTCGACCTGCATGCCGACATCGGATTCGCCCGACAGATAAATAATGGGGATTGACCGGTAGGCCGACATCTGGCGCAGAACGCGCGTGGCTTCAACGCCATTGAAGCGCGGCATGTACATGTCCATCAGGATCAAGTGGGGGCGATAGGACTCAAGCTCGTCGAGCAGTGTTCCAGGGTCGCGGATGGCATGGCTGTCAATGTCGTGTGCGGCCAGTGTGCGCTGGATCAGAGCGACCGCCACGCGGGAGTCTTCAACGACCAGAACACGGTGTTTCTCCGGTTCGTAATTCTGGACGAGATCAAGGACGCAATTAAGCACCATTGACGATCCCTCTTCCTGAGGAATCGTTATGTCGATACCGGATCGCATCAGAGCGACAATGGTTTCAATTTCCGGATGCGCACCCAGGTAGATCAACTGGCTTGCCACACAACGCGCACGCACGGCAGCAATACACTCGTGTTCCTGCGCGCTGGACGATCCGGGTGCGGGAATGAATAGAACAGCCAGTGGAATGTCGCCGGAAGGTTGTTCTCCTCCCCAGCGCATTGCCAGGGTTTCAAATCCAAAGAAACTGATTTGCTTCTTGAGGGCTTCGCCCATCTCCTGCATCTCGGGCGCTACAACCAGCCACACCGAATGGGGCTTGATCCAATCGGCGGAAACAACTTCGGCGGCCGGTTCGTCGGCTCGTCGTTCGGCTAGCGGTAACTGGGTGGTGGCCACCGCTCCCAGCAGGGTGTCCATCTGGCGTTGTATCGCCGTGATGCTCTGCGGGTCAATCGGGTGGGCTTCCGGCTTGCCGAGATGCGCCAGTGCCGAGTTCTCCAGTCCTTCACAAATTCTTACCAGACCGGGAAGGCGCATCCGGTTGAAATGCTCGGCCAGGCTGTTGGCGGCTACCGTAAATTCGATGAAATTCTCGAATGAACCTTCGGCGACGTAGTGCTCCCAACGTGTTCGCAGTACGTAGATACGGTCGTTGATCACGTTGGTGGGTTGGAGCGCCATGGCCTAATCATCGAAAGAGGAGTGCCATTATCATGGAATGGGACGATTCAGACAATGTCTATGCTGTCAGCAGGGGAATAATTCTTTTGGAGAGTTAGCGGCGGCGCGTAGCCTTTGCCTTGCTGCTCAGGTGGGGTTTGTTCAGCATATCCCTGGAGCGCCGGCCTGCAGGCCAATATATATGCACATCTTCCGGCATGAAGCGCCAAAAGCCAATAAACATAAGGCTTCTGGCGGTGCCATGAAAAACGGCCGTCAGGTGTTGCGACAGATCGCAGCCTGTCTCGATGGACGGCGCGATTCCTCCGATCATGTCGCCTGCTGCCGGGCTCCCGATTTTTGCTTTGCTGATCTCCGCAGAGATGTCAGGTCTCAGGCCATCGCGTGGGCAGGTCGGTTAATCGCGTCGGCCGGTTCGCCGCCTTGCAGGACTGCGATAATATTGTCTGCAGCCCGGTGTTCAATGGCACTGCGTACCGCGTGAACCGCAGAACCCAGATGCGGTGTCAGTAGGGTATTGGCTGATTTGCGCAGGCGCTCCGAGACCCCCGCCGGCCGGCTTGGCAGCCCCCAGTCTTCGCAGGCAAATACATCGGCAGCGTAGCCGCCGAGCAGCCCGGTTTCCAGCGCATCGGCTATGGCCTCTTCATCGACAACCGAGCCACGCCCTACATTGATCATGAACGCGCCGTGCTGGCAGTGCTTCAAGGTGTCCGCACTGAGCAGGTGGAGTGAAGTGTCGGTCAGAGGTGTCGCTAGGAAAACGAAGTCGGCCTGCGCCAGCGCTTCATCCAGAAAAGCCACTTCTTCGCCTGGCAAGGCTTGCATCGGATCGACGCCAATTACCTTGGCACAGTCAAAGCCGGCAAGACGTTGGATGATTGCGCGGCCAACCTGGCCCAGACCGACTACGGCAATGGTCGAACCGGCAAGCCCGGTGCCGTAGAGGTTCGGCCGCCAGCCATTGAACTGCCCGCTGCGCACCAGCGCATCGCCGGGGCGCAGGTTGCGAGCCAGCGCAATAGCCAGACCCAGCGCAAGTTCGGCAGTCGGATCGGTCAGCAGATCAGGCACGATGCTGACCCACGCGCCGGCCTCTGTGCACGCCCGGATGTCGAAATTGTCGAAGCCTTTGAGAGCGCAGGCGATGATGCGCAGGCGCGGCGCATGCTCAAGCAAATCAGCATCCACACAATCGGTCATGAAGCCCATCATCGCGTCGGCATCAACAATATGAGCGCGGAGTTCTTGCGCACTCCAGGGCTCAATCGCAGGGTTCATGACGACCCGGGCAACAGTTTCCAGTCGGGCCAGCACATCCTGGTGGATCGGGTTGGTGACGACGATTTTGGGGTGTCCAGAGCGGTCGTTCATTTGAGTCGTTTTCTGAGTGCTGCGCCAATGCCGTCAACGACAATCACGCAGGCAAGGATGGTGAGAAGGATGGCGGCAACTTCGTCGTATTTGATCAGGCGCAATGCCGCCATCAGTTCGAAACCGATGCCGCCGGCACCGACAATGCCGAGCACGGCCGAAGCGCGAAAATGATATTCCCAGCGGTAGATGGTGATGTCGGCAAGTTGTGGCAGTACCTGTGGCAGCACCGCATGGCTGATTACCTGCAAACGCGTTGCGCCGGCTGCTTTGGCGGCTTCCAGCGGTTTGGGGTCGACGTGTTCAATGGCTTCGGCGTAGAACTTCGCGACCATGCCGACCGAATGTAGCGCCAGCGCGAGCACACCGGGCAGCGCACCAAAGCCGACGACAGCGACGAACAGGATGCCCAATATGATTTCGGGAACCGAGCGCATCGCTGCGAGCACGGTGCGTACAACACGACTGACCATCCAGTTTGGCGCGGTATTTGGAGCTGATAACAACGACAAGGGCAGCGACAAAAGCATCGCCAGCGCCGTGCCGGCGATAGACATGGCCAGCGTATCGAGCAAGGGACGCAGCCAGCTCTGCCAGCGGGTGAAATCCGGTGGCACCATTTCAGAGGCGAGCTGGGCAATCGCCGGCGCGCCTTCGAGGAAGCGTGTGGCATCGAAGAAGCCGGTGATTGCCAGCGCCCCGAGGCAGACGGCGGTGACACCGCTTGCCAGCTGCGCGTGGCGCCAAGTCTCACGCCTGGCTGCCGCGAGAATCACGCCATAGCGCGAGGTGGCCTGACTCATTTCATTTTCGCCAGATCAAGCTTGAGAATGCTTGCGGTTTCGCGCAACACGTCATAAGCCTTGTCGTCGGTGGGGGCGAAGGCTTCGACTCGGAAAGATTTGAGCACATCCTTGTCCTTGATATTCAGGAAGGCGTTGCGAATCGCTTGCTTCAATGCGGGTGCCAGATTGCCCTGCATGGTGATCGGATAGTTGGGAATCGGCGCAGTCAGGTCGAGCTGGATGACCTTCGCGGGGTCTATGATCTTGCGCTCGATCAGGCTGCGATAAATCGGCTCGGACAAAGCACCCGCCTGAATCTGCCCGGCTTGTACGGCACGGGCGACGGCATCATGCGTGCCCAGATGCACGACTTTGTAGTCCTTGTCGCCTTCCAGGCCCTTCTTCAGCAGGTGGGCGCGCGGCGCGAGATGGCTCGATGTGGAGGCCTGGTCTCCGAAGCCAAAGGGTTTGCCGCGGACATCGGCAAGGGTCTTGACCGGGCCGTCAGCATTGGCAATCAGGATCGAATTGTAGGTCGGCGAACCTTTTTCGACGCCGACGGCAAAGGGCTCGATGTCTGGTGCGCGCGATTTGGCCAGCACATAAGAGAAGGGGCCAAAGTAGGCCACTTCAATGCGCCCGAAACGCATGGCCTCGATCATCGACGAGTAGTCAGTGGTGACGATCAACTCGATCTCTTTTTTGAGCGTAGTTTCGAGATAGGTCTTCAGGGGTTGGGCGTTCTGGATCAGCGAGGCGGCGTTCTCGTCGGGCAGCAGTGCGACCCGCAGCTTGGCGGGGTCACGGCCTTGGGCGCTGGCAGTGAGCGGCAGGGCGAATAGGGTGGCGGCAAAAGCGGCCAGCGCGGCAAATAGAATGCGTCTTTTCATGACAATGATCCTTCGGTTTGAAAGTTGAGGAATAGGCTAAATTCGCTAGCTGCCGGCCGCGGTGGCGTCGGTGCTGTGCCGTAAAGACGCTCGACCACATCGCTGCTAAGTTGCGCAGGCGCGCCGTCGAAAATCACCGTGCCGCCGGTCAGGCCGATGATGCGGTCTGCAAACTGACGGGCGAATTCGACTTGATGCAGGCTCACCACGGCGGTCAAACCATCGCTCTTGCAAATGTCGCGCATCAGGGTGAGCAGGCGTTCGGCTGTGGCCGGGTCGAGGCTCGCTACTGGTTCGTCAGCAAGCAGGATGCGCGGTGCCTGCACCAGCGCCCGTGCCATACCGACACGTTGCTGCTGTCCGCCGGAGAGTTGATCAGCACGCTTCAAAGCGAAATCGATCAGACCGACGCGTTCGATCGACGCCAGCGCCAGCTCTTTTTCATAGCGTGACCACGGCAGCAGTGTCGTCAGCGCGTTGTGATATCCCAACCGCCCGGTCAGCACATTGTCGAGTACCGTCAGGCGGCCGATCAGGTGATGCTGTTGGAAAACCATGCCGGTGTGCTGAAGGTGGCGGTGTAGATTGCGGGGGTCGGCAATATCGCCAGCGGCCCGTGTGACGACGCGGCCGCCACTTGGTTTCACTAAGCCATTGAGCGAGCGCAGTAGCGTCGACTTCCCGGCCCCCGAAGAGCCTAACAAGACCGTAAATTCGCCGTCGACAAAAGCACATGAGGTGCGGTGCAGCGCACGCGTACCGCCGGGATAAACCACTTCGAGTGCTTCGGTGCGCAGTGTCGCCTCAGTCAAGGTGACAGGGGTGTGCGGAAAGCCGGGTGAATTCATTTGTCTTCCTTTCGCTGCGGGTTCTTGCCTTGCGTGGCTGCCTGCGCCCATGCATTGCGCCGGAGCGGTGAGGGTCGTGCTCAGGTAGTGCAGTGAGTATGGTTAGTGCGTGTGACGTGGTGATTAACGAAACTGTCATCTAGGACGATTAGCATATAGATCATGCCTATGAGTCTTTCTTCGTCAGCCGAACTGCGAGCCTTTGATGCCACTGCCCGCAGCGGCAGCATGTCAGCCGCGGCCCGGCTGCTCGGCATCCGTCAACCGACCGTTTCGGCCCACATCGCCAGCCTGGAGGAAAACTTCGGGTTCGAGTTGTTTCACCGCCATGGGCGGCGGATTGAATTGACAGGATTCGGCAGGTTACTGCACGAAATCACGCATCGTATCTATCGTGGCGAGGAGCAGGCAGTCGAGCTTCTGCTGGGTGCGCGAAATGGTTACGCGGGGGTGTTGCGCATCGCAGCGGTCGGTCCCTACAACGTTACCCCCATGATCAAACGCTTCCGGGAGCGCAATCCGGCGGTGCAGGTGAAAGTGGCCATGGAGGATTCGCGGCAAGTCGTGTCACTGGTACTCGACCAGCAGGTGGATCTGGGCGTGGTGTTACATGCCGTCAACGACGAGCGGGTGGTCTGCCTGCCCTATCGTAGGCAGGCGCTACTCGTCTTTGCGCCCGCGGAGCACCCACTGGCACAGCGTCAGCGCAAATCAGCGCTCACGCTTAACGATCTGGCCGGACAGGAGTTTGTACTGCGTGAAGACGGCTCGCGTACCCGACAGATATTTGAATCCGGTCTCGAAGCCGCCGGTGTGAAGATTCTCTGTTCAGTTGAGATGGGAAGTCGCGAGGCTGTGCGAGAAGCTGTCGCTCAAGGGCTGGGGCTGGGTGTCGTGGCGCGGACTGCCTTTCTTCCCGATAGCCGGCTGGTACCACTGGAAATTGTCGGCATGAACATGCACACCCATGTGCACGTCATCTGCAGGCGAGAGCGCCAAGAGGCGAGCCTGATTGCCGGTTTTCTGGAACTGGTTGCAGAGATGGCCGAGCGCCCCGGCTAGATAGACCGTGGCGACGAGCACGCCAAACGTTGAGCGTTAGCGCCGTGGGCTTCATGACTTCCGGTGCGACATCCACAAGCGCCATCGCGGCAAGTTAGCCGGACGCGCCCCTGCTGATTTGATTCGGCTCTGGTTATGCAGGGATGGATAGAGCAGGGCAATTTCATTCCCTTCGGTCCTTCGGTGGTTGGTTTTCCGGTTTCAAATGCAATCGCCCTACCTAGGCCCGCGAGCCATGTTTTTAAAGCGCGGGTGTATCATCTTGATCAACTTCAAAGGAAGGTGGCTTTATGGAAAACGGTATCGAAACGATTGGCACCTGGTGGATGTGGTCCGGGTTTCTCGTCGTCGTGCTGATCATGCTGGCTGTCGACCTCTTCGTTGTCGGCGGCGGCCGGCAGCACCGCGTGTCGGTGCGCGAGGCCGGCATCTGGTCGGCGATTTGGGTTGCCGTGTCGATGGTGTTTGCCGGCGTGCTGTGGTGGTATCTCGACGGCGCGCTCGGCCGTGATGTCGCTAACCAGAAAACGCTGGAATACATCACCGGCTACCTGATCGAGAAGTCGCTGGCCGTCGATAACGTCTTCGTCTGGCTGATGCTCTTCAGTTTCTTCGCCATTCCGCCCGAGCTGCAAAAGCGCGTGCTGGTGCTAGGCGTGCTCGGCGCCATCGTCATGCGTACGGTGATGATCTTCGCCGGCGTCTGGCTGATTGCCCAGTTTCACTGGCTGCTGTATGTCTTCGGCGCCTTCCTGCTCATCACCGGCGTCAAGATGTGGTGGTTCGCCGACGAGAAGCCGGACCTAAATACCAACCCCGTCGTGCGCTGGATTCGTGGCCACATGAACGTGACGACCGAGCTGCATGGCGAGCGCTTCTTCGTGATGAAGGAGGAGGGCGGCCAACTCGTGCGTTACGTGACGCCGCTCTTTCTCGTACTGGTGCTCGTCGAATTTACCGACCTCATTTTCGCAGTCGACTCGATCCCGGCCATCTTCGCCATCACCACCGACCCGTTCATCGTGCTCACCTCGAACGTGTTCGCCATCCTCGGCCTGCGCGCCATGTACTTCCTGCTCGCCGATATGGCTGACCGATTCACGCTGCTCAAGTACGGGCTGGCTATCGTGCTGATGTTCATCGGCGTCAAGATGATGCTCATCGACGTGTTCAAGATTCCTGTGTTCGTCTCGCTGGGTGCTGTGGCCGCCATCATTGCCGTCTCGGTGGTGCTGTCGCTGCGTCGCGAAGCGAAAAGGACATAAACACCGGGAGTACGTTTTTCCTTGGTACCTAGCTGCTGCTCTTCCAGAATGAGGCCTTGATCTTCCCCCAGACCTCTTTCCCGAGCAGGGCTACGCCAACAAAGAACAGCACCTCGCCGGCGATCAGCAGCCCCGCCGTTATGCCCGCTGCCTCGCCGGCTGATAGGCTGAGAAAGGGCAGCGCCGCGATGGCGACCCAGGCAAGCACCGAAAGCACCAGAAACACGCAGCCGAAAATTTTTCTCATCGGGGTGACTCCATCAGGCCGTCACGATCATCTTTGCGCCGGCGATCAGCAGCACCACGGCCAGCAGCTTCTGGATGGTCGGGTTGCCCAGGCGACGACTGCCGAATTCCGCGCCGAGGAATCCGCCGGCCAGCGCCGCAATCGCCCAGTAAGGCAGGGCGGACGGGAGAGCCGGTGCCGTGGTGATGACACCGAGCAGGCCCGAAATCGAGTTGACCAGAATGAAGGCCGCGGCAATGCCGGAGATCACCTTCACGCTGGCCCAGCGGAAAAACAGCAGCAGCGGGCTGAGAAAAATCCCGCCGCCGACACCGGTGAGGCCGGACAGAAAGCCCAGTGCGGCGCCAATGAGCAGCAGCAAAGCCAACGGCGGGCGCTCGGCAACGGGCAGCGGCGGGTGATGCGCCGTGCGGAATGAGCGCCATGCCGCGTAGATCAGCACAACACCGAGCACGGCTTTATAGACATGCCCCGGCAGGGTGAGCGCCCCGCCCAGATAGGCACACGGAACGGAGGCCAGCGCAAAGGGCCAGAACAGGCGCCAGGAGAAGGCGCCCACGCGGCAGTACTTGGCCGTGGCGACAATCGCCACGAGAATGTTGAGCGTTAGCGCCGTGGGCTTCATCACCTCCGGCGCGACGCCCACGAGCGCCATCGCGGCAAGGTAACCGGAAGCACCTGCGTGGCCGACGGCGGAATAAAGCAATGCCGCGAGCAGAATGAGTGCGGCGAGAATGAGGTCTTCGATGGGCACGGAGATTATGTTGTAAGGAGGAAGCGTGTAGCCGTTGGTGGCAGAAACGCTATGGTATCCGAGTTGTGCGCCTGCTGATTTGATTCAGCTCTGGTTATGCAGGGATGGGTGGTACAGGGGGAAGAAAAAATGGCCGCCGGGCGGGACGGACGCGGTGGTCAGCGCGCTTAGCAGTCTGGCGCGGTAAGCGTTCAAATCAGAAGTAGTGAGGCAGAAGTCGAGGTTTGATGCGGTTTAGAGAGTGATATGTTGGCGCCAGCCGGTAAATCAGCGGCTATCAAGTTTGTCTATTCTTATTGCAACATTTTTTTGGCTGTTCGACGCAGAAATGAATGCCACGATGTAATTTTTCCATAAGATTGGTCGCGGAGTTTCGTTACGATCTTGATAGACAATAATGGACTCGCTTGTGTCAATACTCGTAAGTTGGAATCTGTAAACACCTACGGTGGCTGCAAATGGACTGTCAGGTGATGAAGAAACGTGTTCGTGCCCGTAGCTTGAATACGTGATGAGAAGATCATCCGAGATAATCTTCTTTTCATGAATGTGAATCGATATATCTTGTGAAAGCAAATTCGTTTCAATTTTTGGATTCGCGCACCCTCCAAACGATAGGAGAACTATCAGAGATGCCGCTAAAAATGATGGTTTAGGGGTGCGCAAGGTGGTGCCTAAAGGAAAAAGTCGTGGTCCGCGATTGTTCATTGGGTTTAACGGACGAGTTGGATTACATTGAGTATTCCACTTAGCAATGCGAGATTAAGCGTGCCGAGGATAACACCTACACCTAAAAGTACTTTCTGGCCTAAAGGGTAATGTTTCAAAGGCATTTGCTCGCAGCCAAACTTAGCAAGATTTTCTGCTTTGGATGTTGGATACAAAATGACTGACAATCCTAAAAAAATAAAGACGGGGAAAAGGAAGCTGGCTTTTACCCAATAGACTTTATCCGTGAGCGCTACGTACCATTGATATAGGGTTCCGCTAGTACCTATAAACATTGCGACAACACCAAATAATCGTGCCATTAACTTGGAATTCATAATTGCTGCACTCCCGTAGTGTTCGGTTAAAAGTCGAACAAATTTAGTTGGTTAGTCGGAAAGGGGGAAGGGTCACGATTGTTTTTTTCTCGCGGAGAAGCTTACCCATCCGCACCCATCATCTTCAGACTCATCATCGCTTCTGTTCAATCAAAGAAAATTTGCCCGCGATTCTACGCTTCACCCGCATATATTGAAAACGGCTGGGGGCTGCATTGTTGCGAGTTTTAAAGATGTCCGGTTCTGTAGCACGTCATCTGTCCGGTTGTCATAGTGCCCTGAAGGGGGTGCGAGATGAGACGGACGGAATTGCTACAGGAGATCCGGAAGATGAGATTTGAAGAAGCGTATGCAG
>JANNGP010000205.1:0-11835 GCA_031403915.1 Betaproteobacteria bacterium
GGTCTCGCCGCTGCCGCCGCCTGCCTCCTCGTCGCCGCCTTGCCGGTTACCGACGAAATCGGCTTTGCCGCCGGCGCTGTGTTTGTCGTCTGGCATTGGTTGCGCAGTAGGAAATTAAATGCATAAGCGCAATACCACAGCGAACACAGCGGACACTGCGAAAACGAAACAGGGGTTTCCCGCCGTGACCGCCGTGTCGCCGTGGTTTTCTTGAAGTGAGCTCTCTCTGCTTAACCGCCGGCGCTCTCGCTGCCACACTTGCTGTCCAGTCTTTCACGCTGGCCTGGATGCACTCGGTAGAGAAAGTGCGCTGGGAGGAAGACTGGCGGATCGAGGGCAAGCGTCTACAGATTGTTGCCGCCCGCATTAAAGGCAGCGGGGCTGGCATGGAGCCACCGCCCAGCGCGGTTCTGCGTGACGGCTTCTGGCACTACCGCCCGCAGGTCGCGCCGATGGCGCACCTGACGCTCACTCATTCGCCCTACACCCAAGGCTACGAATTATGCGCAAACAGCACGTGCCAACCGCTCGTTGATTTTCTGCCGGGGATTGCCGACAGCGAAACGATTGTTCTCACGCCCTGCAAGGGCTGACTGCTGCGCGCATTTGGGGTAAAATTACGCGGTTTTTCCGACGCTCGGCAGCATAGCGCGGCGACGGCGTGTTTCGGTCTTGCCAACACGCAGCGTGCGCCCGCCCCGACTGGCGGAAGCGCAGTTTTGCACTTCTTTCTTGACTTCTTTATTAAGGAACACACCATGAGCACCCTGGCCGAACAGTTACAGAAAATGGAATCGCACAATTCGATCTTCGAATCCGCCGTGCGCCTACTGCCGCTTCCGACCTGCGCCGCATTCGGCTCGGCTGCCGCACCGCAGCCTGTGGCCTTCAAGAATACTGACAGCGTGCTGAGCACCAAGGACAGCGCGGCCGTCGCCAAAAGCTTCCCGAACTCGGTACAGGCCTCCGGCAATGTCGTCTTGGCCGCTGCCGGTGCCAACGCCAACACCGCGCAAGGCAAACGCGTCGCTGTGCTGTTCTCGGGCGGCCCGGCTTCGGGTGGCCACAACGTGGTGTGCGGCATCAAGCGCGTGCTGGGCAAGGGCAACACCCTGTTCGGCGTCAAGCCTGGCCCCAAGGGTCTGCTCAAGGGCAACCTGTTCGAGATCACCGATGCGGATGTCGATAGCATCATCAACACCGGCGGCTTTGACTTCCTCGGCACCGACCGCACCAAGATCAAAACCGACGAGCAGTTTCAGCAAGTCAAAGATACCTGCATCAAACACAAGCTCGACGCCATCGTAATCGTCGGCGGCGACGATTCCAACACCAATGCAGCGGTGCTCGCCGAATACCTGTCCAAGGGTGTCAAGGCTGACGGATCGGGCGTGCAAGTGATCGGCGTGCCGAAGACGATCGACGGCGACCTGCAGATCGGCGAACTTCTGCCCATCTCTTTCGGCTTCGATACCGCCACCAAAATTTACGGCGAAATGGTTGGCAACATCCTGCAGGACACCCGCTCCTCGCTCAAGTACTGGCACTTCATCAAGCTGATGGGGCGCTCGGCATCGCACGTGACCATCGAAGTCGCGCTGCAGGTTAAACCGGCTGTCACCATCATTTCGGAAGAAGTGGCCGAGAAGAAGCAATCGCTGGCCTCCATCGTTGAGCAAATCGCCCAGGCCGTTGTCCTGCGCGCCTCCAAGGGCATCACCCACGGCGTTGTACTGATCCCGGAAGGACTCATTGAATTCATCCCCGAGATGAACGCCCTGTTGGCTGAACTCAATGACGCACTGGCACATAACGCTGATGCCTTTGCGGCACAGGCCGACGATGCCAAGGCCGGCTTTATCAAGAGCAAGCTGTCGGCCGCCAATGCCGCGCTGTTTGCTTCTCTGCCGGCTTACATCATCAAGATGCTGCTCGCCGACCGTGACTCGCACGGCAATCTGCAGGTTTCGCTAATCCCGACTGAACTGCTGCTGGTCGATATGGTCAAGGCGCGCGTCAAACAACTCGATGCATCGGTGCCCTTTGGCGCGCACTGCCACTTCTTTGGTTACGAAGGCCGTTGCGGCGCACCGACCCTGTTCGATGCCGCTTACACCTACAACCTCGGCCTCACTGCCGGTTCGCTGATTCTTGACGGCCGCAGCGGCTACATGGCGACCATCACCAGCCTGACCGCCGGCGGTACACCCAAAGCCATCCCGCTTACCGGCCTGCTCAACATCGAGCGCCGCCACGGGCAGGATGAGTTCGTGATCGAGAAGGCGCTGGTCAAGATGGATTCGCCGGCCATGAAGTTCTTCGTTGCCCGCCGTGCTGAATGGTCGGCTGACGACTTGTTTGCGTCGTCCGGCCCGCGTCAGTTGTGGGGCCCGGCCGCTTACCAGCAGCCAATCAGCGTGGCGCTCAACTCCAAGTCTGATTCGCTGGCGTTCAAGATCGGCTGACCGGGCTGATTCGTCTTGCCAAAAAGACCGTCCTCGGATGGTCTTTTTTTCTGGAACAAACTGTTCTCGTCCGTACATATCAATGATTGTTTGCCGCCACATTCAAAGCCTTACTCTCATCGCCGCACTCGCCGGGTGTGCGGTCACGCCTGAACACATACCGGACGCAGACATAAGTGATTCCTATCACTTTGTTAGCGTTGATTCGCCCGTTACCCGGCTTGATGAGCCCGGCAAGAATGAAGTCATTATTATCATCAATTACAATGCAATCACCGGCAATCATGCCGGGCTATTTGTCGGCAATCGTCTCAGTGATCCCGCCGGAAGCTACAAAAACGTTCGTTCTCGCGAGCCCGGATGGAAACGACCCGGACTAAACGACTACGTTGGCTTCCAGATGGTCGACGGCGAGCGCATCCAGACCTATCGCTTCACCCTGCAGGGCGCTGAACTTGCGGCTATCACCGCCCGCCTGCCTGAAGCCGATGCCGCTATGCCGCTTTTTTGTGGCTCAGCGGTCAACAATGCGATCGCCGGCATTGGCCCATTTTCCAACATCAAAAGTGTTTGGTGGACAACGCCCGCCGCCGTGGCAGAACAACTTGACGTCATTATCCGGAAGGGTCCGGGCATCGGACTCTGTGTTTTGCCTGACGGTTCGAGTTGCTGAGTTTGAAATTCAGCGCTCGCCGCTATTTAATCCCGCAGGCGATCTTCCACAGCTTGTCTTCCATCGAGGCCTCGGAGATGGTGTACCAGCCCTTCACCTCATTGTTATCTTCGGTTACTTTGGCGCCATTGCCCATCGGCCCGGCGTACGAACTGGAGTCAATATACTTTTCCAGTTTTTTGATGCAATCATAGGTCGTGCGCACGATGGTCGACAGGTAGGGTGGGGAGCCCTCATCCTGCTGCGGCTCGCCCCATCGCACGAGATGCAGAACCTGCCCGTTATCGCCGGTGCGGCGTGCCGTCGCCTTATCGACATAGACACGCATGCCGTCTTCAAACTTCTCGATCTCAATCCATTCGGCCAACGCAGCGCCGTTAAGCACAACAAGCAAGAGGGCTAGTGCAATTCGTTTTGTCTTTGTCATGGGGCAGGATTTTACCGCTTTAGGGCAAGAAGTGATCATCCGGGTTTGACCGGGCTGCCCGCGTCGGGGATACTTCGGGCTGGCTAAATCTCTCCTTCACCCAATAAGCAATCATGAACATCACCACCCTTGGCGAACCCCGTTTCCCCTCCCCGCTGTCCTATCACGTCAGCGATAAATTGCGCGTACTTTTCAACGTAATCGTCGACCCTGACGCACCACCGACGGAAGAACTTCTGTTCGAAGTCGCCGGCCCGCGGGAACGCCTGTTCTTCGACCCCAAGAAAACCCGCGCCGGCATTGTCACCTGTGGCGGTTTGTGCCCGGGTCTGAATAACGTGATCCGCTCGCTTGTCCTCCAACTCCATCACGGATACGGGGTACGGGAGATAGTTGGCTTTGTAAACGGCTATCAGGGGCTTGACCCCTGGCGCGGCTCCGAACCGATTGCGCTCACGCCCGAGTTTGTCGAGGACATTCACAAGGAAGGCGGTACGGCGCTCAACACGTCGCGCGGCCCGGTCGATATCAATGTGGCCGTAGATAACCTCATCCGGCGCAAGATCGACATGCTGTTTGTCATTGGCGGCGACGGCACCCAACGCGGCGGCGACGCCCTCTATCAGGAAGCCAAGCGGCGCGGTCACGCACTGGCTGTGGTTGGCATACCCAAAACCATCGACAACGATGTCGCTTTCGTTTCGCGCACCTTCGGCTACCTGACCGCCGTTGAAGAAGCAGCCAAGACGATCAACTGCGCCCATACGGAAGCGCACAGCGTGCATAACGGTATTTCGATCGTTAAAATCATGGGGCGCCACGCCGGTTTTATCGCGGCCGGTGCCACTATCGCCAGTCAGGACGTTAATTTTACGCTGGTGCCGGAAGTGTCTTTTGTTCTGGAAGGCGAAAACGGTTTTCTCGCCGCGCTGAAACAGCGCGTCATCAACCGGAAGCACGCGGTCATTCTGGTTGCCGAAGGCGCCGGACAACACCTGCTTGCTTCCGGGAGCGACGAATATGACGCCTCGGGCAATCTCAAGTCCAAAGACATCGGCATCTTCCTGCGCGATCGAATCGACGCCTACTTTAAGGCGGAAGACGTGCCCTGCACCTTGCGCTATTTTGATCCGAGTTACCTGATCCGCAGCGTGCCGGCCAGTGCCGAGGACGCCATCCTGTGTGACTTTTTTGCACGCAACGCCGTGCATGCGGCGATGGCCGGCAAGACCGGCCTGGTGATCGGAATGCAACACGGCACCTTCACCCACGTGCCGATTGAACTCCTCACGCAACATAAAAAACAGATCGAGCTCAACAGCCCGGCCTGGCTTGGCGTGCTGGCGGCTACCGGGCAAAATTTTGCGCAGTTTCCGGCGTAGGTTCTGATGCGCCAACTTCGATCCTGGTGCTCTGACCTGACTCGGACAGAGAGCTTGCCCGTTCGGGCTAGTGTAGTGCTGAACGCTGTATGGAACTTAAGCCGCCAACTGAAAGTGTTACTCCCTCCCCTTCAAGGGGAGGGTTGGGGCGGGGATGGGGTATATCACTCAACCTTTGCCCCCCATCCCCCTCCCAGCCTCCCCCGTGATGGGGGAGGAACTTATCGCAACATGATCACCGTCAGCATGATATGCACCCTCAAGAATGCAGCACTACACTAGATGATCCGCGCCTTCGCCTTCGCCTTGGTTTTACTTATTCTCTCCGGCTCAGCCTGGCCGGATGAGTGTGACTCGTTACTGCCGCCCTCAGTGACGGTAAAACGTCTTGAGGAACCGCTTAGCCTCATCACCAACCACAACCACAGAGAGATCACTGTCCTTGCTTCGACCGAGCACCGCCCTGAAAAAAGCGCGCTTGGACTCACCCGGGCGAACGCCACGGTAAAGTTTGATGTAAAAACATCGTCCTTTGTTGATCACCAAGGCCGGTGGGAATGTGCCAGCCCCCAAATTGTCGTGTCATTTGGCTATAGCCCAATGACAGTTTATGTGGCGAGTGAGTTTCCCAAAGGCAGTTGCGCCTTCAACGAGATATATCAACACGAACTCCGACACGTTAAAACCTATCAGGATCATCTTGCCAGCATTGAACGCGAGATCGCCGAGACGCTGAACCGCCGCTTCGCCACCGGCGGCCCTTGGCGAGGCCCTGTGGGCCAGGCGCACGCAAGGCTCGAAAAGGAATTGCATGAACGCTGGATGCCCTATATCAAACAAAGAATCGCGAGCGCCGAATCGGCTCAAAAACTCATCGACACCCCGCAGGAATACGCTCGCGTGGGCAACAGCTGCCACGGTGAAATAAAACGGCTTATCCGCTAGCGGCCTTCTTTTGCAAATAGTTACCCGCGCTTGATCCTCAAATTCCGTGCACTCGAATCAAATTGCCGCAAGATATTTGCAGTCCCATTGCGTATGGCAAAGACTCTGCTACTCTTTCACTTGGGTCGCCTGACTTTTGATTGAGCCAGAAAATCCAGGGTGCCCGTAGCGCTCGGTCAAGCTTTGGGAGCCCTCGGCAAAGCCGGGGGTGTATCTCAATTAATTATCAAATATTTTGGAGTAAGGCATGAAACCGATCGTTCTTGTTACCCGCAAACTGCCCGATGCCGTAGAAGATCGCCTCAGACGGGACTACGAGCCTCGTTTCAATCCGGAGGATGTTCTCCATTCCAGCGACGATTTGATCAAACTTGCTGAAGGCGCTGATGCCATCCTGCCTTGCCACACTGAAAAATTTACGGCTGACGTGATTGCCCGTCTGCCCAAGAGCGTAAAGGTCATTGCCAATTTCTCCGTGGGTTACGACCATGTCGACACCCAAGCGGCCAAAGCCCGTGGCCTCATCGTTACCAACACGCCCGAGGTATTGTCCGACGCCACGGCAGAGTTGGCCA
Organism: Betaproteobacteria bacterium; assembly: GCA_031403915.1. GTDB lineage: Bacteria > Pseudomonadota > Gammaproteobacteria > Burkholderiales > Rhodocyclaceae > Propionivibrio. The sequence goes on from JANNGP010000205.1 coordinate 6,468, forward strand.
TGATGCTGATGCTTGGTGCAGCCCGCCGGGCGAGCGAAGGCGAACGTCTGGTGCGCACCCGTGAGTGGAAAGACTGGAGCCCCCGCTTCATGGTCGGTACCCAGGTTACGGGAAAACGTCTCGGAATCATCGGCTTCGGCCGTGTCGGACAGGTCGTCGCCAAACGAGCCCGTGGATTCGATATGGAAATTCACTATTGTGGTAGAGAGCAAAAATCGCCGGCCATTGAGGCCGGAGCCATTTATCACAAGACGCTTGAGGATTTGCTGCCGCATTGCGATTTTCTGTTACTCCAATGCGTTTCTTCCCCGGAAACTTTCAAGCTGTTGAATGCCGAACGTATTGCACTTTTGCCGGACGGCGCCATTGTTGTTAATGCGAGTCGTGGCGCTGTGATCGACGATGACGCGCTGATTGCCGCCCTCAAATCAGGTAAGCTGACAGCCGCTGGTCTGGACGTCTTCAACAATGAACCAAACATTCATCCCGGATACCGGGAGTTGCCCAATGTGTTCCTGATGCCGCACATCGGCAGCGCCACCAAGGAAACACGGGTCGCCATGGGTTTCCGGGCGATCGACAATCTGGATGCCTTTTTTGCCGGCAAGGAACCGGGTGACCGTGTGGCCTGAGAGAGATCCGTCACACATCACCGCCTAGCCTGTTGCTGTTATTGGCGTACAAATTCAAATACGAAAGAGAGTGTGAGACATGGAAATGAGCTTGGAAAAGCTTCAAACCCTGATTGCAAAAGCAGTTGAACATGCCAATAGCGAGTTTAATCGCCCTATTAGTGTTGCCATATGCGACAACCATGGATTACTCCTTGCGTTTCTGCGCATGCCGGGCGCAACGCTGCGGAGCGTCCCGATAGCACAGAGTAAGGCTTATACCGCTGCATTTATGGTCATGGATACGGACGCATTTGCGGAAAGGCTGAAGCGCGAAAACGTGCCGGCCAGCTTTTTTTGTGACGAGCGGTTAACGGGGATAGCCGGTGGTGTTCTTTTGAAAGACGCGTCTGGCGTGGTTATCGGTGCCGCAGGCATAAGCGGTTTGGCGCCACCGGAAGACCAGTCCATTGCCAGCATGATGGCCGCTTTTTGTCAGGATTGAAGAACTGAATGATTGAGTTTGAAACTCAGTGAGAATCGACAATCGACAGCCCGATTACATACTGATACAAGAAACTTCCACCACTTTTAGCACTCTTAGTCAGGGAGTGCTAAAATATTTCCTGCACTATAAGCATAGGAGGTGGTGATCCAAATGACGCAAGCTTTGACTTTCCCGACGATCTCTGCAGTAGGCAATATTGACGCCTACATACAGGCGGCGAAACGTTTTCCGATCCTGACTGAGGAGGAAGAGTTTCGGCTGGCGGCACGTTTCCGCGAGGAAGAAGATCTGGAAGCGGCGCGCCAACTGGTTCTATCCCATCTGCGTCTGGTCGTTTCGATTGCGCGTGGCTACTTGGGCTATGGCCTGCCGCATGCCGACCTGATTCAGGAAGGCAATATCGGCCTGATGAAGGCCGTCAAGCGCTTTGACCCGTCGCATGGCGTGCGTCTGGTGTCTTTCGCCATGCACTGGATCAAAGCCGAAATTCACGAATACGTATTGAAAAACTGGCACATGGTCAAGGTGGCAACGACCAAGGCGCAGCGCAAGCTTTTCTTCAACCTGCGCAGCATGAAACCGGGCAGCGAAGCCCTGACGCCAACGCAGGTTGCCGACATCGCGCACCGGCTCAGCGTCAAACCGGTTGAAGTGATCGAGATGGAAACCCGTCTTTCAGGCCACGACCTGCCGCTCGAAACCGGAAACGACGACGAGGATGCGTTTGCCCCGATTGCCTATCTCGAAGATAACCGCAGCGAACCGACCCGGGTTCTGGAATCGCGCGCCCGCGACCATCTGCACGGCGAAGGCTTGCAAACCGCATTAGCCGGGCTCGACAAGCGAAGCCGGCGCATTGTTGAGTCACGCTGGCTGAGCGACGATCCGGCGACCCTGCATGATCTGGCCGCTGAATTTAGCGTTTCTGCCGAACGCATCCGCCAGATTGAAGTGAAAGCCATGCAGAAGATGCGTTCCCATCTGGAGCCTTTGGCGGCCGCAACTTAAAGCACCAAGCAGTTCATCAGATTTAAGGCCGGTGAGTGCCCACTCACCGGCCTTTTTCTTGTTGCTCCGCTCTTTCTGCATGTTAACCCCGCTGCCCTCACCGGGTCGCCAATCACCCAAAAATTCCAACTATGTTCAATGAGTTATTAAATTACTCATGAATAAATGAATTTCTTTAAACAATTCCGGTCAGAGGGTCAATGATGAGGGCGGAGAAAACCTCACCAGCACGTCGCGAAACAAATAAATAACGTGACGACATGCGATGTCAGCCAAAACCATAGAAATTGCGAAAGGAATTCCGTTGCGAAAATTAGGACTGACGGTGCTACTCTTGTTGAGCGCCCTAATACTGCCGCTCCCGGCCAGCGCCGAATACGCGCTTAACCTTCCTGTTCCTGCCACCGCTGTTGCTCAGGACATTTATGACCTGCACAACCTGATCCTCTGGATATGCCTCGGGATCTTCGTCGCGGTGTTCGTGCCGATGTTCGTGGCACTGATCTGGCACCGCAAGTCGGCAGGGCATCAGGCCGCCAAATTCCACGATAACCTCAAACTGGAAATCGTCTGGACCATCATTCCCGTGCTGATCCTTATCGGCATGGCCTGGCCGGCGACCACACTGGTCCTGTCAATGAAGGACACCAGCAAATCCGACCTGACGATCAAAGTGACAGGCCATCAGTGGAAGTGGGAATACGAGTACCTCGGCGAAGACATCCGCTTCATCAGCAACTCCTCAACATCTAAAGACCAGATTGCCGGCGCCGAACCCAAGGGGGCGAACTACCTTTTGGAAGTGGATCGCCCGATGGTCGTACCTGCCGGGCAGAAGGTGCGCCTGATTACTACCGCCAGCGATGTCATCCACGCCTGGTGGATTCCTGAATTTGGCGTCAAGCAGGATGCCATTCCGGGTTTTATACGCGACACCTGGTTCAAGGCCGACAAACCCGGCACCTACCGTGGCCAGTGCGCTGAACTTTGCGGTGTGAACCACGGGTTTATGCCGATTGTGGTTGAGGTCGTTCCACCCGAACAATTTGCTGCTTGGAAAAACGAGCAGAAAGCCAAGGCTGCCGCCACCGCTGCAATTGCAGGGAAGACGCTTTCTCTGGCTGAGCTGAACAAAATGGGTGAGAAGGTCTACACCGACTACTGCGCAGCCTGCCACCAGCCAACAGGCAAGGGCATTCCCGGCGCCTTCCCGGGCCTGGATGGCTCCAAGATGGTCAAGGAAGACAAGGCCGGGCATATCGACATGGTGCTTAATGGCAAGGCGAACACGGCGATGGCTGCCTTTGGCAAGCAATTGTCTGATCTCGATCTGGCCGCAGTCGTCACTTACGAACGCAATGCCTGGAACAACAAGACCGGTGATGTGGTGCAAGCCGCTGACATTGCCGCCCGGCGCCGATAAGAGGGAGTATACAAATGAATACAGCGAATTTAAACAGCGCCGCTGATCACCACGGTCATGCGGATGATCACCACCATGCCCCGGCGGGCATCATGCGCTGGCTGACCAGCACCAATCACAAGGACATCGGAACCCTGTACCTGTGGTTCAGTCTGTTTATGTTCTTCTTCGCCGGTGCGCTGGCCATGGTCATCCGTGCCGAACTCTTCCAACCCGGGCTACAACTGGTCCAGCCTGACTTCTTTAATCAGTTGTCGACCATGCACGGGCTGATCATGATTTTCGGGGCGATCATGCCGGCCCTGGTCGGCTTTGCCAACTGGATGGTGCCGCTGATGGTTGGCGCACCGGACATGGCCTTTCCCCGCCTCAACAACTGGAGCTTCTGGCTGCTGCCAGCCGCAGGCATACTGCTCATCGCCTCCTTCTTTGTCCCCGGTGGCGCCATCGCCGGCGGTTGGACGATGTACCCGCCGCTCTTTATTCAGGGCGGAATTTCTCATGACATGACCATCCTCTCGGTACACATTCTGGGCATCTCGTCGATCATGGGGGCGATCAACATCATTGTCACCATCCTCAACCTGCGTGCGCCCGGCATGACGCTGATGAAGATGCCGCTGTTTGTGTGGACCTGGCTGATTACCGCCTTCCTGCTGGTGGCCGTGATGCCGGTGTTGGCAACAGCCATCACCATGCTGCTCACCGACCGGCATTTCGGCACTCACTTCTTCGATGCCGCCGGTGGCGGTGATGCGGTCATGTTCCAGCACATCTTCTGGTTCTTCGGGCACCCTGAGGTGTACATCATGATTCTGCCGGCCTTCGGCATTGTCTCGACGATCATCCCGGCCTTTGCGCGCAAGCCACTCTTCGGCTACGTTTCGATGGTTTATGCCGTGGCCTCGATCGCTTTTCTCTCCTTCATCGTTTGGGCGCACCACATGTTCACCACCGGCATGCCGGCGGCCGGACAACTGCTCTTCATGTATACCACCATGTTGATTGCCATCCCGACCGGGGTGAAGGTATTCAACTGGGTCGCCACCCTGTGGCGCGGCTCAATCACTTTTGAAACGCCGATGCTGTTTTCGCTGGCCTTTGTCTGCCTGTTCACCATCGGCGGCTTCTCCGGCATGGTGCTGGCGCTGGTGCCTGTGGATATCCAGTTGCAGGACACCTACTACGTGGTTGCGCACTTCCACTACGTACTTTTCTCCGGCTCAGCAATGAGCATCATGGGCGGCGTGTATTACTGGCTGCCCAAATGGACCGGCCACATGTACGACGAGAAGCTGGGCAAGATCCATTTCTGGCTCACAGCAATCGCCTTCAACATCACTTTCTTTCCGATGCACTTTCTCGGACTGGCCGGCATGCCGCGCCGTATCCCTGACTACTCGCTGCAATTTGCCGACTTCAACATGATAGCCAGCCTCGGCGGCTTCCTGCTTGGCCTGAGCCAGTTGCTGTTCCTCTACGTGGTGGTCAAGTGCGTGCGCGGCGGCGCGCCTGCCGGCAACCAGCCGTGGGAGGGAGCCGACACGCTGGAGTGGACGCTGGCTTCTCCACCGCCCTATCACTCCTTCGTTACTCCGCCCGTTGTGAAATAGGCCACAGAAAGGGATACCCACCATGCAAGCTCACTCCAATACTGATTCGTACTTCGTCCCGCCGCCTTCGATCTGGCCGCTGGTCGGCTCGGTCGCCCTGCTGTCTCTGGCCACCGGCTTTGTTCTTTTGCTCAACAAGATTGCGGCCGGCCCTTACATTCTCGCGCTCGGCTTCGCGATTCTGCTGGTCATGCTGGTCGGCTGG
>JANNGP010000206.1:0-17613 GCA_031403915.1 Betaproteobacteria bacterium
CCCAGTCGCGCGGCTGTAGCGCCTCGTAAAGCGCTGCCTCAGGGCTGCCTGGCTCGGGCTTCCAGTCGTAACGCCATTTGACAATGGGCGGTAGCGACATGAGTATGGATTCGGTACGTCCGCCCGATTGCAAACCGAACAGCGTGCCGCGATCCCACACCAGATTGAATTCCACGTAGCGTCCGCGCCGGTAGGCCTGAAAATCGCGCTCGCGTTCGCCGTAGGGGATGTTCTGGCGCTTCTCGATGATTGGCAGATAGGCGTCGGTAAAGGCGTTGCCGACGGCCTGGGTGAGTGCGAAGCAGCGTTCGAAGCCGCCTTCACCTTCTTCGCTCAGGTCGTCAAAGAAGATACCGCCGACGCCGCGTGGTTCATTGCGGTGCTTGAGGAAAAAGTAGTCATCGCACCACGTCTTGTAGCGCGCATGCACGTCTTTGCCGAAGGGCGTGAGTGTCTGCTTGCAGGTGGCGTGGAAGTGTTTGATGTCCTCTTCGAAAGGGTAATAAGGAGTCAAATCCATCCCTCCGCCAAACCATGTTACCGGCTCTTCGCCGGGTTGGGTGGCAACCAGGCAACGCACGTTCATGTGCGCCGTCGGGCAGTAGGGGTTGAGCGGGTGCAGCACGAGCGAAACACCCATCGCCTCGAAAGCGTGGCCGGCCAATTCAGGTCGTTTGGCGGTGGCCGAGGCCGGCAGTTGGGTTCCGGTGACGTGCGAGAAGGCGACGCCACCACGTTCAAAGACGCGGCCTTCTTCAATGATGCAAGTAGTGCCATTTCCACCAAGCGGCTGGCCGGCTTCCTTGTGCCAGTCGTCGATGCGGAAAGTGCTGCCCTGCGGCTCTTCCAGCGACTCGCAGGCCGCGACGATGCTTGCCTGCAGGCCGGTGAAGTAGGATTTGAGAATGGCGGTATCGATCATCTCGCTAAGCTTTTAAAGCGAACCACCAAGTCACCAAGTTACCAAGAAACACCAAGAAGTGCATAAATGAATCAAGTTGTCACATCGGATTTCTTGGTGAAACTTGGTGTCTTTGTGGCTTGGTGGTGAAGTATTTTCCTTTACTAGCGCGTGATGGCGCGATGCCCGATGTCGCGGCGATACTGCATGCCGTCGAAATGGATACCGACAAGCACATCGTAAGTGCGCTTTTGTGCCTGACGTACATTGTCGGCGAGTGCGGTCACACACAATACGCGGCCGCCGGAAGTGACGATCTTGCCATCCTTCTCGGCAGTGCCGGCATGGAATACGTGCGCGTCTTCGCAATCCTCCGGCAAGCCGCTGATTACATCGCCATGGCGTGGCGTATCCGGGTAGTTGGCGGCTGCAAGCACAACACCCATGGCTACGCGCCTGTCCCATTCGGCCTCGACCTGATCGAGTTTTCCGGCAACGGCGTATTCAAGCAGAGTGAGCAGATTAGACTTGAGACGCATCATGATCGGCTGCGTTTCCGGGTCGCCCATGCGGCAATTGAATTCCACGGTCTTGACCGAGCCGTCCTTGCCGATCATCAGCCCGGCATAAAGAAATCCGGTGTAGGGAATGCCATCGGCGGCCATGCCGCGCACGGTGGGCAGAATGATTTCGCGCATGGCTTTGGCGTGGATGGTTGGCGTGACTACTGGTGCCGGCGAGTAAGCGCCCATGCCGCCGGTATTGGGGCCGGTATCACCGTCCCCAATGCGCTTGTGATCCTGGCTGGAGGCGAGCGCTAAAACATTTTTTCCGTCGACCATGACGATGAAGCTGGCTTCTTCGCCATCAAGAAATTCCTCGATGACGACACGCGAGCCGGCCTCCCCCATCTTGTTTCCGGAGAGCATGTCGTCAATTGCGTTGTGCGCTTCGTCCAGCGTCATGGCCACGACCACGCCTTTGCCCGCGGCCAGACCATCGGCTTTGATGACGATCGGCGCACCTTGTTGGTCGATATAAGCATGTGCGGCAGCGCTATCGGTGAATGTCTCGAACGCGGCGGTGGGGATGTTGTGACGCGCCATGAAGCGCTTGGCATAATCCTTCGAGCTTTCAAGTTGTGCGGCTTCTTTGGTCGGGCCGAAAATCTTTAGTCCGCGTGAGCGAAAGAGATTAACGATGCCTGCTGCCAGCGGCGCTTCCGGGCCAACAACGGTTAAATAGACGCCTTCTTTCTCGGCGAAATCAGCCAAGGCGAGCGGGTCGGTGATGTTGACGTTCTCAATTTCTTTTTCATGCGCCGTGCCGGCGTTACCGGGCGCGACGTAAATTTTCTGCAGGCCGGATGTTTTGGCCAGACGCCAGGCTAGTGCGTGTTCACGCCCGCCGGAACCGATGACGAGAAGTTTCATTGTTAAATCATCCCAAAAAAGAGCGCCTCACAAAATGAAGCGCAGCGATCCTGACGAGGCGCGTCGCCGCAGGCAGTACACTGAAGTACGGCAAGGCGACGCAACAAAGTCAGGATCATTTTGTGTGGTGCGTTAGTGGCGGAAGTGGCGGGCGCCGGTGAACACCATGGCAATGCCGTGTTCGTTAGCGGCGGCTATGACTTCGTCGTCGCGCATCGAGCCGCCCGGCTGGATCACCGCCTTGGCGCCGGCGGCAGCCAGCACATCGAGGCCGTCGCGGAAGGGGAAGAAGGCGTCGGATGCGACGACAGATCCCTTCAGGTCAAGGCCGGCGGCTTGCGCCTTGATGCTGGCGATTTTGGTTGAATCGACGCGGCTCATTTGGCCGGCACCGACGCCGAGCGTCATGCCGCCACCGCAGAAAACAATGGCGTTGGACTTGACGAACTTGGCGACGCGCCAGGCGAAGAGCAGGTCTTCAATTTGCGCAGCGCTTGGTGCGAGTTTTGTGACGACCTTGAGGTCGGAGGCCTGCACGTTGAAGTTGTCCGGCGTTTGCAGCAGCAGGCCGCCGCCAACGCGCTTGTATTCGAGCATGTTCATGTCGCGCGCCAGCGGTAGAACGAGAACACGCAGATTCTGCTTGGCAGCGAGCATCTCCTTGGCCGCGTCGGTGTAGGCCGGTGCGATCAACACTTCAACAAAGTGCTTGCGCTCACTCATCGCTGCTACGACATCGACATCGACCGTGCCGTTGAAGGCGATGATGCCGCCGAAGGCCGATGTTGAATCGGTCTTGAAGGATTTTTCATAGGCGCCCAGCAGATTGGTGTCGATGGCCACGCCGCACGGATTGGCGTGCTTGATGATGACACAGGCCGGGGCTGCAAAAGTCTTGACGCACTCCCACGCGGCATCGGCATCGGCGATGTTGTTGTACGAAAGTTCCTTGCCCTGCAATTGCGTGTAGGCGGCGATGCTGCCCGGTAATGGCGTGGTGTCGCGGTAGAAGGCGGCGCTCTGGTGCGAGTTTTCACCATAGCGCAGGGTTTCGACGTGGTCGAATGCGGCCTGATACGCCTTGGGGAATTGCGCGAGCTTCGGTGCTTCTTCAGGACCTGATTCGAGTGCCGTGAGCCAGTTGGCAATGGCCGCGTCGTAGCGTGCAGTATGGGTGAACGCTTTTTTGGCCAAGCCGAAGCGCGTGGTCAGCGTGAGCGCGCCGCCATTGGCCTTCATCTCGTCGAGCAGTGCGGGGTAGTCTTCGGGGTCGGTCACCACGGCCACGCCGGTGTAATTCTTGGCCGACGAGCGCACCATGGCCGGGCCGCCGATGTCGATATTCTCGATCGCGTCTTCGAGCGTCACGCCGGGCTTGGCGACGGTCTCGCGGAAGGGGTAGAGGTTAACACAAACGAGGTCGATGGTTGGGATGCCGTGCTTCTCGATGGTAGCCAGATGCTCGGGCAGGTCACGGCGTGCGAGGATGCCGCCGTGCACCTTCGGGTGCAGCGTCTTGACGCGGCCGTCGAGCATTTCGGGGAAGCCTGTGTAGTCGCCGATTTCGGTAACGGCCAGGCCGGCATCGCGTAGCATCTTGGCGGTGCCGCCGGTAGATAAAAGCTTGACGCCCTGGGCGGCGAGGCCTTGCGCAAATTCAAGTGCGCCGCGTTTGTCGGAGAGGCTAAGCAGGGCTTGACGGATTTTCATGGTGGTTATTATCAAGGTCAAAAAAAGGGGTCAGACGAGTTTGTAATCGACGAGCTTCTTGCGCAAGGTGTTGCGGTTGATGCCGAGCATTTCCGCGGCCAGGGTCTGGTTGCCTTCGGCTTGCGCCATAACCACTTCGAGCATCGGGCGTTCGATGCTTCTGAGCACCATGTCGTAAATGGGCGCCGGCATTTCGCCGTCCAGATCTTCAAAGTAGGTTTCCAGGGCCCCCGAAATACAGGCCGAGATATCGTTGTTGCGTTTCATGCGGCGAGTTCCTCACTGTCATTGTTGTTGTCGATTGGAATGTAACTCAGGTGTTCATTGTGTTCGGCAAGGCTGGTGAAAAAAATATTGACCGCCTGCTGCTGTTGCAGGATGTCCGGCAATTGGTTCATCCTGTGGCGGAAGGCGGCTGAGCCGTTCAGGCCACGTGTGTACCAGGAGATGTGCTTGCGCGCGACGCGCACGCCGGTTTCGATGCCATAGAAGTCGTAAAGATCTTCGAGATGCGCCAGCAGGACGTTGTGAATTTCAGTGACGCGTGGCGGCATCAGATGCGTACCGGTTTTCAGGAAGTGTTCGATTTCGCGGAACAGCCATGGGCGACCCTGTGCCGCACGGCCGATCATGATGGCGTCGGCACCGGTGGCGTCGAGCACGAATTTGGCTTTCTCCGGCGAAGAGATGTCGCCATTGGCGATGATCGGGATGCGCGCCTCGGCCTTCACTGCGGCGATGGTCTCGTATTCGGCCTGCCCGGTGTAGCCGCAGGCGCGGGTACGGCCGTGCATAGCCAGCGCACGAATCCCCGACTGCTCGGCAATCTTCAGGATGGTCAGTGCATTGCGATTGGTCTTGTCCCAGCCGGTGCGGATCTTCAGCGTAACCGGCGTGCCGGGCACGGCATTGACCACGGCTTCGAGGATCTTGCTGACCAGCGGTTCGTCTTTTAGGAGCGCCGAACCGGCCATCACGTTGCAGATCTTCTTGGCCGGGCAACCCATGTTGATGTCGATGATCTGTGCGCCGCGATCCACGTTGTGACGCGCGGCATCGGCCATCATCTGAGGTGCGGCGCCAGCGATCTGAACCGAAATTGGCGCAACCTCGCCATCGTGGTTGGCGCGCCGCTGTGTCTTGGCACTGCCATAGAGGAGCGAGTTCGACGTGACCATTTCAGAGACGGCCAGACCGGCACCCATTTTTTTGCACAACTGACGGAAAGGCCGGTCCGTCACTCCGGCCATCGGTGCGACAAACAGATTGTTGCGGAGCGAAAAGCCGACGAATTCCATGGCGTTGGAGTGCAGAGCTTGTGTCAGGGGAAGGGTCGGATTTTACCCTTAATACTGCCTAAAAAATAGTCAATTGATCAGGGTGGCAGGACAAATATATTTAAAACCTTTCAATCCACCTCTGTGGTGGATTTTGACGCTTTGGCTATTGCCATAGCCGATCTGATTAAGGCCAGGCACGTGCTCCCCAGATCATGCGCTTGGCGACGAAGTGGCGCAGCGGGGGATAGAGATCAAGCGCCAGCAGGCCAAGGCCGCGTGCAAATCGCAATGGCGGGATATCATTGGAAAACAGGCGGACGATGCCATCGGTGAAGGCCATGCTGCCGCGCCGGTCCAGTTGCCGGTCGCGAGCGTAGGCGGCGAGCGCCGCCGGGTTGCCAGCGTCGTCGTGTTTGCACAATTCATTGGCCAGTTCCCAGGCGTCGCGCAGGCCAAGGTTAAACCCCTGTCCGGAAACCGGGTGCAGGGTTTGTGCGTTGTTACCGATCCACACCTGTCGTTGCTGAGTGATCTGCTTTCGAACACGCAGTGCGAGCGGGAAGCTTGTGCGCGGGCCCGTGGAAACGAAATCAAGACGTCGGCCAAATTGCTCGCGCAGGGCAGCAAGGAATCCGGAATCATCCAGCTTTAGCAGTTCGGCTGCTTTGTCAGGCGCGACGGTGAAAACAATCGAGTAGTCCTCGCCGAGGGGCAGCAGGGCCAGTGGTCCGTCCGGGGTAAATCGTTCCCAGGCGCGATTGTTGTGACCGGGTACCGGCCGGACTTCGGCAACGATAGCGTGCTGGCCGTACTCGCGTACCTTGATGTCGGGTCCGCTGTTTGGGGAGCCTTCGGCATGGACGATCAGTTTTGCCCTAACGGTCATGGTTTGAAGTAGGCCCGGAGGATGAAAGATGCAGTCATGACCGTTTCCCTCACCCACGCCCCTCTCCCGAAGGGCGAGGGGAAATTCGCGAGTCGCTGGCGCGACTTCCACGTTATTGCGCCGACTTGCGCCCTTGTGCGTGATGACTAGCTTCGCGCCTTCAGCATCGGTCTCTATATTGTCGACACTACATTGATCGAGAAATAATTCGTCAGGAATTTGATCGTCGAGTGTTTTGGCTAGGTCGCGGTAACGCATGACGTAACCGAGTGCCGGAATGGAGTAATCATTGGCGTTTATTTCCGTGCGCCCGTAACCGCCGCGTTGCGATACGTGGATTTCACGGATGGCTGTGGCCGCTTCGGCATGCCATGCATCGAGTTGTTCCAGGAGTTGCCGGCTGCCTTGCGAGATGGCCAGTGCGCGCGGGTCGTCGCGCCATGCGCCGCGTGGACGGTTGTCGATCAGGAATACACGATGCGGGCTGTCGACCAGAGCCAGCGCGAGCGCCATGCCGACCGGGCCGGCACCGATGATGGCAACGTCGACGTTTTCAGTCACGGCGCATTACTTCCTCGATTTCCGCGATAGTCTTTGGTGCAGTGGTGTAAACCTCGCAGCCGCTGGCGGTCACAAACACGTCATCCTCGATTCGGATGCCGATGCCGTGCAGGTGTTCCGGCACGCCTGCACCCGGGCGGATATAGAGGCCGGGTTCGACGGTGAGTGCCATGCCGGGGGTGAGCGTCATCCAGTCATCACCGGACTTGTATTCGCCGGCATCATGGACGTCGAGCCCGAGCCAGTGTCCGGTGCGGTGCATGTAGAAGGGCTTGTAGGCTTCGCTTTCAATCACGCTGTCGACGCTGCCGTCGAGCAGTTTGAGGTCGATCATGCCTTGCGCCAGCACGCGTAGCGCGGCGTCGTGATAGGCGATGAACGGTGCGCCGGGCTTAATGGCGGCGATGGCTGCCGTTTGTGCGGCGAGAACGATTTCGTACACATCACGCTGCGCGCCGCTGAATTTTCCGCTGACTGGAAACGTGCGCGTGATGTCGGAAGCATAGCCTTCGACTTCACAGCCGGCGTCGATGAGTACCAGTGCGTGCTCGCCCAATAATTTGTTGTTATCGACGTAGTGCAGGACACAGGCATTGCTGCCGCCGGCCACAATGGGTGAATAGGCGTGGCCGTCGGCGCCGCGCTTGCGGAATTCGTAACCCAGTTCGGCCTCAAGTTCGTACTCGGCCATGCCGGGGCGGCAGGCGCGCATGGCGCGGACGTGACCGGCCGAAGCGATGGCGGCGGCGCGGCGCATGATGTCCGTTTCATGCGCATCCTTGATCAGGCGCATGCGGTCAAGCGGTTCGCGCAGATCGCGGATTTCGGTCGGCGCACGTTTGCCGGCGCGGGTCTGGGCGCGAACGGTATTGAGCGCGGCAACAATTTTGTTATCCCAAGCGGGGTCGTGCCCGAGGGCGTGCCAGAGGGATTTGCGATTGGCGATCAGTTCGGAAAGTTTTTCTTCGAACGTGTCGAAGGCATAGGCCTCGTCAAAACCGAAGGCTTCGCGCGCGGCATCGGGTCCGTAACGAAAGCCATCCCAGACTTCGCGTTCTTCATTCTTCTCGCGGCAGAACAGAATGGAATTGGGCGCACTGCCACCGATCAGAACCATCACCGCTTCGGGCTCGGGAAATCCGGACAGGTACCAGAAATAACTGTCGAAGCGGTAGGGGTGGTGCGAATCGCGATTGCGCACGCGTTCGGGCGCGGTCGGCATAATGGCAACGCCATCACCTATCTGCTTGAGCAGCGTGGCGCGGCGGGTAGAGAAGGGCTCGTGTTTCATGAGGTCTGTTGTAGTTCCAGGTCGAGTTCGGCAAGACGTTCAGGGGTTCCTACGTCGACCCACCGTCCGTTGTGATGTTCCCCGCTTACGATGTTTTGTGCAATGGCGGCGTCGAGCAGCGGACGCATTTTCATGATGGCGCCCGCCGGTACCGGGGCAAAAAATGACGGTGAAAAAACGCCGGTGCCGGCATAGGTCAGCGTCGGGCCGATGCCGGTGCTGGCGTAACGAACGGTTGGGCCGTCGAGGCAGAAGTCGCCCTTGGCGTGCTGGGGCGGGTTGTCGACAAAAACCAGATGCGCCTGCCGGTCGGCGAGTGCGTGGGCGCGCCCGCGGGCTTGAGAAAACTCCCAGTCACACCAGACGTCGCCGTTGGTCACCAGAAACGGCTTGTCGCCGAGCAGGGGCAAGGCGTTGGCAATGCCGCCTGCCGTTTCGAGCGCACCGGGCGGTTCGGGCGAATATTGAATGCGCAGGCCGAAGCGGCTGCCGTCTCCAAGTGCCGCTTCGATCTGCTCGCCGAGGTGCGCGTGGTTGATCACGACATCGCGAAAGCCGCTGGCGGCGAGCCGCTCCAGATGCCAGACGATGAGCGGTTTGCCACCGGCCATGAGCAGGGGCTTGGGTGTGTGGTCGGTGAGCGGACGCATGCGTTCGCCGCGGCCCGCCGCGAGAATCATGACTTTCATTTAAGCCCTAAATCCTAACCACGGAGCACACAGAGTACACGGAGTAGAACGAATGAATCGCTTTTCTCTGTGTTCTCCGTGTTCTCTGTGGTTAATCGCTTTTGAATTAAAACGTGTAGGCGACATCTGTTGGCTTGTTTTCAAGTTGGTCGAGCAGTCGGGCGAGTGGTCTAAGTTCGAGATAACGTTCGCACGTCCGGCGCAGATAGGCCATCACGCGCGGCATGTCTTTGAGGTAACCGTCCTTGCCGTCGCGGTGGTAGAGACGCGCAAAAATACCGAGTACCTTGATCTGGCGTTGTGCGCCCATCCATTCGTAATCGCGGTAGAAATCGTGAAAGTCGGCATGCACGGGGAGGCCAGCCGTGCGTGCCATTTCCCAGTAGCGAATGACGAAGTCGAGTTCCTGATCTTCCTCCCAATTGATGTAGGCATCACGGTAGAGCGAAACGAGATCGTAAGTGATCGGGCCATAGACGGCATCCTGAAAATCGATGATGCCGGGATTGGCCGGGTAATCGTTGCCGGAAACCATCAGGTTGCGCGAGTGGTAGTCGCGGTGCACGAAAACCTGTGGCTGGGCGAGGTTGTTGATCAGGATTTTTTCAAACACCGAGCGCAGGGTGGTCTGCTGTTGCTCGTCGAGCGTTACGTCAAGGTGACGGGCAATATACCAGTCGGGGAAGAGGTCGAGTTCGCGGCTAAGCAGCGCCCGGTCGTATTCGGGCAGCAGACCTGGGCGGCTGGCGCGCTGGATGTCGACCAGTGCAGCATTGGCATCACGGTAGAGTTTGGGTGCTGTGGTGTTGTCCAGTACATCAAGATAGGTCGTTTTGCCGAGGTCGGAGAGCAGCAGAAACCCCTGCTTGAGGTCTTCGGCGTAAATCTCTGGCGCATGCACGCCGGCATCGCGCAAGAGGGCGGCAACCTTGATGAACGGGCGACAATCCTCGTGCTCGGGCGGTGCATCCATAATGATGCGCGTGCTGCCATCGGTGAGCGTGGCGCGGAAATAGTGCCGAAAACTTGCATCAGCCGATGCTGGTTCAAGTGAATACTTCTGGTCGGGGTGTCGTTGCGCGAGGTGATTGTTGAGCCAGTTACGCAACAGGACGGTACGCGGCATGCCGCTTCTCCTAGGCCTATGGTGCTAAAATGCGCTGATTTTACCACTCGTCCCGTCAGTCGCTGTTCTGTCGGAATCAAACCGAGTTTGCCGTTTTTATTACTGAAATTTCCGGATGACTTTCCCTTCCCGGCGCAAACCAATCGCGCTGCTTATTTGCTACGGATTTGCGGGCACCCTGGCTGGCGCTTATGTCGCTGATGCCCATGCGCAGGCTGCGACGCCCTTGCGCGTTGATCCGGTGCTGCTCGGCTTGCCACCGATCAAGCCATCGGAAGCACCCGCACCGGCTACCCCGGTTTCCGGTGCTCCGGTCGACAAGGCGCGTGCCGAAGTGAAACCGGTTGAGGCGGCCGTTGTTGAAGCCCGTTCGGTTGACGTTGAGGTAAAAACGGAGCCTGAGGCCAGCAAGCCGGAAGTGGCAAGTCAGCCAGCCAAGGCCTCGACACAGGCTATTCCTGCACGAACTGTGGCTACGCCTGCGCCATCACCCGCTCCGACAGCAACGGTCTCACCGGTCGTCGCGGTGCCGGCACCCAGTCCTCGTGAAGAACAAACCCAAGCGGTGCCCCTTGAGCCGGCGCGGCAGACGGCAAAACAACCGACTCCTGTGCCGCAACCGCCGGCAGCAACGACGCAGTCGCCGGTGCAAGCGCAGGTTCCGCCGGTTGCCCAGCCACAGCCCGCGCCTGTTTATAAAAGCACGGCCCCGGCCAATGCCGCCGTTTCTTCCCTGACGCCCTTGCGCGTTGATCCGGCATTGCTCGGGTTGCCACCTGTCACGGCGACAGCGGCATCGTCGCCGGGAGTGGGCGGTGCGCCTCGTCCGGTTGCTGTGGCATCGACACCACGAATAGCGGGCGGAAGTTCGTCGACGGATGGGGTTAAAACGGCAGATGCTGACAAGTCCTGGTTCCGGCGCGCCTGGAGTACAGTGACCAACCCTTACCATAACGGCGCCTGGGAATTCTATCTGCCGTTTAAAACCTACCATTCGCCGAATACGTACACACAGGAAGAAATCGACTCCTATCAGGAGAACCCGCTGGGTTTCGGTGTTGGCAAAGGTTTGTACAACGAGCGTGGGAACTGGGAGGGCGTTTATTTCATGGGCTTCCAGGATTCGCACAACAAACCGAGCTATATGGCGGGTTACGGATGGAAAGCGATCTGGCATCCCATCGGCGATGTGCGCGTGGGCTTGGGCTACAACGCGGGCTTGATGACCCGCTCGGACATGGGGTACATCCCGTTTCCTGTCATTCTCCCGGTGGCTTCGATCGGTTTCAAGAATCTCTCGTTTGATGCAACCTACGTCCCGCCGTTTGGCGATAAAGGCAATGTGTTTTTCATCAATGCCAAGTGGGAACTGGGTAAAAAGGGTGAAGCGATCGGTACGCCGGCGCGGCCGGTTGTGCCGGAACCGACACAAATGGCCAACACCTCCTTTGGCGCAGCCACGCCGGTTGCGAGCCAACGTGTTCCCTATGGCCCGGTGTTTGATTCGGCAACAATCGCCAGCCTAGCTACGTCATCGTCAACCGCTCCCCCGCTTGTTCCGGCCACCGGGCCGCGCGATGAAATCGAAGTGCCCGATGCGTTGCCTGCACTCGCTTTGCGTTCCTCTAAAGCCATGGTGCCGCCTGAGCGGGATAGCGGCGTGTCGCCCCCGGTATTTCTCAGTGCCTACCGCATGGGAGGAAGCGTTGGCCGGGAATTCTCGGCAGAAGGCGATGCCGAGTTGCGCAAGATTGGCACGGTGGCCAAGGCCGATCGCCTGACGTACTGGCCGGTTGAAGATGAGATCGAAGCCGAAGGCAATGTACAGCTTGAACAGGGTGAGGATGTGATCACGGGTCCAAAGATGCGACTCAAACTCGAAGATCAGGTCGGCTTTTTCGAGCAACCTTCCTTTACCATCAAGCGGCAACCGCAGGCCGGGAGCAAGGCGGCAGTCAACAAGGCTTATGCGGAGCAATTTGCAGAGCAGCAGGGTGATGATGCCTGGTTTAATTCGGGCTTCGCATCGCCGCGCGCGCTGAATCTCAAGCCGGGGCAGGCTAAACTCAATTCAACAAAAATGCAGAAGACGATGCCAGAGGCGCGGGGTGATGCGGACAGGATCGATTTTGAAGGCGAGAATCAGATCCGGTTGACCAATGGAACCTATACGACCTGCGCGCCGGGCAATAATGACTGGTATGTCAAGGCCGAGAGCCTCAAACTTGACTACGATCGTGAAGTGGCCGAGGGTACGGATGGTTCGTTGACCTTCCTTGGGATTCCGATTTTTTATTCACCCTGGCTGTCGTTTTCACTTAACAACCAGCGTAAATCCGGTTTCCTGTCCCCGACCTTTGGTACGACCAGTAACAGCGGTATTGAAATCGCCCTGCCCTATTACTGGAATATCGCACCGAACATGGATGCGACCATTACTCCGCGTACATACAGCAAGCGTGGCGTGCAGGCCAATACCGAGTTCCGCTATCTCAACGATGCGTTTGGCGGTTTATATCGAGGGAAAGCGGTGGTTGAATACCTGCCGAATGATAAAAAGGGCAACGACGAGGATCGTTATGGAATTACGCTTTCACACATACAGACAACGGCCAACGGGTTCTCCGGGCTGATCAACTATAACAGGGTCTCGGACAGCGATTATTACACCGATCTGTCGAGCAATATTTCCAAAACCTCCCAGACGCAACTGTTGCAGCAAGGTATGGTCACCTATGGCGGTGGCGGTTGGTGGAACGCAACAGCGAATTTCCAGCAGTATCAAACATTGCAGCCTGATCCTGACAATCCGGTGTTGGTGCCGTACAAGCTGCTGCCGCAGGTGACAGTCAATGCTCGGCAGCCCGACCTGGGCATGACAGATGTCAGTTTCATGGGGCAGTTCAGCAGTTTCTCGATAGATAAGCGCGTGCAACTTGTTAACGGTGTGCCTACGCTGTTCCCCGATGGGCAACGATCCGTTTTGTACCCGCAAATCGCATTGCCCTATGTGACGCCGGGCTGGTATGTGACACCTAAAGTGGGTGTCAATGCGACGTATTACAACTTGTCCGGGCAAGCGATAGGGACGCCGAGCTCGATCAGTCGTACGCTGCCGATTGTCAGTGTGGACGCCGGCATGAATTTCGAACGGTCCAGTAACTGGTTTGGACGGGATTACACGCAGACCCTGGAGCCGCGACTGTTTTACCTTAATATTCCGTACAAGGATCAGAGCAAGATTCCGATTTTTGATACAGGTTCGGCCGACTTTAATTTTGCGCAGATATTCTCCGAGAATCAGTTCTCCGGTTGGGATCGCATCAACAACGCCAATCAGTTAACGGCGGCAATGACGTCACGGTTGCTCGAGCCTTCGAGCGGCAACGAAATCATGCGCGCAATGCTGGGTCAACGCTTCTATTTCGAGAAAAACAAGGTGACCCTCCCCAACGCGGCTCCGGGGTATGGCCGATGGGATCGCTCCGATTTCCTGGCTGCTTTTAGCGGGCAGATATTGCCCAAGGTGTATGCTGATGCCGCGTGGCAGTACAACCTGGCAGATCGTCAGGTAGAGCGTTATTCAATGGGGGCGCGCTATCAGCCGGAACCGGGTAAGGTGCTGAACGCAACGTATCGCTATAACCGCAATCCGAATACCTATTATGATCAGGTTGACGTTTCAGGCCAATGGCCGATTGGCGGGGGCTGGCATGCCGTCGGCCGGGTCAATTACTCGTTCAAGGATTCGACTACTAACCCGGCAACCGGTGTCACAACGGTTTCACAGGGCGGTCGTATAGTTGAGTCACTCGCCGGTCTGGAATATAACGGCGGCTGCTGGGTGGTGCGTGGAGTCGTTCAGCGACTTGCCCTTACGCAAGAGGATTCGTCAACGGCATTCTTCATTCAGCTTGAATTAAACGATTTTTCACGCATCGGATCCAACCCGCTGAATCTTCTCAAACGAAATATTCAGGGCTACGGCCTGATCAATGCGCCGGCAGATGATTCTGCCTTTAGCCGATAGAAGGTGTTATTCATGACGGTATTGCTTCGTACATTGCTGCTGTTTTGTTGTGTTATCGAATTGGCCTCGGCACAGTTGCCAGTCCGCCAGGCTAGGGAACCCTTGCCGGCCGATCGTATCGTTGCCGTGGTCAATGATGAGGTGATCACGCTATACGAGTTGCGCACACGCCTCAATATTGCGCTCGCTAATCTTCAGAAACAGGGAACGTCCCTGCCGCCGCGCGATGTGCTTGAGAAGCAGATGCTCGACCGTCTGGTGATGGACAAGGTGCAACTGCAACATGCAAGGGAAACCGGCCTGCGGGTTGATGATGCGCAGCTTGAACAGGCACTGCAGCGCATTGCCGCGGGTAACAAGATGTCGCCTGCCCAGTTCCGCGCGCGGCGCTGCAGAAAGACGGAATTCAGTTCGCCAAGTTTCGTGAAGAAATCCGGGAAGAGATGACAATTTCCCGCATTCGCGAACGTGAGGTTGAAAACAAAATTGTAATTTCAGAAGGTGAGATTGATAACTACCTGAGCGGCGATGCCGCCAAAGGCGGTGCAGGAGATCTGTACGAAGTCGCACACATTCTTTTGCGTGCCCCGGAATCGGCGAGCCCCGAGCAACTCCAGAAGCTCAAGCTAAAGGCCGATCAGGTGTTCGAACGCTTGAGGAAAGGTGAAAGTTTCGCCCAGTTGGCGGCGGCTTATTCCGACGCTCCGGACGGATTGCAAGGGGGGAATCTGGGTTTGCGGCCATTGAATAAACTGCCGGGTATCTTTGCAGAAAATGTTGTTAACTTGAATGTGGGTGAGGTTGCGCCAATCTTGCGCAGTCCGAATGGCTTCCATATTTTTATGCTCGTTTCCAAACGCGGCGGAGCGGCTGTGCCGTCGGTTGAGCAAACGCGTGCGCGCCATATCCTGATCAAGGTTAACGAAGTCGTTTCAGAGTCCGAAGCCCGGCACAAGTTGATGGGTGTCTATGACCGGATCAAGCACGGCGGCAACTTCGCAGAACTGGCCAGACTATTCTCTCAGGATGGATCGGCTCCCAAGGGCGGTGATCTGGGCTGGATTTATCCTGGCGATACGGTGCCTGAGTTCGAACGAGCCATGAGCCAGCTTCAGCCGGGCGTGGTGAGCCAACCGGTTCAGTCGCCGTTTGGCTTCCATCTGATCGAGGTGCTTGAGCGGCGGGTGCAGGATGTTTCTGCGGATCGTCAGCGCGCTGCAGCGCGTCAGGCCCTCAAGGAGCGCAAGATGGACGAGGCGTATCAGGACTGGTTGCGGCAGGCGCGTGATCGCGCTTACGTCGAGATTCGTCTGGAAGATCGTTAGGGCATGACTGGTTTGCCCGTAATTGCGGTTACCTCGGGAGAGCCGGCGGGGATTGGCCCGGAACTTTGTCTGCGTTTGATTGAGCGGCAGGACTTGTTCCGTGCCGCACGAATTGTTGTGTTGGCTGATCGGCAGTTATTGAAACAACGAGCACGAGACACTGGTTTTTCGGGTGTGTTTCGTGACTGGAATCCACAACTTTCGTCTGTCGCTGGCGTGCTCGATGTTTTGCATCTTGCTCTGCCGGTTAGCTCGCAGGCCGGGCGCCTTGATGCCGTAAACTCCCCTTACGTTCTGGCTCTGCTTGACCGTGCACTGAGCGGATGTCAATCGGAGGAATTCTCCGCGATGGTCACGGCGCCGGTGCACAAGGGCGTGATCAACGACGCCGGCATCCCGTTCACGGGGCACACCGAATATCTGGCGGAAAAAACAGGTACACCGCAGGTTGTCATGATGCTTGCCGGCGGAGGCTTGCGCGTTGCCCTGGCAACAACCCATCTGCCTTTGAAGGATGTTCCGGCTGCTGTCACGCAGGAGTCACTTGATCAGACGATACGCATTCTGCATGCCGACATGGGTAGAAAATACGGCATTGCCAATCCGCGCATTCTTGTCGCCGGACTCAATCCGCATGCCGGCGAGGGTGGCTATCTCGGTCGTGAAGAAATTGAAATTATTACACCGGTATTGGAACGTTTGCGTGCTGAGGGCATGGTGCTTATTGGCCCCTTGCCGGCCGATACAATGTTCACTCCACCGATGCTGGCGCAGGGCGACTGTGTCCTGGCCATGTATCACGATCAGGGTTTGACTGCTCTGAAATACGCCAGTTTCGGTAACGGTATCAATGTAACGCTGGGCTTGCCGATTATCCGCACCTCGGTCGATCACGGCACAGCGCTGGAACTGGCCGGCACCGGACGTGCTGATCCGGGCAGCCTGTTTGTGGCTGTCGAACAGGCGATCGAGATGGTGCAGCGGAAGTAAACCGCTTTCAACGCAGAGAGCGCAGAGACGCAGAGGACGCAAAGAAAGGCAAATTAGATGATGCTATTGTTTACTTGCTTTTCTTCGTGCTCTTCGTGAACTTCGTGGCTAACTACTTTTTAAATTGATTCAATGAGCAAACACGTTGCACGAAAACGATTTGGCCAGAACTTTCTGATTGATCAGCAGGTAATTGCTGACATCGTCAATGCGGTGGCGCCGCAGCGTGACGATCTCGTGGTCGAGATCGGTCCCGGCCTTGGTGCGTTGACTGATCCCTTGCTCAAGCGACTCAATCATCTGCACGTCGTCGAAATCGATCGTGACATTATTGCCCGGTTGAAGAAGCATAATTCGACAGACAAACTCACCATCCACGAAGGTGATGCTCTGGCGTTTGATTTTTCTTCGATTGCTGGTGACTCGGCTCGCGGGATGCATGTGGTTGGCAACCTACCCTACAACATCTCGACCCCGCTGCTTTTTCATCTGGCAACATTTGCCGATAGTGTGATTGACATGCACTTCATGTTGCAAAAGGAAGTTGTCGAACGCATGGTCGCTGAGCCGGGCATGACAGACTTCGGGCGACTGTCGGTTATGCTGCAGTACCGTTTTGTCATGGACTGGCTGCTTGATGTGCCGCCGGAATCCTTCGATCCAGCGCCCAAGGTCGATTCGGCTCTGGTGCGACTGATTCCCCGCCCGCCGGAGGAACTTTTGGTCAGGGACGAGGCAAGGTTTGCTGCGCTGGTGTCTGCGGCTTTCGGCCAGCGGCGCAAGATGCTGCGCAACAACTTCAAGGGCATTCTCGATGAAGCCGGATTCGCAGCACTGGGAATCGCCCCGACAGCACGTGCCGAAGACCTGTCGGTTGAGGACTATATCCGTATCACCAACGCGTTGAGCTGAATAAAAAACGGCGCACCCCAAGGCGCGCCGTTCACTAATCGCTGCGTGTTTTTATTGCGATCTGGCTCAGTCAATTTTCTTCATCGGGCAGGTGTTCATGCCAAGTAGCGGATAGGCCGGACACCAGCCGATCAGCCCGGTCAGGAGCGGCACGACGCCGATCCAGCCCCATACACCGACCATGCCGGTCGCTGCCAGTGTTATCAGGACGATGCCGGCAACGACGCGTAAAATTCGATCAATACCACCGACGTTTGATTTCATGGGTTACCTTCAATTTGGTTGATGACGCTCATACTATATAAGCCTGTTCTGATTTTATCCATCATATTTTTATTATTGTTGCGAGTTTTAAAGATGTCCGGTTCTGTAGCACGTCATCTGTCCGGTTGTCATAGTGCCCTGAAGGGGGTGCGAGATGAGACGGACGGAATTGCTACAGGAGATCCGGAAGATGAGATTTGAAGAAGCGTATGCAG
>JANNGP010000207.1:0-23955 GCA_031403915.1 Betaproteobacteria bacterium
CTGGAGCAGGGCTTGTTCCCGCACGACAACGCCGCGCAGGAGCGTGACGGTCTGGAAGAGGAGCGGCGGCTGATGTACGTGGCCGTGACGCGCGCCCGCAAACGCCTCTACCTCTCGCATGCACAGACGCGAATGTTGCACGGCCAAACACGTTATTGCCTGCCCTCGGCCTTTCTCGACGAGCTGCCCGAAGAATTGTTGCGCAAGATAGGCCATGCACCGGCCTTTGCGCCCGAATCACCGCCTTACAAGACCGGTTCGACCACAAGCGCGTACGCTGAAAAAGCATCTTCTGCCGGTGGTTTGCGTATCGGGCAGAACGTACAGCACGCCAAATTCGGCCTGGGTGTCATTGTTGCCGCCGAGGGTGGCGCAGATGCGCGGGTGCAGGTCAATTTTGGCACGCATGGAATGAAATGGCTGGCGCTGGAATACGCCAAGCTGACGCCGGTTTGAAATAACCCACAGCTTGTCCACAGGGGCTGTGGGTAAGTCTGTGGATTGATTTGGACACTGGCTGTTTGATGGCGAGAGGGTCGGACTGCAGGATTCGCAGGCGGCCTGCGTTGCAGAATGAGCGTCTTGCAGACCTGATCATACCTTGCATTTTGTGCACCTTTCGCTCAAAATGCAATGATGCTGAATCGAAAACTAGCCCCCTTGCTCGCCGGCCGCTTGCAACACCAGCCTGCCGTCGCTATTCTCGGCCCGCGCCAGGTTGGGAAAACAACCTTGGCCCGCGAGATCGCGGCAAGTTCGCCCAATTCCATTTTTCTGGACCTTGAACGTGAGGCTGATCGCGCGCAACTGGCGCGGGCCGACTTGTTTTTCCCGCGCCATCGAGACCAACTCGTGATCATCGATGAGGTGCAGACCATTCCTGACCTGTTCGCCCAATTGCGTCCCGAAATCGATGCCGACCGTCGTGCGGGCCGCTTTCTAATGCTGGGCTCAGCAAGCGGCTCCTTGCTACGTCAGTCTGCCGAGTCATTGGCGGGTCGCATTGCCTATCTCGAACTCACGCCTTTTTTGCTGGAGGAGCTTGTTGCCTCGGTTGAGTCCAACTCAACGGCTCAAGCGACGTCACTGTGGCTACGCGGCGGATTCCCGCGCAGTTTCCTTGCTATCGAAGACACCGAGTCCTATGCCTGGAGAACAGACTTCATTGAAACCTTCCTTGCCCGCGATCTTCCACAACTCGGGGTTACCATCCCTGCCGAGACGCTCCGGCGCTTTTGGCGAATGTGCGCCCACTTGCACGGTCAGTTGTTCAACGCCTCGCAGCTGGGTGCGGCCCTTGGCGGTGTGGCTCACACCACGGTGGGGCGCTATCTCGATCTTCTCGTCGATGCGCTGATGCTACGGCGCTTGCCCCCCTATTGGGCAAATGTCGGCAAGCGTCTGGTGAAATCGCCCAAGGTGTATGTCCGCGACAGCGGCATTTTGCATACACTGCTTGGTATCCAGACCCTGGATCATCTGAATGGGCACCCGGTTGCCGGCTTGTCCTGGGAAGGATTTGTCATCGAGCAGATTCTCGCCAACCTCCCCCCTCTGACGACGGCGGGTTTTTACCGCACCGCCGCGGGGGCAGAGCTGGACCTGGTCGTCGAACTGGCTGGAAAGCGCATTGGTTTCGAGATCAAGTTATCAACAGCGCCGACTGTCTCGCGAGGATTTTGGAACGCCTGCGAGGATCTTGGCGTCTCCCGTGCTTATGTTGTTGCCCCGGTGCTGGAAAGCTATCCTTTAGCGGGAAACGTGGAAGTGATTTCACCCCTGATGCTTGGCAGGCTATTGACCCAATAACCGGCGTCTGCTTGCTCGAACGGCGTGCAGCGGCTAGTCTAACGTTTTTCGTTAACGCGATCCGGCGAGCGGATGCAATCGCGCCAAACGCCCTCTACGACCCTTGCCCAGGAGATAAGCATGTCCTTTGCCATTCGAATTCACCAGACCGGCGGCCCTGAAGTTATGTCTTGGGAGGAGTTTGCCGTTGGCGACCCGGCGCCTGGTGAGGCGCGCATCCGTCATGAGGCAGTGGGCCTCAACTACATTGATACCTATCATCGCAGCGGACTCTATCCGATGCCTTTGCCTTCGGGCCTGGGTCTGGAAGGGGCCGGCGTGGTTGAGGCGGTGGGAGAGGGCGTCAGCGACCTCAAGGCCGGCGATCGCGTGGCCTACGCGGGGGGACCGGTGGGCGCTTACAGTCAGGTGCGCTGTCTGCCGGCGCATCGCCTGTTGAAGATGCCGGAAGGCATCGATTTCAAAACAGGTGCGGCGATGATGTTGCAGGGTTTGACTAGCGCCTATTTGTTGCGTCGAACCTACACGGTGCAAGCCGGTGATGCGGTGCTGATCCATGCGGCGGCCGGCGGGGTCGGGCTGATTGCCTGCCAGTGGGCGAAAGCGCTGGGCGCGACAGTCATCGGGACGGTGTCGAACGAAGCCAAGGCCGCTTTGGCGATGGCGCACGGCTGCGATCACATCATTTATTACACGCGCGAAGACGTGGCCAAACGGGTGCGCGAATTGACCGGCGGCGAAGGCGTGGCCGTGGTCTACGACGGCGTCGGCAAAGACACCTTCATGGGCTCAATCGATAGCCTGCGCGTACGTGGCATGATGGTTTCGTTCGGCAATGCGTCCGGGCCGGTGGCATTGTTTGATCCGCTCTTGCTGTCGCAGAAGGGATCGCTCTTCATTACCCGGCCGACTCTGGCACATTACACCGCCAAGCGCGATGAGTTGGTCGCCCTCGGCAAGGAGCTTTTTGACGTAGTCGGTTCGGGCAAGGTAAAAATTGAGGTTAATCAGACGTATGCGCTGGCCGATGCGGCCAATGCGCATCGTGATCTTGAATCCCGCAAGACAACGGGCTCGACGATTCTGGTGCCATGAACAAACTGCGCGCCAAGTTTGTTTCGATCCGCGATCTGCTGGCGACCGCCTGGCCGATTGTCCTGATAACCGCCATCGGTTTTGCGGTGGCCTATCAGTTTGTCGAGCCGGCGCCGCCGCGTCACATGACGATCAGTACAGGCAGCGAGACAGGAGCCTACTACGCCTATGCCAAGCGCTACGCCGAACACCTGGTGCTCAATGGCATCACGCTGGAAATCAAGACTTCGGCCGGTTCTGTGCAGAATCTGGAACGTGTCCAGAAAGGCGAGGCTGACATTGCCTTCGTGCAGGGCGGTGTCAAGGAGGTGATGGGTAAAGACGACGACAGTAATCTGCGTTCTCTGGGTAGCGTGTCTTATGAGCCGGTCTGGGTGTTTTACCGCAGTGAGCACCGGATCGACAAGCTGTTTCAGCTTAGCGGCCAGCGCATCGCGGTGGGCGATGAAGGCAGCGGTATCCGCGGCCTTGCACTGCAATTGCTGGAGGCCAACGAGATTCCGGCAAACAGCAAGAATCTGCTGCCGCTGGCCGGGCTCAGTGCGGCGGAAGCCTTGAAACAGGGCACAATCGATGCCGCCTTTGTCGTGGCCGCGCAGGAGTCGCCTGTGGTGCAGGCGATGTTGCGGACGCCTGACGTGCGTGTGATGAGTTTCAGTCAGGCCGATGCGTATACCCGGCGTTTCCCGTTCCTCTCCAAAATTGTTTTGCCGCGCGGTGTCGTCGATCTGGTGCGCGATATGCCGCCACGCGATACCGTACTGCTGGCGACAACGGCCAACGTCGTTGTGCGTGACGGACTGCATCCCGCTCTCGCCAGCCTGTTGCTGCAGGCCATGAGCGAGGTGAACGGGAAGAGCGGATTCTTCCAGCGTGCCGGAGAATTCCCGGCCTACAAGGATCAAAGCTTTGGCCTCTCGGACGATGCGCAACGCTACTACAAGTCCGGCCCGCCTTTCCTGCAGCGCTATCTGCCTTTCTGGATCGCTGTGCTGGTTGAGCGTCTTTTTGTTCTCTTGCTGCCGGTCATCATTCTGCTATTTCCCTTGCTTAAGGCGGCGCCATCCATCTACAGCTGGCGGGTGCGCTCCAAGATTTTTCGCAGCTATGGGGATTTGAAATTCCTTGAAAACGAATTACGGCAAAATTACGAATTGTCTCGTCATGCGGAGTATCTGACACGGCTCGTTCGTATCGAGGAAGACGCCTATGCGCGCAATATTCCGCTAGCCTTCAGCGATCTTTTCTACACCTTGCGCGAGCACATCAATCTCGTGCGCAATCAGCTGCTTCGTCTCGAATCCGAGGCAATGTCCAAGGCTACGATATGAAATCATTTCTGATTGCCAACCCCAAGGGCGGCTCGGGGAAATCAACGTTGGCGACTAATCTGGCCGGCTATTTCGCGCGTTGCGGCCATCAGGTCATGCTCGGGGATACGGATCGTCAGCATTCGGCGCGTGACTGGCTGGCGATCCGCCCCAGTTCCTTGCCGCTGATTCGGAGCTGGGATATCGAAACAAACCAGCCGGCACGGCCACCCAAAGATACGACCCATGTGGTGCTGGATAGCGCCGCCGGATTGCATGGCAAGATGCTTGAGCGCCTGCTCAAGCAGGTCAATCGGGTGATCATTCCGGTTCAGCCCTCACTGTTCGACATTCTGGCGACACGTCATTTTCTTGAACTGCTGCTCGAAGAAAAGGCCATCCGCAAAGAACGCGCTTTTGTGGCGGTGGTAGGCATGCGGGTCGATGCGCGTACGCGAGCCGCCGGTGAACTGGATCGTTTTTTGTCGTCCTACGACCTGCCTGTGCTGACCTGTCTGCGCGACACACAACTCTATGTGCAGGCGGCGGCCAACGGCATGACGCTCTTTGATCTGTCGCCCTCGCGAGCCGAAAAGGACAGGGAGCAATGGCAGCCGATTATCGACTGGGTTGACGGTTAGCAGGCGTTCATCTTGAAAGGCAAGGATAAAGCTTTCACCACCAAGTCAGCGCGAAGCCTCCCTGTAGAGGGACAAAGGACACAAAGTTTCACCAAGGCAAGCATGGCCTTAACTTGGTGCCCTCTTGGTGAGCTCTGCACTTCCTTCGGTCGTCTTGGTGGCTTGGTGTTTCGCTATTTTTTCGTTGACTGGCTGCTGGTGTATTTCTGCGCATTCTGGTTCAAGCCTGAATGCGCCGCCGATCAATAGTGACGCCCGCCGTAACCGTGATTATTGCCATGCCTGCCCCGGTCGTGGTTATTATGGTGACCCCGGTAGCCTCGGCCATACCCGTCCTGTACGTAATAGACCGGTTGCTGAACGATACGCACCGGTGGGCTGTAATACACCTGTGGCGAGTAATACGCCGGCTGCGGCGTGTAGTAAACCGGAGGCGGTGAATAGTATCCTGCCTGAGTCTGATAGCGGTATTGTTGCGAGCCGATGGCGGCACCGGCTGCCGCACCGAGCGCCCCGCCGACGATGGCACCGTTGCGGCCGTGGATCGAACTGCCCACCGCCGCACCGGCACCACCACCGATCAGGGCGCCCCAGACGGTATTGTCAGCCATGGCGGCATTTGCCGAGAGCAGGCCGAGTGAAAGTGCGAGAGCGGCAGCGAATTTATTTTTCATGACTACTCCTTTAGTAAGTGCTGAGCTCAGCATAGCCAGAATTGCCAAGGCGTGTGTTGTGCTGTCGTAAGGAGTTGTAAGCGTCTGTTTCGGGAAAGACGGGCTGAATCGAGGAAAGCTTTCTCTTGGCATGACACGCATCGGAGTAAAATGGCAAGATGCCTGAGCAATGCGTTTTGCCCCCTTTCGTTCATCTCCGCCTGCACAGCGAATACTCTGTCACTGATGGCATTGTTCGCCTCGACGATGCGCTGGCGCGGGCGGCGGAATACGGTATGCCGGCACTGGCGCTCACCGACCTCGCCAATTTTTTCGGGCTGGTCAAGTTCTATTCGTCGGCGCGCGGCAAGGGCGTCAAAGCGCTGCTTGGCAGTGATGTTTTTCTGGCCAACAAGACCGACCCGGATCGCCCCTATCGACTGCTGTTGCTGTGCCGGTCGCACCAAGGCTACCTGCAGCTTTGCGAGTTGCTGACGCGCGCTTATCTGGCGCCGCGTATGCGGGGCCGTGCCGAAATCACCCGGCAGATGTTGCGCGAAGTCGGAACGGATGGGCTGATTGCGCTCTCTGGTGCGGGCTGTGGTGATGTCGGTGAGTCCCTGTTGCAGGGCAATGTTGAACAGGCCGCCACCCGTGCGCGCTACTGGGCCAGCATGTTCCACGGCAGTTATTACCTTGAACTGCAACGCGTGCATCCGCGCGGGCAGGCGCAGCAGGAAGCGCTGATTGCTGCCACCGCCGATCTGGCCGCCGATCTGGGCTTGCCGCTGGTGGCGACGCATCCGATCCAGTTTCTTGAGCGCGACGATTTCAAGGCGCACGAAGCGCGCGTGTGTATCGCCGAGGGCTATATGCTGGGCGACGCGCGGCGCCCGAAGTTGTACACCGAAGAGCAATACTTCAAATCGCCGGAGGAGATGGTTGAGCTGTTTTCCGATCTGCCGGAAGCGCTGGCCAATTCGGTCGAAATTGCCAAGCGATGCAATTTGCAGATTACGCTCGGTAAAAACTATCTGCCGGACTTTCCCACGCCGGACGGCATAACGCTCGACGATTTCCTGTGTCAGGAAGCCGCGCGCGGTCTTGAAAAGCGTTTGTTGCATTTGTTTCCCGATGCGGCGCAGCGCCAGGCGCAGCGCCCGACTTACGATTCACGCCTGAAGATCGAGACCGATACCATCGTACAGATGGGCTTTCCCGGCTACTTCCTGATCGTGGCCGACTTCATTAACTGGGCCAAGAATAACGGCGTCCCGGTCGGCCCCGGCCGGGGTTCTGGGGCCGGCTCGCTGGTCGCTTTTTCGCTCGGCATTACCGATCTTGATCCGCTGCGTTACGCCTTGCTCTTCGAGCGTTTCCTGAATCCCGAACGGGTGTCGATGCCCGACTTCGATATCGACTTCTGTCAGGACAACCGCTGGCGCGTCATTGAGTACGTACGCGAGAAATACGGCGCGGCGGCGGTGTCGCAGATCGCCACCTTTGGCACCATGTCGTCGAAAGCAGTTATCCGCGATGTCGGGCGAGTGCTTGATCTGCCGTACAACTTCTGCGATCAACTGTCCAAGCTGATCCCGCTGGAAGCCAATAAGCCGCTGTCGCTGGCCAAAGCCATTGAAGCCGAGCCGCAGCTCAAGGCCAAAATTGACGAGGAAGAAGAAGTTCGTGACCTGTTTGATCTGGCAGCTCGCCTTGAGGATCTGACACGCAACGTCGGCATGCACGCTGGCGGCGTTCTCATCGCGCCGGGCAAGCTCACCGATTTTTGCCCGCTCTATTCGGCGGATGGCGGCAGTTCGGTCATCTCGCAATTCGACAAGGACGATGTCGAAAAAGTCGGTCTGGTCAAGTTCGACTTCCTGGGCTTGCGCAACCTGACCATCATCAAGCTGGCCGTCGATTATGTCGAAAAGCTGACCGGTGTGCGTCCCGATCTTGATGCGCTCACTTTTGATGATCCGAAGGCCTATCAGATCCTCAAGGACGCTAACACCACGGCGATCTTCCAGGTTGAATCGGAGGGCATGAAAAAGCTGCTCAAGAAGCTGGCACCCGACCGCTTCGAGGACATCATCGCCGTGCTCGCACTGTACCGCCCCGGCCCGCTCGGGTCGGGCATGGTCGATGACTTCATCCTGCGCAAGAAAGGGCAGCAGAAGATCGAGTACTACCTCGACGATCTGAAGGTGTGTCTGGAGCCGACCTACGGCGTGATCGTGTACCAGGAACAGGTGATGCAGATCGCCCAGATTATCGGCGGCTACACGCTCGGCGGTGCCGACCTGTTGCGCCGTGCCATGGGTAAAAAGAAGGCCGAGGACATGGCCTTGCATCGTGACCTGATGCGCGAGGGCGCGAAGAAAAAAGGCTACGACGAGAAGCTGGCCATGCAGCTTTTCGACCTCATGGAAAAGTTTGCCGAATACGGTTTCAACAAGTCGCACACCGCGGCTTATGCCGTTCTGACTTATCAGACGGCCTGGCTCAAGGCGCACCACAGTTCGGCCTTTATTGCGGCGACCTTGTCGTCGGACATGGACAACACCGATTCGGTGAAAATATTTTACGACGATGCGATTGCCAACAAGATCACCGTCCTCACGCCGGATGTGAATGCCTCGGAATACCGGTTTACGCCGGTTGATCGCAGCACCATTCGCTATGGTTTGGGTGCGGTCAAAGGTACCGGCGAGCAGGCGGTAACTTCAATTCTCAAGGCACGTGAGAGCGGCGCCCCCTTCAAGGATCTGTTCGATTTCTGCCAGCGGGTGGATAAGCGCATGGTCAACCGGCGCACTGTTGAAGCCCTGATCCGGGCGGGTGCCTTTGATGTACTCGACGATCATCGCGCGCGCCTGATGGCCTCTGTCGGGATCGCCATGGAAGCGGCCGAGCAGGCCGAACGCAACGCCATGCAGGTGAGCCTGTTCGACGTGTTCGACAGTGCTACGAGTGCCGAACACGGCCCGCAGTATCGCGAGGCGCCGCGCTGGAAGGAAAGACAAAAACTGACCGAAGAGAAACTGGCCCTTGGCTACTTCTTCTCGGGGCATCCGTTTCACGGTGTTCAGGCCGAAGTGTCGCGTTTTGCGCGCAAGCCGCTGGCTGCGCTGCAGGCCAGAAAAGAACCGCAACTTCTGGCCGGCCTGGTGGTGGGCGTGCGCACCAAATTCACCTCGCGCGGGAAAATGGCTTTTGTTCAAATTGACGATGGAACAACGTCA
This sequence comes from Betaproteobacteria bacterium, assembly GCA_031403915.1. Taxonomy (GTDB): domain Bacteria; phylum Pseudomonadota; class Gammaproteobacteria; order Burkholderiales; family Rhodocyclaceae; genus Propionivibrio. The sequence goes on from JANNGP010000207.1 coordinate 8,754, forward strand.
CTGGAAGTCTCGGTGTTCAACGAAATTTTTGAGGCTGAACGCGCCAAGATCAAAGATGACGACGTGCTGATCATCGAAGGCAAGGTGCAGCGCGATGACTTTGCCGGCGAAGGCAAAGTGCGTGTTATTGCTGAACGTCTGCTCACGCTGGCTGAGGCACGCGGCCGCTTCGCCAAGCATCTGCGTCTCTCGCTCAATGGCCAGGCCAGCGGGCCGAATGCGCTTGCCGCCGTGCAGCGTTTGCGCGCTTTGCTGGCGCCCTACACCCCCGGCAATTGCCCGGTGCGTTTGTTGTACCGCAACGCCGATGCGGTGTGCGAATTGAACCTCGGTGAAAACAGCCGGGTGCGCCTCGAAGACGATTTGCTGACAGCACTCGGTGACTGGCTGAGCACCGAGAATGTCAGCATCGATTACGCGTAACGTGTTGCTGTTCAAACCATAAGGAGTTATTAATGATTTCCCGTAACCTGTTGCGCAACGCATCATTTACCATGTTTGGTATTCTTCTTGCCGCCTGTGGCAGCCAACTGAGCATGGACAATTACAACAAGCTCAAAGTCGGTCAGTCCTACGAGGAGGTCAAAACAATCATCGGTGAGCCCGCGCGATGCGATGAGACGATTGGCATTCGCACCTGCGTTTGGGGCGACGAGCAAAAGGGAATCAGTATCGGTTTTGCGGTGGGGCAGGCGATACTGCTATCCGCAAAGAACCTGAAGTGATCTCTGCGGACTCTCCTTTGTGAGAGTCCGCAAGACCCGGCGAAAAACTATCTCAGAACAGCCGAGACACCGCCGATGATGGCACCGGCCACCAGCCCGCAGACAAGCAATACGGCGGTATAGGGCAGTGCCTTTTCCTGCGGCGATTTCATCATCACCGGAATGCCGAGGAAGAGCAGGTAGATGGAATACAGTGAGGCCAGCAGCCCGAGCGCGCCAAGTGCTGGAATCACCGAAAAGATGCCGCCAACCATCCCGGCTGTACTTCCGTAAGCCACCAGCTTGAGTGCTTGCATGCTGTTCTTCTGGCCGCCGAAAGTAGGTGCCAGCGCATCGGCAATCAGCGCCAACACATAAATCATGGCCAGCGACAGGATGTAACTAACGACCATGTTGACCAAGCCCGTCAGAAGCGGGACACGCACTGAAAAACCGAAAGCGCTGACGCCGACCATTGACATGCCGATGAATGCGGCAATGGCCGGGATCAGCGCCAGAATCATGATGTACTGCGTATAAAGCGTGGTGACGTTCGTCGATTCGGCCTCGATAACCGGCCATGCCTGTTTCGGAGTAAGCAGGATTTCCTTGACGCGCGCAACGATATTCATAGCTAACCTTTCATGAGTGGGGTGAATGGGCAACCAGAGTGGTTCCGAGCATTGTGCGGCAAGCTTACTCCTGTTCGATGCCTTTGCAACAGTAGAGCAAATGAGATTCCTGGGCAGGATGAACGCCGTAGGTGACGACCCGCTATGCATCACAGTCTCCTTGAGCCCCTTGTTCATCTGGATAGGTCATGGTCGAAACCTCCGCATATCTTTTTCGCGAGCCAGGCCTATAATGGAACGGCATAACCGCTTTTTGAGCCGGCTGCTTTGAAACCGGGAACCCCTTTCGTTCTGCTCCGCTTTCTTCGAGTTTGCGGAAAGCGTCCTTGAGTTCATTACTGCCGGTCACATAACACGCGGATTTTGAAGTCTGTTAATCCAATTTTGGAGGGGAGAATCAAAATGGACGAAACCAATCGTCGGAACTTTCTGAAGGACGGCCTGAAGTTCGGTACCGCTGTCGTAGGGATGTCAATTCTTACCGAGCTGGCTGCGAGCAGTTTTAACAAGAACTCCGGCATTGCCCGTGCCGCCGGCCTCGAACCCGAACATGAAATCTATGCTTTTAAATATGGCGGGACACTCCAGCGGAAAATGGCCATCTTCATGTGGAACACCGGATATGATCAAGATGCCCCAATCAACTATTACGTTTGGGCTATCAAAGCAAAGAATGGTGAAGTCACGGTAGTGGATACCGGCGCCAGTCCCGCTTTGGGAGCGGCACGCAAGGTTCCTGGATACACCGATCCCATCGAAGTGCTTGCGCGCTTGGATATCAATGCCACAAATGTAACCCGTGTCGTCATCACACATGGCCATTGGGATCACATCGGCAACATTGATGGTTTCGCGAAAACCTTCCCCAAAGCCAAGTTTTATGTGCAGAAGCGTGAATTTGACTTCTTAGTGAAAAGTCCGCTAGTAGAACGCAAACCGATAGCATTCCTCTTCGATCCGCCCGCAAACAGGGTGCTTGCAGAACTGGCGGGGGCTGGTCGACTGGCGATCATTGACGGGGATTACAAGTTAGCACCCGGCCTTGACTTGTTGTTGGCTCCGGGTCACACGCTGGGCCTTCAGGTGGTTCGGGTAAATACTGCTTCAGGACCGGCAATCGTGGGCTCTGACCTCGCCCACATGTTCCGCGGGATTGAAGAGAACATCGGCAGCACCTTTGTCATGGACATGCCGGCATGGATCCAGAGTTTCGACAAGGTAAAGTCGCAGGCCGCCATAGGTAAGATTTTCCCGGGGCATGACATCGCGATGAGCGAGAACTATCCCACGGTCGCCAAAGACGTAACCCGCCTGGTTTAAGCGGAACAACAGGAACGGATCTGCCTCGTCATTGATCGAGCCAGATCGAGTGCAGATCTGTTCCGTTATCGTCCAGCACCAAGGCAAGCTCAGACCAACATCGTGCCCTTGTTGGGGATGGTAACAGGAGTTGATCTGTCGCCTGTGGGGGCACTGAACTGCGGCTCATCGGCCTCAGCGGTCATTGCGGTCGTTGGTGGCGCGACACCCCAATGGCCGGATTGGCCGATGAAGAGTCAGTGACGATTCTGCCTTTTGTCCAACTAATTCTCGATTCCATTTCGGGTTGTTACTTCCGGCACCACATTCTGTTTGCTCTTTTCTTGTCAAATGAGATTGAATTCGGCCAAGAAAAAGCCCCGCGTGACCGAAATCAGGCGGGGCTTTTGATGCGGGGCGGCAGTTGCCGCGCCGGCTTACAGACTTACAGTTCCTTGGAGTGGGCTGCCAGGTATTCAGCAACACCTGCGGTCGAAGCCTTCATTCCGGCCTTGCCCTTGTTCCAGCCCGCCGGGCAGACTTCGCCGTGCTCTTCGGTGAATTGCAGGGCATCAACCATGCGCAGCATTTCGTCGACATTACGGCCGAGCGGCAGATCGTTAACCACCTGGTGGCGGACAACACCCTTCTTGTCGATCAGGAAGGAGCCACGGAAAGCAACACCGGCCGCGCCGAATTCGACGTCGTAGGCACGGCAGATTTCGTGTTTGACGTCGGCGATCAGCGGATATTGCACCTGGCCGATGCCGCCATTGTTGACCGGGGTGTTCTTCCAGGCCAGGTGGGTGAATTGCGAGTCGATCGAGACGCCGATCACTTCAACGCCGCGCTGCTTGAACTCGGCCAGACGGTGGTCGAAGGCGATCAGTTCGGACGGGCAAACGAAAGTGAAGTCGAGCGGATAGAAGAAGATAACGGTGTATTTGCCCTTGGTTTCCTTGGACAGAGTGTATTCGCGGATTTCATTGTTGCCCATAACGGCCTGGGCGGTGAAATCGGGGGCTTGTTTGCTGACGAGAACGGCCATGGTTTTTCTCCTGAGGTTAATTGTTGTTGAACAGTGGGGGTAAAACGAATGGAGTTTGAATCCAGTGTCAGTTAGTCAGCATAGTCGTTCAGCAAGTTCCCGGCAAATTATAAAGTAGGTCGTTGTTCAAATCCGGCAAAGGTTTCGCCGGCTTCAGTGGCGGGCTGGTCGATGTGCAGCGGAATTTCAAGGAGGATCAGGCGAGCGCAATGCGGCTTGGCGTGCGCCATGGAATCAGAGAGGATTCATGGCCGCACAAAAGACAATCTGACCCTCTATTATTCGGAGGGATTAAGCGGCTTGTTTCAGGGGTTGATTGCCACGTTTGCTGATTGAAAGCACTTCGATGCCGACCAGATGACCTTCTGCGTCGTAGTCGGCAACAATACCGGATTCGATTTCGCGCGTTGTCTCGACTTCGGCATCGGAAATGCCAAAATAGGCCGCGTCGGCGTGGGGGTCAAATTCAAGTTTCATAGATCGGTTACCTCGTCATCAAAATACGCTGTAACTATGGTTACAGGGTCAACGGTTTCATTGTAGATCACTCGCAGCACGCGAAAGCCTTTTCTGCATGTTCGGTCAGTGTGTAATCCATGTCAGGTAGTCTATCAGTTCAGTTTCGCATGCGGAACCGCCCATCAGAAGGTCGGTCGGGTTTCGAAACCGGTAAGCGAGGCAGTTCCGCTGTTGTCAGGCTGGTCGTTGCTGATGACACGTTCGACATGCGCGTGGGGTGGGCCTTGGTGCGCCCAGACGGTGATCGCTTCCACCGCTTCGGGTGTGCCGCAAACCAGAGCCTCCACCGTGCCGTCCCGGCGGTTGCGCACCCAGCCGCTGAGTCCCAATGCCCTGGCTTCGGTGCTCAGTGACCAGCGGAAGCCGACGCCCTGAACGCGGCCGTGAATGATGAGATGGCGGGTGAGGTGCGCCATGCTGCTTCGCTCAAGTATTGGTTGTGCCGCCTACGGGCGCTTTTGCCGGGGTGATGGCGGCCAGGATGCCCTGCATCAGTTGTAGCGGGGTGGGCGGGCAGCCGGGGATTGAAACATCGACCGGGATGACATTGGAGACGCGGCCGCAGGAGGCATAGCTCTCGCCAAAGATGCCGCCGGTACAGCCGCAATCGCCAACCGCAACGACCAGCCTGGGCTCCGGTGTGGCGTCGTAAGCCCGCTTGACGGCGACCGCCATGTTTTTGGCCACCGGGCCGGTGACCAGCAACAGGTCGGCGTGGCGCGGGCTGGCGGAGAATTTGATGCCGAGGGCTTCGAGATTGTAGTAGGGGTTGTTTAGTGCGTGGATTTCCAGTTCGCAGCCATTGCACGAACCGGCATCGATGTGGCGGATGACCAGCGCGCGGCCGAGTTGCTTGAGCATGGCCTCGGAAAGCCGCTGTGTGGTGGCACGCAAGGCCTCGTCAACGGCGGGTGCCGGTTCGGTGACGATGCCGGTGCGCAGTATTTGTCGAATTATCGGGAACATGGCAAATACTCAGTTACGTTAAAAGTGCCAAAAAAATTTCTATTTGACCTCACCGCGCTGCCGCGCACCCTCTCCCGTGACCGCAGGAAATGCAGAGCCGGGAGAGGGTTGGGGTGAGGGCTAAGGTTTTCTGGTTTCATTTGGCACAAGTTGTTTCCATGAATGTTATGGGGGCTACAGATCCTGGCCGGCGTAGGAGAGGTTGAACGATTTGTTGATCAGCGGAAAGTCAGGAACGATGTTATCGATGGCCGCATGTTCAAGGGCAGGCCAGTTTTGCCAGGACGGGTCGTGGCAATGGCAGCGACGTATCTTGCCGTCGGCACCGGTTTCCAGTGCAACCAGAACGTCACCGCGCCAACCCTCGATCCAGCCGAAACCGCGTTTGTTGGCCTCACTGCGCAGTTCGTTGCAGAGACTGCCTTGCGGCATCTCAATGATGGCTTTCTGGATCAGGCGCAAGGCTTCGAAAATTTCGGCAAAACGAACCAGCGCGCGTGCCGCCACATCGCCGTTGCGTTCGGTCACTATTTTCGGTGCCAGTTGATCATAGGGTTCGCCGGGATGGTTGCAGCGCAGATCCCACCACTGGGCGCTGGCACGACCGGCCAGGCCAATCACACCTAGCCGCTTGGCCAGTTGCGGTGTGACACGGCCGGTGCTGAGGAAGCGATCCTGCAAGCCGGCGTGTTCGTCATAAATGCCTTTCAATTTGCGCACTTGATGTCCGACTGTCTGGCATTGGTCAATAATTTCCTGTGCGCCTTTGGAGTCGAGATCAACCGTGACCCCACCCGGGATGACACGATCCATCAGCAGACGGTGCCCGAACAGTTTGACATTGAGCCGGGCCCAGTCTTCCTTGAGACGCATGAACTGCATCAGCCCGAACGAAAGTGCAACGTCATTGCCGAGGTATCCCAGATCGCCCAGATGATTAGCCACGCGCTCGCGTTCGAGCAGCAGTGCACGCAACCACAATGAGCGTGGCGGCGGCATGATTCCGCTGATGGCTTCTGCGGCCTGGCTGTAGGCCCAGGCGTAAGCGACTGTCGTGTCGCCGGAAACGCGGCCGGCCAGTTGGGCACCCTCACTCAGCCCCATGCCCACAAAGCGACGCTCGATTCCTTTGTGCTTCCAGCCAAGTCGTTCCTCAAGACGCAGAACGCTTTCGCCCATGGCCGAAAAACGGAAATGGCCGGGCTCGATGATGCCGGCGTGGATCGGGCCAACCGGGATTTCGTGCACGCCATCGCCCTCGACACGCACGAAGGGATAGTCCTCGTTTTTCGTTTCAAAACGGGCGTCGGGGGTGTCGCGCCGCAGCGGGTAGTAATCGGCTGGCCAGTTGGCATGGCGCAGCCAGGGGCGCTGGTCGCCTGCATCCGGTGCGGCGCCAATCATGTCGCGCAACGCACGCTGCATGCGGTCGGCTGCCGGGAAGGGTAGCGAGAGATCGGGAAACTCGGGGTTCTCGGTCGCCAGAGGCAGCGTCAGGCAGGCCAGCCCTTCGGCTAGATCGAAAGCGACATGCAGCGCATAACCGAACTTGGCGTCGTGATCGCGTTCATCGCTGCCCCACAGCGCCACCAGACGGCGCTCGGCGGTGTGAGCGGCCGTGCAGAAGGCGATCAGTTCGCGGGCACTGACTTGCGCCGCGCAGGTCAGCGTGGCGTGGTCGGTCAGGACTTTGAATTCGATGGGTTGATTGAGAAATTGCATGCAGTCGCTCAGTCGCTGTGAGAAAAAACTGGAACACCCACCGCAGAGGCGCAAAGGGGCAAAGATTTCGCAAAGAAAACCGAAGGACATTCAGTGCAACATTTCGAGAGCAAGTTGATTCCTTTGTGTTGCCTTTGCCCCTTTGCGTCATTGTGCCCCGCAGGAAATACCCTTGGGGTACGGTGGATTTTTTTAACGGTCATAAAACTTCATCCGATGAGTTTGGCCGCTTGCCGGTACCACTCGGCGAGGTAGGGCGGAATCCACAAACCCAGCATGAGCACCAGTCCGAGGTGGACAAAGACGGGCAGCAGTGCCGGATTGTGTTTGAGTGGTTGCACCGTGGGTTCGCCAAAAACCATGTTCTGCACTTTGTGGAAAATTGAGGCAAAAGACACGCCCAGCGCAATGAGCAGAATCGGCGTGGCCCACGGGTGAAGCTTGATCGAGGTGGTCAGGATCAGGAATTCGCTGGTGAATACGCCGAAAGGCGGCATGCCGAGAATGGCTAGCGAGCCGAGCATCAGCCCCCAGCCGATGGTCGGAGATTGTTTGATCAGTCCCTTGATGTTGTCGATGATCTGGGTGCCGGCCATTTGCGAGGCATGGCCCACAGCGAAGAATATGGCTGATTTGGTGAGTGAATGCACGGTCATGTGCAACAGCCCGGCAAAGCTGGCGACCGGCCCGCCCATGCCGAAAGCGAAGGTGATCAGCCCCATGTGCTCGATCGAGGAATAACCGAAGAGCCGTTTGACGTCTTTTTGGCGCGACAGATAGAAGGCGGGAACAACCACCGTCAGCAGGCCGAAGGCGATCATCAGGTTGCCGGCAAAATGCGTTTCCAGTGCGCCATCGACCAGTACCTTGCAGCGGATGATGGCGTACAGCGCAACGTTGAGCAGCAGGCCGGAAAGTACCGCAGACACCGGTGTCGGGCCTTCGGCGTGGGCATCGGGCAGCCAGTTGTGCAGCGGTACGAGGCCGGTCTTGGTGCCATAACCCACAAACAGAAATACAAAGGCCAACGAAAGAACCGTGGGTTCAAGCTGGGTCTTGACGGCGTCGAGGTGCGTCCACAGCAGTGCGCCCCCTTCATGGCCAAGCACGCGCTCTGCCGCAAAGTAAATCAGGATGGTGCCAAACAGCGCCTGGGCGATGCCGACGCCGCACAGGATGAAATATTTCCACGCCGCCTCTAGGCTGGCCGGCGTGCGGTAGAGCGCAACCAGCAGTACGGTGGTCAGCGTTGCCGCTTCCATGGCTACCCACAGGATGCCCAGATTATTGGTCGATAGCGCGACAAGCATGGTGCACATGAACATCTGGAACATGCTGTGGTAAAGGCGCAGGCGGGCCGCCGAGAGGCGGCCGTGGTCGTGCTCGATGCGCATGTAGGGGCGCGAGAAAAGTGAGGTGGTAAAGCCTACAAGGGCGGTCAGGGCGATCAGGAATACGTTGAGCGGGTCGACGAAGAATTGCTCATCGAACAGCGTCATGGAGCCTTCGCTGATCACGCGCACGGTCAGAATACCGGCGGCGATCAGGGTGAGCAGGCTGCCTGCCGAATTGATTTCCGCTGCGCCACGCCGGTGCCCAAAGAGCGCCAGCACCGCAGAGGTGACTAATGGAATGGCGAGAACCAGAGCCAGTTCGATCATTCCGCTCATTCTTCCTTGATCCTCTCCATCTGGCGAATGTCGAGACTGTCGAACTGTTGTCTGATCTGGAAGAAAAAGACGCCGAGGATGACCATGCCGACCATGACGTCGAGCGCGATGCCGAGTTCAACGACCATCGGCATGCCATAGGTGGCGCTAGTGGCGGCAAAAAAGAGGCCGTTTTCCATGGCCAGAAAAGCGATCACCTGAGGCACGGCCTTGCTGCGCGTAATCATCATCAGGAAGGCGAGCAGCACGCAGGCCAGCGCAATGCCGATGGTGGCACGCGTGATGGTTCCCGAGAGTTGCGAAATCGGTTGCGCCACGTTGAAGGCAATAACCACCAGCGCAATACCAATGAGCATGGTGGTCGGGATGTTGAGTAGGGTCTCGATATCCCATTTGACGGACAGTTTGCGGATCAGGCGATGCAGGATATAGGGCAGGGCGATGACCTTGAGCAGCAGGGTGAGCCCCGCCGACCACAGGAGGTGGTTCTGGCTGGTGCTGATGGCGACAATCAGGGTTGATACAAAGAGCACCAGTCCCTGCAGCATGAACAGGTTGATCAGGGTCAGCACGCGGCGCTGAGACAGCATGGCGAAGCCAAGCAGCAACATGATTGCTGCACACAGGTTGATCACCTGGCTGCTATAAGGAACGGCCTGCATCAGCGCCGTACTCATTGCCCGGTCTCCAGCAACAGGTGCACCAGCATGGCCAGTACGGCGAGCAGGAAAGCTGTGCCGAGAAATTCCGGCGCACGGAAGATACGCATCTTGGCACTCAGCGTTTCAATCAGCGCCAGCAGGAAGCCGCCGACGAGCAGTTTCAGAATCAGGAAGGTCGTGGCTAGGGCGAGTGAGGCGGGATCGGCTGTTTGGGGAATGCCAAAGGGGAAAAACAGGGCGATGCCGAGGCAGGAGTAGGCAAAAAGTTTGAGGCAGGCGGCCCATTCGATAAGCGCCAGATGGCGACCCGAGTATTCAAGGATCATGGCTTCGTGCACCATGGTCAGTTCAAGGTGGGTGGTCGGGTTGTCGATCGGCACGCGGGCATTTTCGGCCAGCGAAACCATGGTGAAGGCGACCCCGGCAAAGGCCAGGCTGGGGTAGATCACGAAGTCGCTCTGTGCCAGGGTTTCAACAATGGTGGATAGCGAAGTGGATTGCGAGATCAGTGAGGCCGTAAAGAAAACCATCAGCAGTGCCGGCTCGGCGAGGAAGCCGATGAACATTTCACGGCGTGCGCCGAGCGTGCCAAACGAGGTGCCCACATCCATGCCGGCCAGGGCAATGAACACACGCGCCAGCGCGAACAGTCCGACGAGGGCGATGGCATCGGCGGCGGGAGAGAGAATAAGATCGGTTGATAAAGTCGGCACGATGGCGGCTGCCAGGGCCATGCACGAAAAGATGATGTAGGGGGCTGCGCGGAACAGTGACGAGGCGTTGTGTGCCAGCAGAACGTCTTTGTGGAACAGTTTGCTCAGCGTGTAGTAGGTTTGCAGCAAGGGGGGCGCCGAACGGTTTTGCAGCCAGGCACGGCACTGATTGACCCAGCCATTGAGGATGGGTGCCATGAGCAGGGCAATGGCCAGTTCCAGCAGTTGGGCCAAGAGGGCGTAGAAATTCATCCGCGTGTTACGACCAGAAGGGTGAGCAGGGTGACAAAGCTGTAAAGCAGGTAAATCGCAATGCGCCCCTGTTGCAGGAAGGCGATAAGGCGTGTTCCGTGCTCCACAATTCGGGCGATCGGCAGATAGAGCCAATACCAGAAGGGGTCTTCGACAATGCTGCGATAACGCGGCTGGGTGTCGAAAGGCGAGGGGTGCTCGCGTGTGCGTTTAAAAAAGGGCGAGAAGATTCTGCGAATCGGCTGGCCAAAACCCTCGGCGGTATCCTGCATCCGACTGGTTTGCAATGGGAAGCCGCAATCCCAGGCCGGGACACGCTTCAGGCGCCCGTGGTAATAACGGCGAACCGCCCAGTAAACAAGCGGAATGATAATGGCCAGACTGCCCAGGAAAATGGCCGGACTGTAGCTGGCTCGATCTTCGCTGATCGGTGCCAGAAGCCACCAGCCGTGGCTGCCGGCGGTGAAGCCCAGGCCACCGCCAACGAGCAGTCGGGTGACCGGGTCAAGCATGGCAATCACGACATTGGGCAACAGGCCGAGCAGCACGCAGCCAACGGCCAGCCAGAGCAGACCGAGGCGCTCAAGTCGTCCGGCGTCATGGGCTTGCGCGAGTTTCTCCTCGCGCGGCTGGCCGAGGAAAACGACCCCGAAAAACTTGACCATGGCAAAACCGGCGAGCGCGGCGATGAGGGCAACGGCCGCGGCAACGACTGGCAACAACATGTTGAGGTAACCCTGCGGCAGGCCGGCAGTGAACAGGAAACTTTGCAGCAGTAGCCATTCCGAAACAAAACCATTGAGGGGTGGCAGGCCGGCTGAGGCCAGCACGCCAACCAGCGCCAGCCAGGTGACCCAGGGCATGCGGTGAATCAAACCGCCCAACTTGCCGAGATTGCGCTCGCGCGTGGCGTGCAACACCGAGCCGGTGCACAGGAAGAGCAGGCTCTTGAAGAAGGCGTGGTTGAGACAGTGGTAGAGCGTTGCTGTGAGTGCCAGTGCTGCCAGATTGGGCAGCATGAAGGATTTGAAGATCAGTGCGAGCCCGAAACCAACAACAATCAGCCCGATGTTCTCGATGGAGGAGTAGGCCAACAGTCGCTTCATGTCGGACTGAACCGTCGAGAAGATGACGCCAAAGAGCGCGGTAGCCAGACCGAGCAGCAGCAGCAGTACGCCCCACCACCACAGTTGCGCATGCAGCAGATCAAAACTGACACGCAGCAAGCCGTAAATGGCTGTTTTAAGCATGACGCCACTCATCATCGCTGAAATTGGCGAGGGCGCGGCCGGGTGCGCTTCGGGCAGCCAGATGTGCAAGGGCAGCAAACCGGCTTTGGCGCCGAAACCGAACACGGCAAGCAGAAAGGCGATGTTTGGCCAGATGCCCATGGCGGAGAAATCGCGCATGGCGTCGAAGGTATAGTCGCCTGCGCTGCCGGCCATGACGCCGAAGGACAGCAGAATACCCACCGCGCCGACATGGGCGACCAGCAGATAGAGATAGCCGGCGCGCCGGATTTCGGCGTGACGGTGTTCTGATGTCACCAGAAAGAAGGAGCTGAGTGCCATCGACTCCCAGGCCACCATGAAGGCATAGCCGTCATTAGCCAACATCACGCAAGCCATGCTGGCCAGAAACACATGATAGAGCAGGCATTGCAGGCCGGGAGCGGTGCCTTCACTCTTGCGGAAATAGCCGGCGGAATAGATCGAAATGCCGGCGGCAGTAGCGCCGAGCAGAAAAAGAAAGAAGGCCGAGAGTGAATCAAGTCGCAGGTGCATGGGCAGATCCGGCAGGCCGATGGGCAGGATAAGTTCCTGCGTGCCGGCCACCATGCCGGTGAGGGCGAGCAGTGAGAGGACGATGCCGCACACGGCGCCGAGCGGGAAAAGCACACGGCTGATCAGCGTGAAGCGGCGCGGAAAAATAATACCGATGAGGCCGATCAACAGCCAGCACAGAATGACAATGCCAATCTTGTGAATCGTCATGTCAGGCATTCCATCCGCGTCGCTCCCGTTGCTTGGCAGGAGGTTTTTCGGGTGCCCGGACGGTGTCTCACTTTCTTACTTCTCCGGGGCTTGCGTCTCTGTCGGCATTTTTGCCTGATTGGCGACCAGTTCGCGCAGCATTTGAGCGGCGGCCCAGATCATCAGTGCGATGCCGGCGACAACGAGTATGGCGGCATCGAAGGTGTTTGCTGCATACTTGGGAAAGAAGAGCAAGGTGCCGTTGGCAAACCACATGGCGCCGTTGGCAAAGAGCAGCATGCCAAGCACATCGAAGATCGCGTAGAAAACGATCTTCAGGGTGAGTTTCGGTCGAGGTAAGCGCTGCATGATCGTCGTATTTTACGCGCCTATTTGACGCGCATTCCAGGCGTTGCGCCGTTGTCCGGGGTGAGCAGGAAAATGCCGGGTGATTTTCCGTCCGGGTCTGATGCGGCCATGACCATGCCTTCACTCATGCCGAACTTCATTTTGCGCGGCGCAAGGTTGGCGACCATCACGGTTAGGCGGCCGATCAGCGTGGCCGGATCGTAGGCCGACTTGATGCCAGCGAAAACTTGTCTGGGTTTCTCCTCGCCGATGTCGAGTGACAGGCGGATCAGCTTTTCCGCGCCTTCAACGTGACCGGCATCGACGATTTTGGCGATACGCAGATCGACCTTCATGAAATCATCGATGCTGATGTATTCCTCCCCTCTCCCGGCGGGAGAGGGGTTGGGGGTGAGGGCTGGGGTAGCGGATTTTACTTCAAGCGCAGCGAGAATCGTTTCTAGCACGGCCACAGTTTCCTGAAGCAATTCATTGTTCCAGAAACGCAGAACTCGAATACCGGCAACGGCCAAGGCACGTGTTCGCTCGTTGTCATAATGAACGGCATCGGCATGCTGGCTTCCGTCAAGTTCGACTGCAAGCTTCGCTTCCTGGCAGAAAAAATCGAGGATGTAACGTTGTCCATGACCGAGATCGAACGGGTGTTGCCTCCGGAATTTTGCGTTGCCGACTTGGCGATCACGCAAAAACCCCCATAGGAGACCTTCAGCGTCTGTTTGGTTGTTGCGAAGTTCACGAGCACGAGCAACCAAGTCTGGAGGCAGGCTTGGCTTGTGTGCCCTCACCCCCTGCCCCTCTCCCACGGGGAGAGGGGAGTTTTGCGCCGCCTTCTGCGGTGCGACTTCTGGGGCGGGAGTAAGTGATGTCATGTTGGCGTCTACCAGGGCAGCAATCAGTTTCGGGTCGATGCGGGTCATCAGGTGGTTGTAGGTGTTGATCGTATGACCGGCCGGCAGCGGCGTTGTGGCGTCGCTCCAGGTCAGCGGCGCAATGCCGAAGAAGCTTTCGACGGCTTCGGCGACCTTGGGCAGTACCGGCTTGAGGTAAAGCGTGAGCAGGCGGAAGGCTTCGATGGCCTCCGAGCAGGCGGCGTGCAGTTCGGCGTCCTTGCCGTCCTGCTTGGCCAGTTCCCACGGTTTGCGTTCGTTAACCACGACGTTGGCCACGTCGGCCAGGGCCATGATTTCGCGCAGGGCGCGGCTGAACTCACGTGCTTCATAGGCGTCGGCAATGCTTGTGGCGGCATCGCGCAGCGGCTTGAGCCATGCGGCATCCGTGCTGCCTAACTTGCCGTCGAATTTCTTGCTGATGAAACCGGCACAGCGGCTGGCGATGTTGACGTATTTGCCGATCAGGTCGGAATTGACGCGGGCGGCAAAATCCTCAAGGTTGAGGTCGATGTCTTCCATCGTACTGTTGAGTTTGGCGGCGTAGTAGTAGCGCAGCCATTCAGGGTTGAGGCCGGTGGTGAGATAGCTTTCGGCGGTGATGAAGGTGCCGCGCGATTTGGACATCTTGGCGCCGTCGACGGTCAGAAAGCCGTGCGCAAAAACGCTCGTTGGTGTGCGATAGCCGGCATGCTCCAACTCGGCCGGCCAGAACAGCGCATGGAAGTAGAGAATGTCCTTGCCGATGAAGTGATAAAGCTCGGTCGTCGAATCCGGCTTCCAGTACTCGTCAAAAGTGGGAACCCCCTCACCCCGGCCCTCTCCCCCGATGGGGGCGAGGGAGGCGAGTCTGTCGCACAAGTTCTTGAACGAACCCATGTAGCCAATCGGTGCATCGAGCCAGACGTAGAAATATTTGCCCGGCGCATCGGGAATCTCAAAACCGAAATAGGGAGCGTCGCGCGAAATATCCCAGTCGGTCAGTTTGTTTGCACCTTCTTTTTCGTCAAACCCGAGCCATTCCTGCATCTTGTTGGCCGCTTCGGATTGCAGGCGTCCCGGCTCACGCGTCCAACGGCGCAGGAAAGACTGGCAGCTGGCGTCGGAGAGCCTGAAAAAATAATGCTCGGAATTGCGCAGTTCGGGCTTTGCGCCGGAAACGGCGGAGTAAGGATTTTTCAGGTCATTCGGCGTGTAGGCCGCTCCGCACACTTCGCAGTTGTCACCGTACTGATCCTTGGCGCCGCACTTGGGGCATTCGCCCTTGATGAAGCGGTCGGGCAGGAACATCTGCTTGAGCGGGTCGTAGTACTGCTCAATGGTACGCGCCTCGATCAGGCCGGCGGCTTTTAATCTGGCGTAGATGTCCTCCGCGCAGATTCGCGTTTCTTCGGAATGCGTGGTGTAGAAATTGTCAAAATCGACATGGAAGCCGGCGAAGTCGCGCGAGTGCTCGCCATGTACGCGGGCTATCAACGCTTCCGGCGTGATCCCGTCTTTCTCGGCGCGCAGCATGATCGGCGTGCCGTGCGTGTCGTCGGCACAGACGTACCAGCACTCGCTGACCTTTTCCTTTGGCTGCATCTTCTGGAAGCGCACCCAGATGTCGGTCTGGATGTATTCGACCAGATGACCAAGATGGATAGCGCCATTGGCATACGGCAGGGCGGAGGTAACGAGAATCTTGCGGGTCATGGGCTACGATCAGAAAGCGTTGGGATGCCGCAGGCGGCAAAAGGTGCATTCTAACAAAGCAGACCGCGCACGCCCACTGTTACCGAGGCTG
>JANNGP010000208.1:0-13198 GCA_031403915.1 Betaproteobacteria bacterium
GAAATGGTGATGCCGGGCGACAACATCCAGATGACGGTCAAGTTGATCAACCCGATCGCCATGGAAGAAGGTCTGCGTTTCGCCATCCGTGAAGGCGGTCGTACCGTCGGCGCCGGTGTCGTCGCCAAGATCATCGAGTAAAGGAACAAAGACGCTGGGGTGTTCCGGAAACGGCGCGCCCCTTGTCTCTGCTGCAGGGGTATAGCTCAATTGGCAGAGCGTCGGTCTCCAAAACCGAAGGTCGGGGGTTCGAGGCCCTCTGCCCCTGCCACTACATAATTAAAGCGGAAGAAATGGTCGATAAAATCAAGTTTGCGTTGGCGCTGTTGCTGTTGGTTGCCGGCGTGGCGGGCTTTTACCTGCTGGCTGAGCAAGCGATGATTCTGCGCGTGCTGGTGGTGCTTGCCGGTGTCGGACTATCCGCCGCAGTGGCGTGGCAAACCGAGCCAGGTCGCGAGTTCTTCAATTTTGCCAAGGAGGCAAGCAACGAAGCGAAGAAAGTGGTTTGGCCGACCCGCAAGGAAACCCTGCAAACCACTGGTATGGTGTTCGCTTTTGTTGTCGTGATGGCTTTTTTTCTCTGGCTGACTGACAAGACGCTTGAGTGGGTGCTGTACGACCTTATTCTTGGCTGGAGAAAATCATGAGCATGCGCTGGTACGTGGTTCATGCCTACTCCGGATTCGAGAAAAGTGTTCAGCGTGCGCTTGCCGAACGTATTGAACGTCAGGGAATGCAGGACGTGTTTGGTCGCGTATTGGTTCCGGTCGAAGAAGTTGTTGAGCTGAAG
Organism: Betaproteobacteria bacterium; assembly: GCA_031403915.1. GTDB lineage: Bacteria > Pseudomonadota > Gammaproteobacteria > Burkholderiales > Rhodocyclaceae > Propionivibrio. The sequence goes on from JANNGP010000208.1 coordinate 791, forward strand.
CTGGGCCAGAAGAGTATTTCCGAACGCAAATTTTTCCCCGGTTACGTGCTGGTGGAAATGGAGATGAACGACGAGTCCTGGCATCTTGTGAAGAGCACACCCAAGGTCACCGGTTTTGTCGGCGGTTCAGCCAACAAGCCAACGCCGATTTCCGAAAAGGAAGTCGAAAAGATCATGCAGCAGATGCAGGACGGTGTTGAAAAGCCGCGTCCCAAAGTGCTGTTCGAGCCGGGCGAGATCGTTCGGGTCAAGGATGGCCCATTTACCGATTTTCATGGCTCGGTTGAGCATGTTAACTATGAAAAGAATCGCCTGCGGGTGTCGGTGACCATATTCGGTCGGGCCACGCCGGTGGAACTGGAGTTTGGTCAGGTCGAAAAAGCTTGATTCGGTCTGAAAGGTTTTAACAAGGTTGGATGGCGGTGCGTGCTTGGTTCGGCGTGCTGCCAGTAGAGCGGCTTCCGGGTCGTATTTGTTGTTGGGGAGCGCCTTATAAGCGCGTTTGTACCCATTTAAAGGAGTTATACCGTGGCAAAGAAAATTGTCGGCTTTATCAAGCTGCAAGTGCCGGCGGGAAAGGCGAATCCTTCCCCCCCGATCGGTCCCGCGCTAGGTCAGCGCGGCCTCAACATCATGGAATTCTGCAAAGCCTTTAACGCACAGACGCAATCTCTGGAGCCGGGTTTGCCGATTCCGGTGGTGATTACCGCTTTCGCAGACAAGAGTTTTTCCTTCATCATGAAGACGCCGCCGGCGAGCATTCTGATCAAGAAGGCCTCTGGTGTGCAAAAAGGTAGCGCGCAGCCCCATACCGACAAGGTTGGCAAGCTGACGCGAGCCCAGTGTGAAGCGATCGCAACCCAAAAAATGCCTGATCTGACCGCCGCCGACATGGATGCGGCGGTACGTACGATCGCCGGCAGCGCCCGTTCGATGGGCATTACCGTGGAGGGCCTCTAACATGACAACTCTGAGCAAGCGCCAAAAGGCCATGCAAGGCAAAGTTGATCACAACAAGAGTTACACCGTTGGCGAAGCACTGAAACTGGCCAAGGAATTTGCCACCGCCAAGTTTGACGAGTCGATTGACGTCGCCGTCAGCCTTGGTATTGATGCACGCAAATCAGATCAATTGGTTCGTGGTTCCGTGGTTCTGCCAGCAGGTACGGGCAAGATGGTGCGCGTTGCCGTGTTTGCTCAGGGCGAAAAGGCCGAAGCAGCCAAGGCCGCCGGTGCGGATATCGTCGGATTTGATGATCTTGCTGCTGATATCAAGGCCGGCAATATGAATTTTGACGTAGTGATTGCTACGCCGGATGCCATGCGTGTGGTTGGCCAACTCGGTCAGATTCTCGGCCCGCGTGGCCTGATGCCGAATCCGAAGGTGGGCACGGTGACCATGGATGTAACGACTGCCGTCAAGAACGCCAAGGCCGGTCAGGTTCAATACCGTACCGACAAAGGCGGCATTGTTCATAGCACCATCGGTCGCGCCTCCTTTGACGCTGAAAAACTTGAGCAGAACCTTAAGGCGCTGGTTGAAGCGCTGACCAAGGCCAAGCCGGCCAACTCGAAGGGTCAGTATCTGAAGAAAATTGCCGTATCCAGCACCATGGGTCCGGGCGTACGAGTGGATTCAACCACGCTGTAATGATTTAAAGCAGAGCCGATGAATTGATTCTTGATTCCTCTCTGGAAAGAACTTTGGGCTGCCGGTAGCGCTATTTCCGGCAGATCGTCAAAGACCGCAGGTGCCTGAGGGCGTAACAATGCCCGAAAGCTTAAGTGTGCAAGCGGCCTGCGTAGACGGTGAGCCCCGAACAGGATATTTCGGCAGTTTTTATGAGGGCTGCCGGCGCTCTTGGTTCAGGTCGCCGTGGGTGCGATTGTCCAACCGGACATGTCGTGTGTTGACTTGATAGGAGAAAGACCCATGGGTCTCAATCTTGATGAAAAGAAAGCCGTCGTGGCTGAGGTGTCGGCTCAGGTAGCTACCGCCCAGACTATCGTTGTGGCTGAGTACAGTGGACTTGAGGTGGCTCACCTCACCAAGCTGCGCGCTCAGGCCCGCAAGTCTGGCGTGTATCTGCGTGTGCTGAAGAACACTTTGGTGCGTCGCGCGGTTGCAGGCAGCCCGTTCGCTGACCTCGCCGGGCAGATGACGGGTCCGTTGATTTATGGTATTTCCAAGGATCCGGTTGCTGCAGCAAAAGTGCTAAATGACTTTGCGAAAACCAATGAAAAGCTGGTTCTGAAGGCTGGCGGGTATGCCGGCAAGGTGCTGGACAAAGCCGGTGTGCAAGCACTGGCCTCGATCCCGAGCCGTGATGAACTGCTGGCCAAGCTGCTTGGCGTGATGAAGGCTCCGGTTTCCGGATTTGCCGTCGCGCTCGGTGCGTTGGCCAAGCAGCGTGAACAGGCTACGGCCTGAACCCGCGCGGCTGACCGCTGCGACATTCGCATTTGATTGTTTTTTTCGAGTTCCAGATTTAGGAGTTTATTGATTATGGCGATTACCAAAGAAGACATCCTCGAAGCCGTTGGTAGCATGACGGTTATGGATCTGAACGACCTGGTCAAGGCGTTCGAAGAGAAGTTTGGCGTTTCTGCTGCGGCCATGTCCGTTGCCGGCCCGGCTGCGGCAGCTGCTGCCGTTGAAGAGCAAACCGAATTCACCGTCATGTTGCTCAATTGTGGCGAGAAGAAGGTTGAAGTGATCAAGGTGGTTCGCGCAGCGACCGGCCTCGGTCTGAAGGAAGCCAAGGACCTCGTTGATGGTGCCCCCAAGGCTGTCAAGGAAGCTATTGCCAAGGCGGATGCGGAAGCCCTCAAGAAATTGCTCGAGGATGCAGGCGCCAAGGTCGAGGTTAAGTAATCTCGGCTTCGTTTGATGGGCTGGCCGCTTTTTAGCAGCCAGCCCTTTTGTGCTTTTCCGGAAACGACTATGTCAGATGGCCGTTTCTACCGATTTGAAGTGCAGTTTGTAGCGTGCAAATGCAAGTACGAATGGCAGTAATGCAGCAGGCGGAAGTGCTTCGCTTTAACTGACCCATTGTTTTTACGTTTGTCCGTTGCAAACCGGCTTGAGTCTCGTGACTCGGGTCGGGATGCGCTAGAGGATTTTGCTTTCTAAGCTCGGAGCGACCATGACCTACTCCTACACCGAGAAAAAACGTATCCGCAAGAGTTTCGCCAAGCGCGCCAATGTGCTTGACGTGCCTTTCTTGCTGGCCACTCAACTGGAATCTTTCACCGCTTTTTTGCAGGCTGCTGTTCCGCCTGCGCAGCGAAAGAATCAGGGGCTGGAAGCCGCGTTTTCCTCGATCTTCCCGATCGTTAGCCACAGCGGCAATGCCCGACTGGAATTCGTCAGTTTTGCGCTGGCCGAGCCGGCCTTCGATGTCAAAGAGTGCCAGCAGCGCGGCCTGACTTTCGCATCGGCGCTGCGTGCTAAAGTGCGCCTGATCATTCTTGATCGCGAGACGCCGGATACCATCAAGGAAGTCAAGGAGCAGGAAGTGTACATGGGCGAAATTCCGCTCATGACGACAACGGGCTCTTTCGTCATCAACGGCACTGAGCGCGTCATTGTTTCTCAGCTGCACCGCTCGCCAGGTGTGTTCTTCGAACATGACCGCGGCAAGACGCACAGTTCGGGCAAGCTGCTTTTCTCAGCGCGGGTGATTCCCTATCGTGGTTCGTGGCTGGATTTCGAGTTCGATCCGAAGGACATTCTGTTCTTCCGCGTGGACCGACGCCGCAAGATGCCGGTAACCACCCTGCTCAAGGCTATCGGCCTGACGCCGGAGCAGATTTTGCGCGAGTTCTTTGATTTTGACACCTTCCAGTTGAGCAAAAAGGACATTGAATTCCATCTCGTGCCTGAGCGTCTGCGTGGTGAGGTGGCGCGTTTTGATTTCTGCGACAAGTCCGGCAAGGTTCTGGTGGCCAAGGACAAACGCATTACCGGAAAGCATATCCGCGAATTGGATGCGGCCGGAATCAAGCAGATTGTCGTGCCCGAGGATTTTCTTGTCGGACGTGTGATTGCCCAGAACATCATCGACAAGGACAGCGGCGAAATTCTGGCCAATGCCAACGATGAAATCACCGAGGCTTTGTTGGCCAAGCTGCTTGAAGCCGGCGTTGACTCGTTGCAGACCCTGTACATTAACGATCTGGATCGTGGCGGTTTTATCTCGCATACGCTGCGCACGGACGAGACGATTTCCAAGCAGGCTGCGCGCGTGGCAATCTACCGCATGATGCGTCCGGGCGAGCCGCCGACGGAAGAAGCGGTCGAGATTCTGTTCAACGGCCTGTTCTATTCTGACGATCGCTATGACCTCTCGGCTGTTGGCCGGATGAAGTTCAACCGCCGGGTTGCACGTACCGATGTTGTTGAATACAAGGTGATGGTCAAGCATGTGCCTGTCAAGCGTGAAGGCATTGTTAGTGCAATCATTGACACAGCGGGGGGTTCGCAGGCTGCCGTCGAGTTGCTGCTCAGCGAGTTGTCGTACGGCATGCGTGCCGTTGCCGAGAACTTGACAGAAGATGCCGCCGCCACGCTCTCTTCAAAATTGAAAGCGCTTGGTGTTGCAAACGAGATACGTGAACAGCTGACGCTGTCGCCGCGCGACATCGTTGAAGTCATCAAGATTCTTGTTGAACTTCGTAACGGTCGTGGTGATATTGATGATATTGATCACCTTGGTAACCGTCGCGTACGTTCCGTTGGGGAGCTGGCCGAGAATCAGTTCCGCGCCGGTCTGGTGCGCGTTGAACGTGCTGTTAAAGAACGCCTGTCGCAGGCTGAGTCAGACAATCTGATGCCGCACGATCTGATCAACGCCAAGCCGATCAGTGCGGCCGTGCGCGAGTTCTTCGGTTCAAGTCAGTTATCGCAGTTCATGGATCAAACCAATCCGCTCTCCGAGATTACACACAAACGTCGTGTATCGGCGCTCGGCCCGGGCGGTTTGACCCGCGAGCGTGCCGGTTTCGAGGTGCGCGATGTGCATCCGACGCATTACGGCCGCGTTTGTCCTATCGAAACGCCGGAAGGACCGAACATCGGCCTGATTAACTCGCTGGCGCTGTTTGCCCGCACCAACGAGTATGGCTTCCTGGAAACGCCTTATCGCAAAGTGATCGACAGCAAAGTGACTGATCAGATTGAATATCTGTCAGCCATTGTAGAGGGCGGTTTCATTATTGCTCAGGCCAATGCTGCACTAGGCGATGACAACTTGCTCACTGATGATCTGGTGACCTGCCGTGAAAAAGGTGAAACCATTCTGGCCGAGCCGGCACGTGTAAATTATATGGATGTGGCTCCGGGGCAGATCGTGTCTGTGGCGGCTTCGCTGATTCCCTTCCTCGAGCATGACGATGCAAACCGCGCACTGATGGGCGCCAACATGCAACGTCAGGCGGTGCCTTGTCTGCGTCCGGAAAAGCCGGTGGTAGGTACGGGCATCGAACGCACGGTGGCTGTCGACTCGGGTACGGCGGTTCAGGCGCTGCGTGGCGGCAAGGTTGACTACGTTGATGCTTCACGCATTGTGGTGCGCGTCAATGACAACGAGACCGTTCCGGGCGAAGTCGGTGTCGATATTTACAACCTCGTGAAGTACACCCGCTCCAACCAGAACACCAATATCAATCAGCGACCGCTGGTCCGTGTTGGTGACATCATTGCGCAGGGTGACGTGGTGGCCGATGGGGCGTCGACCGATAAGGGTGAGTTGGCGCTTGGCCAAAACATGCTGATCGCGTTCATGCCTTGGAACGGCTACAACTTTGAAGATTCGATTCTCATCTCCGAGCGGGTCGTTGCCGAAGACCGTTTCACTTCGATACATATCGAGGAACTGACGGTTGTCGCTCGCGATACCAAGCTTGGGCCTGAGGAAATTACCCGCGATATCGCCTCTTTGGGCGAATCGCAGTTGTCGCGTCTCGATGAATCCGGCATCGTCTATATCGGTGCTGAAGTCGAAGCCGGTGACGTGCTGGTCGGAAAGGTGACGCCCAAGGGCGAAACTCAGCTAACGCCGGAAGAAAAACTACTGCGTGCCATTTTCGGTGAAAAAGCCTCCGATGTTAAAGACACCTCGCTGCGCGTTCAGTCAGGTATTGCCGGCACGGTTATCGATGTGCAGGTGTTCACCCGCGAGGGGATCGAGCGCGACAAGCGTGCCCAGTCGATCATCGATGACCATTTGCGCGGCTACAAACTGGATCTGGCCGATCAGATGCGTATCGTTGAGCGTGATGCTTTCGCCCGCGTCGAACGTCTGATTACGGGCAAGGCGGCCAATGGCGGCCCGAAACGTTTGGCTAAGGGTACGGGTATTACCAAGGACTACCTTGCTGGCATAGATGCCCATCACTGGTTTGACATCCGCATGGCTGACGACGACGTGGCGCAACAGCTCGAATCCCTGCGTGAAGGACTGGAGCAGACGCGCAAGGACTTTGATGTGGCCTTCGACGAGAAGCGCAAGAAGCTCACCCAAGGCGATGAACTGCCGCCGGGCGTACAGAAGATGGTCAAGGTCTATGTGGCCGTCAAGCGTCGCTTGCAATCGGGTGACAAGATGGCCGGTCGCCACGGTAATAAGGGCGTAGTTTCGCGCATTGTTCCGGTCGAAGATATGCCGCACATGGCCGATGGCCGTCCGGTTGATATCGTGCTGAACCCGTTGGGCGTTCCTTCACGGATGAACGTCGGTCAGGTTCTCGAAGTTCACCTCGGCCTTGCCGCCAAGGGGCTGGGCTTCAAGATTGGCGACATGTTGCGTCGTCAGGCGAATGTCAAGGAAGTGCGCGGCTTCCTCGAACAGGTCTATAACAGCAACGGCAAGCCTGAAGACCTTGGTCAGCTCAACGACAAAGAAATCATGGAAATGGCGGGCAATCTCGAAGCCGGTGTGCCGTTCGCTACCCCGGTATTTGATGGTGCCAAGGAAGAAGAAATCAAGGACATGCTGAGACTGGCCGGGATGCCGGAATCAGGGCAGATGACTTTGTTTGACGGCCGTACCGGTGAGCAGTTTGAACGTCAGGTGACCGTGGGCTACATGCACGTGCTCAAGCTGCATCACCTGGTAGATGACAAGATGCATGCCCGTTCGACCGGCCCATACTCGCTGGTGACTCAGCAGCCTTTGGGCGGCAAGGCACAGTTCGGTGGTCAGCGCTTCGGTGAAATGGAAGTGTGGGCGCTCGAGGCCTATGGTGCCGCATACGTCCTCCAGGAAATGCTGACGGTCAAGTCGGATGACGTGAATGGACGCACCAAGGTCTATGAGAGCATTGTCAAGGGTGATCACAAGATCGAGGCCGGTATGCCGGAGTCGTTCAACGTGCTGGTCAAGGAAATTCGCTCGCTGGCAATCGATATTGACCTTGAGCGCTATTAAGTTTGGCCTTTGAGAGACAGTAGCCGCAATGCGTGTTGCGGCTTGGAGAATTTGGGCGTATTTGGGTTCTCACCCCGAACGGAGTGAAAGATGAAAGCACTGCTTGATTTGTTTAAACAGGTAACGCAGGAAGAACAGTTCGATGCGATTACCATTGGCCTTGCCTCGCCGGATAAAATTAGATCCTGGTCTTACGGCGAAGTCAAAAAACCGGAAACTATCAACTATCGCACCTTCAAGCCGGAACGTGATGGCTTGTTTTGCGCCAAGATATTTGGCCCGATCAAGGATTATGAGTGCCTGTGCGGCAAGTACAAGCGCCTCAAGCATCGTGGCGTAATCTGCGAGAAGTGCGGCGTTGAGGTCACTTTGTCCAAGGTTCGCCGTGAGCGTATGGCGCACATCGAGTTGGCTTCGCCGGTTGCGCACATCTGGTTCCTGAAGAGCCTGCCAAGCCGCCTCGGCATGGTGCTTGACATGACCTTGCGCGACATTGAGCGGGTGCTTTACTTTGAAGCTTTTGTCGTTTGTGATCCGGGCATGACGCCGCTTACTCGCGGGCAGTTGCTGACAGAAGATGATTGCCTGGCCAAAACGGAAGAGTACGGCGACGATTTTTATGCTGCGATGGGTGCCGAGGGCATCCGTGAGTTGTTGCGTTCGATCGATCTGAACAGCGAGGTGGATCGTCTGCGTTCCGAGCTTGAAACAACGACATCGGAAACCAAGAGCAAGAAATTCTCCAAGCGCCTGAAGATCCTCGAAGGCTTCCAGAAGTCCGGGATCAAGCCCGAGTGGATGGTACTTGAGGTGCTGCCGGTGCTGCCACCGGATCTGCGTCCGCTGGTTCCGCTCGATGGCGGCCGTTTCGCCACTTCCGATCTGAACGATCTCTACCGCCGCGTCATCAACCGCAACAACCGCCTGAAGCGCTTGCTCGAACTGAAAGCGCCGGAAATCATCGTGCGCAACGAAAAGCGCATGCTGCAGGAGGCGGTGGACTCGCTGCTCGACAACGGTCGTCGTGGCAAGGCCATGACCGGCGCCAACAAGCGTCCGCTGAAATCTCTGGCCGATATGATCAAGGGTAAGGGCGGCCGTTTCCGTCAGAATCTGCTCGGTAAGCGCGTCGACTACTCAGGTCGCTCGGTTATCGTGGTTGGACCGCAACTGAAACTGCACCAGTGTGGCTTGCCGAAGCTGATGGCGCTCGAGCTGTTCAAGCCTTTCATCTTCAACAAGCTTGAATTGATGGGTCTGGCAACGACCATCAAGCAGGCCAAGAAGATGGTTGAAACACAAGAGCCGGTGGTCTGGGACATTCTCGAAGATGTGATCCGTGAACATCCGATCATGCTCAACCGCGCGCCGACACTGCACCGCCTGGGCATTCAGGCTTTCGAGCCGACCCTGATTGAAGGCAAGGCCATTCAGCTGCATCCGCTCGTTTGCGCGGCCTTCAACGCCGACTTCGACGGCGACCAGATGGCCGTTCACGTACCGTTGTCGCTTGAAGCACAGATGGAATGTCGTACCCTGATGCTGGCTTCTAATAATGTACTGTCGCCGGCCAACGGTGAGCCGATCATTGTGCCGTCGCAGGATATCGTGCTTGGCCTTTACTATGCGACCCGCGAGCGTATCAATGCCAAGGGCGAGGGGATGATTTTCCCCGATCTGGCAGAAGTGACGCGTGCCATGCAGGCCAATGAACTCGATGTGCACGCCAAGATTTCGGTGCGTATCCGGGAGTTTGAAAAGAATGGTGAAAGTGGCTGGAAGGAAAAAATAACCCGTTATAACACCACGGCGGGTCGTGCCTTGTTGTCTGAAATTCTACCCAAGGGCCTGCCTTTCAGCGTACTTGACAAGCCGCTCAAGAAAAAGGAAATCTCCAAGCTGATCAACGCGGCTTTCCGTCGCTGCGGCTTGAAGGAAACGGTTATTTTTGCCGACAAGCTGATGCAGAATGGCTACCGCCTGGCAACACGTGCCGGTATTTCGATCTGCTCGGACGATATGCTGGTTCCGACTCAGAAGGGTGAAATCATCGCTGCGGCTGAGAAAGAAGTTAAGGAAATCGAGAGTCAGTACACCAACGGACTGGTGACCAACGGCGAGCGTTACAACAAAGTCGTTGATATTTGGGGTCGTACCGGTGATCAGGTGGCCAAGGTCATGATGGATCAGCTCGGTCATGAAGAAGTGATCGATCGCCACGGCAAGAAGGTCAAGCAGGAATCGTTTAACTCCATCTACATGATGGCCGATTCCGGCGCGCGGGGTTCGGCGGCCCAGATTCGTCAGCTGGCAGGTATGCGTGGCCTGATGGCCAAGCCTGACGGTTCGATTATCGAAACGCCGATTACTACCAACTTCCGTGAAGGCCTGAACGTTCTCCAGTACTTCATCTCGACGCACGGTGCGCGTAAAGGTCTGGCGGATACGGCTCTGAAGACGGCGAATTCAGGTTATCTGACACGTCGTCTGGTTGATGTGACACAGGATCTGGTTGTCATCCAGGATGATTGCGGTACCGAAAACGGTGTCACCATGAAGGCCTTGATTGAAGGCGGTGAAGTCATCGAGGCTTTGCGTGAGCGCATTCTTGGCCGCGTGACCATTGCTGATGTGGTCAACCCGGAAACGGACGAAACCGTGATTGAGGTTGGTACGCTGATTGATGAAGACCTCTGCGATATGGTCGATCAACTCGGTATTGACGAAGTTAAGGTGCGTACGCCACTCACCTGCGACACCCGCTATGGCCTGTGTGCCAAGTGCTATGGCCGCGATCTCGGTCGTGGTACGCCAGTCAATGTGGGTGAGGCGGTTGGCGTGATCGCCGCGCAGTCGATTGGTGAGCCGGGTACCCAGCTCACCATGCGCACGTTCCACGTGGGTGGTGCGGCATCGCGTGCGGCAGTCGCCAGTCAGGTCGATACCAAGAGCGCCGGTGTGGTACGCTTTACCGCATCGATGCGCTATGTGACCAGTGCCAAGGGTGAAAAAATCGTCATTACGCGTTCCGGTGAGGTTTTGATCACCGACGATAATGGGCGTGAGCGTGAAAAGCACAAGGTGCCCTACGGTTCGACGCTGCAGGTCGCTGATGGGCAGCAGGCAAAAGCCGGTACAAAACTGGCCACCTGGGATCCGCACACCCGTCCGATCATTGCCGAGTACTCCGGCCTAGTGAAATTCGAAAACGTCGAAGAAGGTGTGACGGTTGCCAAGCAGATCGACGAGGTGACAGGCCTTTCAACGCTAGTGGTTATCGATCCGAAGCGTGGCGGCAAGGCGCAGACCAAGGGTCTGCGTCCGCAAGTCAGGCTTTATGACGCCAATGGTGAAGAAGTCCGCATGCATGGCAGCGACCATGCAGTGACGATCACCTTCCAGGTCGGCGCAATTATTACTGTGCTCAACGGGCAGCAGATATCAGTAGGTGACGTGCTTGCGCGTCTGCCTCAGGAGTCGGCCAAGACCCGTGATATTACGGGCGGTTTGCCGCGCGTTGCCGAGCTTTTTGAAGCGCGTACGCCAAAAGACGCCGGCATGCTGGCAGAGTTCACCGGAACCATGTCGTTCGGCAAGGATACCAAGGGCAAGCAACGTCTGGTTATCACCGATTTGGAGGGCGCAACACACGAGTACCTGATACCCAAAGACAAGCACGTTCTGGTGCATGACGGTCAGGTGGTTAACAAGGGCGAGTTGATTGTCGACGGCGCGCCTGATCCGCATGACATTCTGCGCTACCGGGGTGTCGAAGCGCTGGCGGTGTACATCACCGACGAAGTGCAGGACGTGTATCGTTTGCAGGGCGTGAAGATCAACGACAAGCACATTGAAGTGATCGTGCGTCAGATGCTGCGTCGCGTCATCGTGATTGATTCGGGTGATACCAAGTTCATCCGGGGCGAACAGGTCGAGCGCGCACATTTGCTCGATGAGAACGACCGTATGGCGGCTGATGGAAAGCTGCCGGCAAGTTATGAGCCGGTGTTGCTGGGTATTACCAAAGCGTCCCTGTCCACCGATTCGTTTATCTCGGCGGCGTCCTTCCAGGAAACCACACGTGTTCTGACCGAAGCCGCAATTATGGGCAAACGCGACGAACTCCGCGGTCTCAAGGAAAACGTCATTGTCGGGCGTCTCATTCCGGCAGGCACGGGTTTGGCGTATCACCGGATGCGCAAGAGCAATGTGGCGGGTGTCGATCTGGCAGCCGTCCAAAGTGTTGTCGACGACGCAGTGCCGGTCGCCGAGAATGCGCAGGACACTCCGGTCGCTTGACTTGAGGCTTGATAGACCCTAAAATCTCGGGTCTTTGTCGGCTAGGGCTAACCATTGCCCGTGCCAGTTATAAAAAAATCGCTAAGGCGGACTTTGCTCCGCCTTGGTTTTTTTGCAGAGGTCACGCTCGTTAAGGGGCTGATACTGCAGGGAATTTAGGGATAGAAATATGCCAACCATTAACCAGCTTGTGCGTAAACCGCGCGAGGCCGTACGTAGCAAGAGCAAAGTCCCAGCGCTGGAAAACTGCCCGCAGAAGCGTGGCGTTTGCACTCGCGTCTATACCACGACACCGAAAAAGCCGAACTCGGCGTTGCGTAAAGTCTGCAAGGTACGTTTGACTAATGGTTTCGAAGTCATTTCGTATATTGGCGGTGAAGGGCACAATCTTCAGGAACACTCGGTGGTTCTGATTCGCGGTGGTCGTGTCAAAGACTTGCCGGGTGTGCGTTACCACACCGTTCGCGGATCGCTGGATACGCAAGGCGTAAAAGACCGCAAACAAAGCCGTTCGAAGTACGGTACCAAGCGTCCGAAAGCGGCTTGATTGCCGTTTAAGTAAGTGGTCGCTCAGATGGGTGGCCGCGAGGGCCGGTACATGTTGTGCCGTCCTTCAACTGAATTGAAATTTTGAGAGGTTGTTATGCCACGTCGTCGTGAAGTACCAAAACGCGATATT
>JANNGP010000209.1:0-9095 GCA_031403915.1 Betaproteobacteria bacterium
AATCAGGAGAAAAACGATGGACTCAAAGCTTGGCTTTAATCACCGTACGCATGTATTGACCGGCATCTTGTTACTGGCTCTGGCCGGTTGCCAGACGACATCGCCGACCACCGGCACGAGCGGTGTGAGTTATGGCGATGCCAAAGCCGTTGAAACGGTTACCACCGATCTTGGCTCGACGGATATCCAGATGATTTCTGAAAAAATGACTCAGGGCCTGATTCAGACTCCCGAGATTCAGACGCTGATCAAGAAGCGCCAGCTACTGATGGCTTCGCCGGTGCAGAACAAGACCAGCGAATACTTCGACACCAAGATGATTACCGATACGGTACTTAACCAACTGTCAAAGAACGGCGTCAAGTATGTGATCGAGGCGGACAACATGCAGAATCAGACGGATGAACTCCGTCGCCAGACCCAATCCGGCCTCTACGACAAGACCAAACAGGTCAAGACCGGAAAAATGCAGGGCGCAAAATTCCGTCTGGATGGCAGCATTTCCTCGATCATCAAAAAGACGGCTGATCTGAAGGACGTCTATTACAAGATGAACTTCCGTCTGATCGATATCGAGACCGGCGTTGTCGAGTGGTCTGACGAAAAGGAAATTCGCAAGTCAGCGCGCCGTTAATCTCAGTATCCGTCACGGCAACCAGGAGGAATTGTGATGAAAGCCAAGTTCTTTTTCCGCGCGAGTCTCTGCACTGTATTAGCAAGTGTCAGTCTGGCGGTGGCTGCAGCGCCCCCTCCCCGGATTGCCGTGGCCGATCTGGTGTATGAAGATCGTATTAGCGACATTGATCGCGGTGAGTTTCGGAAATTTACCTCGAACATCAAAAACAGCATCCAGAAATCAGGGCGCTTTGAACTGATTCACGGCAGGCCATCCGCCGACCCGAGAAGCAATGAGAACATCAATGCCACCATCGGACGCATCAAGAACGGCATGTACCCTGGTGCCGACTATGTTCTTTTCGGGCGAATCAACAGCATTGAGTTTCGTCAGGAAACCAACCCGATCGACAACACCAACACCGTTTCGCACACGCTGAATCTTGAGCTGGTGGGTGAATTCAGCCTGATCAACACCAAGACCCTCAAGATCAAATCGTCATTCAGTGCACCGGGTGCCGGTGCAGACGTCAAAATGCTGACCAGCCGGGGCGGCAATGTCGTACTCAACCGCAACAAGGTGATTTCTGAAACCGGCAAGAGCCTCGGCGATGAAGTTGCCCGTCAGCTGGAAGAAGAATTAACCGGCGGTTACAGCGGCACCGACAACAGCGCGGACAGAGGGGGCTCCAACCTGCGCCCGGACCCCGCGCGCGAAGAAGTCATTATTTTCAAATAAAGTCTGCCTGGGAGGAATTCGCTTCCTCCCGGCAAGGCTCTATTTCTTATCCCCGCTCTTCGCCTCGCTGATAGCACTGGAATAGAGCGCATTCAGGGCTTTCAACTCCGGATCTCCCGGCGCTTTCTCGTTCAAACGCCCGAGCAACGCTTCCAGTTTGTCGAATTCACGTAATTCGTAATAGCTGGCCAGCAGATACAGTTCCGGCGTGCGGTCACTGGCATCCGCCTGACTGCGCATTTCGGCGTAGTTCTTTTCAACCGTTTCCAGCCTGTCGTACGGCGGAATCGAGCGCATACGGATCATGCCGGTCTTGACGTTGCCGTCTGGCGACGGGGTCTTGGACAGCTGTTTTACCAGAATTGCCGGCAGCGTCTTGATTTCAGGCTGCAAACTACCCTTGATGGTTTTGCTTGATCCATTGCCCACCTCAAGCGCACCGGCTCCCTGCCAGGTTTCCTGGCGACCGCCCTCGAAATAAACTACTTGCAGACGCGAAGCCCCTTCCATGGTCAAACGATCGCCCTCGCGAACCTTGACGAAGGGCTTAAGTTCACTGGCCGCAGTTTTCTCTTCCTGCAATTTGACATTACCCGACACCGCTGTCACCAATCCAACTTCAGCCGCCGAAACACCCGCCGAGGCAAGCGCCAACAATACTGCTCCGAACCATCCTGACTTATTCATTGTCCTGCCCTCCTGCCCCTGCTTTCAACACTTCAAATACGCGAACTGCTTCCTCGCGACCCTTCACTTTTATGATCTCGCTGCGCCCGCAAACGACTGCGCTACCCGCCGCAACAATTGTTGCTTCACTCGCCAAGATAACGCAGCCGACCTCCTTTGTCATCCCTTCCAGTCGCGAAGCCAGATTGACAGTATCCCCGATGGCCGTGAACTCCATGCGTGTTGGCGATCCGATATTGCCGATCACCGCTTCGCCGCTATGCAGGCCAATGCCAACCGCAAAGGCGGGTAAATCCCGATCCGGGAAGCGTTGATCCATCCAAACCGAAAATTCGTCAGCCACCTTGCTCAGGGCAATGGCGGCTCGCACACCCCGGATGGCATGGTCTGCCAACGGCAGGGGCGAACCGAACTCGACCATGATGGCATCACCGATAAACTTGTCGATACTGCCACCTTCGGCCAGCATGGGTGCGCAGGCGCGCTCAAAGTAGGTGTTCAGCATCTCGACGACCTCCTTGGCGTTCAGTCGCTCGCTCATCGTCGTGAAATTCCGGATGTCGGAAAAAAGCACCGTCATTTCTTGTGTCTGTCCGCCTAATTCGGGGCGGTTACCCGATTCAAGCAGGGCTTCGACCACCTGATCGGAAACATAGCGTCCGAACATTTGACGCACGCGCGAACGTTCGCGCTCCTCACCGGTGAGGCGCCAGCCGAGCACACCCAGCAGAGACAGGGCCATCGCGACGGCATAGACTGAAACGGGTACCAGCACGCCAAAGCGAAAGGCCAGAAAACCCGTTGCTCCAAGCACAAGCACTCCAAGCAAACAGAGCAAAACGCCAGCCCATACCGGCAGCGACACGAATACCACGGCGGCCAAGGCGGCCTGGAGCAGCAGCGTTGTGATACGAAGAGCATCGCTCATTGGCTGCATGCGTGTGCCGGAAAGCAGCGATTCAAGCACATTGGCGTGCACTTCAACGCCACTCATCAGATTGCCCCGTCCGGAAAACAGTCGGGTTGCATAGGGCGTGAAATGTTCGTCATTGAGGCCGGCAGCGGTCGCCCCGATAAGCACAGTCTTGCCGCGCAAGGCGATAACTGCCGGATTGTTCAGCGCGTCGGGTGCCAGCAGCTGCTTGAGAGAGACTCGCGGAAACGAACTGGGCGGGCCGATGTAGGGAATCGGTTCAGGCGCCTGTTCGCGTGCCACCTGGCGTCCGCCGAGACTCCAATTTCCTGTTTCAGGGTTCAGTCCGGCGGCACGCACAGCCAGTAGTGATGGCAAACCGAGGACCGGCACACTGCCCTCCAGTGACACCCGCTCAGCGAGGTCAACAGGGGCTACCAGATAGCGACGGATGACACCATCGCCTTCGTCAAGCAAGTCAGCCAGTGCCACGTGACCAGGAATATCGAAATTGGGAAGCGCGAGCAAATAATCCGGGCTGGGCAACAGGTAGTCTGTTTCACGCCCGCCGGAGCCGGAGCGGGTTGCCGCCAGCACCAATTGGCCGCTATTGATCTGTTCCCGGAAGTGCCGGTCATAATCGCGCGCCGCCTTTTGCAAATTTCCGCCCAGTTTGGCAAGCCAGCGCTCGGGGCTGATGCTGAGCAGCATATCCAGCCCGACCCCCTTGACGCCAGCCTCACGCAAGCGCTCAACGGCAACGGCCAGACGATCCGTCCAGAACACCATCGGGTCATCCGGATACGCCGACAAGGTTTCTTCGTCAAGCGCTACGATCGCCACATATTGAGCTTCTGATCGTTTCCCATGCCACTGGAACCAGAAATCCTGGAGACGCTGATCAATCGGGTTCAGTGCGCCGCCGCGCAGCAAGCCTTCTGAAATCAGACAAGCAGCCAGTGCAAAAAAAACCAGCCAGAGACTACGGCCATCACCGAGGCGTTTCCGCATCATTACTCCAGATTCTGGATCTGCTCTCTCATTTGCTCGATCAGGAGTTTTAACTCCATCGCCGTCTGCGAAACCTCGGTGACCACCGACTTGGAACCCAGCGTATTGGCTTCGCGATTGAGTTCCTGCATCAGGAAATCGAGACGCTTGCCGCTCGCGCCGCCGGCTTTCAGTACGCGCTCGACCTCGTCGAGGTGCGTCGACAAACGCGCCAGTTCCTCGGCAACATCAATGCGCACCGAGAAAACAGCCACTTCCTGACGGATTCGCTCATCATCGGCGCTGCCGATGGCATCAATCAGGCGTTGTTTGAGTTTGTCCTGAAACGCCGCCTGCGCAACCGGAATGCGCGGAGCCACTTCAATGACCAATTCGCGCATGCGGGCGACTCGTTCAAGAATCACGGCACTCAGTTTCTCACCCTCCCGCGCCCGGCTGGCCGAAAAGTCATCCAGCGCATCTTTGGCCAGCGCCAGGCACGCCGGAACCAGTGTGGCCATATCCAGCGAATCGTCACCAAACATGCCGGGCCAGCGCAGCACATCGCTGACAGCCAGTGGTGCGGCCAGCGGGAACTCGGCATGCACTTGCTTTTCGAATGCATTTAGCCGTTGCAACAAGTCTGCATTGAGGGCAAGTTGCTGGGTACGCGCTGCGGCGGCTGCAAAACCAACTCGACATTCCAGTTTGCCGCGCGTCAGTTTGGCGCTGAACAGCTCACGCAAAGCCGGTTCGACGGCGCGCAATTCCTCGCACACCCGGAACTGAAAATCGAGATAACGCGAATTGACGCTTTTCAGTTCGATGTGCAGTGCACCGCACTCAACATCGAGGGTTCGGGCGGCGTAACCGGTCATGCTATAGATCATGGGAGTCCTGAGTAATAAGAGGGCCGGCGAGCACTTAGCTTTACAGTCCAACGCCAAAGCCTGAAAATGGCTGGAATACCACATGATAGCTTTGATACCGATGGCGCAACAAGCGAACCACGCCCTTCCTTCCGGGTACCAGCTCGAAGATTACCGCATTGAGCATCAGCTTTCGCTGGGCGGGTTTTCGATCGTCTATCTGGCTACTGATGCCGAAGGGCGGTTTGTCGCCATCAAGGAATACCTGCCGAACAGTCTTGCCTTGCGTGCCGAAGGCGAAATCCGGCCGCTCATTACCGAGGAGCACATGCCGGCATTCCGGTACGGTATGAAGTGTTTTTTTGAAGAGGGTCGTGCGCTGGCCAAACTCTCCCACCCCAACGTGATCCGCGTGCTTAATTTTTTTCGCTCCAATGACACGGTCTACATGGTCATGGAATACGAGAATGGGCGTACGCTGCAAGAATTCATTCAGAAAAACAAGGCGGTTATCACCGAGAATTTCATTCGCAATGTATTTACCAAGCTGCTAAACGGACTGCGCGAAGTGCATTCACACAAACTATTGCATCTCGATCTCAAACCCTCAAACATCTACATGCGCAACGACTACTCCCCGGTGCTGATTGATTTCGGCGCCGCCCGGCAAACGCTGGCACGCGATACGCCAATGCTCAAGCCCATGTACACGCCTGGCTTTGCCTCGCCTGAGCACTATAGTCAGCGCGAATTGCTCGGCCCCTGGAGCGACATCTACAGCGTCGGCGCATCAATGTACGCCAGCCTGGCCGCATCGGCGCCGCAAGCCGCTGATGCACGAATCGACAAAGACAAGCTGGTTCCTGCCATGGTGCGCTGGGATGGACAGTATTCGGACCATTTGCTTGAAACCATTGACTGGTGCCTGTGCCTCAACCATCTTTATCGTCCACAAAGCGTTTTTGCACTACAAAAAGCTCTGACCGAAAAAGTGACCAGACCGACACTGTCCAAAAAGACCTGGATTGGCAATGTCGTAGGTAAATTCAAGAGAAAGACTGAACCCAAGTGAAATTTACTATTTATCAGGAAAGCCGGCCCGGCAAACGAAAAAACAATGAAGACCGGCTGGCGCACTGCTATTCGCGTGATGCGCTACTGATGGTTGTCGCCGACGGCATGGGCGGCCACTACTACGGCGAGGTAGCTGCACAAATTGCCGTGCAAACGCTGGTTGAGGCTTTTCAGCGCGAGGCCAACCCTGAGATTCGCGACCCCTTCCTTTTTTTGCAAAAATCGATGATCAACTCGCACCGTGCCATCACCGATTTTACCGCGGCCCACCATCTAAAAGATTCACCACGCACCACCTGCGTCGCCTGCATCATTCAGGACAACATTGCCTACTGGGCACATGCCGGCGATTCGCGCCTGTACCTGATGCGTGGCGGGAAAGTGCACACCCACACGCGTGATCACTCGCGCGTGCAATTGCTCATGGACCAGGGTCTTATCAATGAAGCGCAAGCGGCCGTTCATCCGGATCGCAACAAGGTCTACAGTTGCCTCGGCGGCCCGCAGACGCCCGAGATCGAGTTCTCCCGCAAGACCCCGCTGGAAGCGGGTGATGTGCTGGCGCTTTGTACAGACGGCCTGTGGGGGGTAATCCCCGGCGAGATGATGGCCGTCTCCCTGAAAACTGAAAATCTTATGCAGGCTGTCCCCATGCTGCTCGGCCAAGCCGATATCCGTGGAGGGCCGAGCGCAGACAACCTCTCCGTTGTTGCCGTACGTTGGGAAGACAGCTACGTCATGCCGGGCTCCAACACCTCCAGCGCTATTTCAACGCAAACGATGTCGCGCGACACGGTAACCACCAAACTTGATGCCTTCGGACGCAATCCAAACTACAAATCCGAGCTTAGCGAAGACGAAATCGAGCTCGCCATTGAAGAAATTCGCTCAACCATTCAGAAGTACTCCAAATAGGACATTCAATGCGACCCAGTCAGCGGCAGCCTGCGCAACTTCGGAACATCCGTATCACCCGCAACTTCACACGCCATGCCGAAGGCTCGGTGCTGATCGAAATGGGCGACACCCAGGTGCTGTGCACCGCTAGCGTCGAAGAATCGCTGCCCGCTTTTTTGCGCGGCAAGGGGCAGGGTTGGGTGACCGCCGAATACGGCATGCTGCCGCGTTCGACACATACGCGCAGCGCACGTGAAGCGGCCAAGGGCAAGCAGAGCGGCCGTACGCAGGAAATCCAGCGGCTGATCGGCCGCTCGCTGCGCGCCGTAACCGACCTCAAAGCACTCGGCGAACGCCAGATCACCCTTGACTGCGACGTGCTGCAGGCTGATGGCGGTACGCGTTGCGCCTCGATCACCGGCGCCTGGATCGCCCTGTATGATGCCTGCGCCAAACTCGTTGCGGCCGGCAAACTGCCGGCCAATCCGGTGCGCGATCACATAGCGGCCATTTCGGTCGGCATCTACAAAGGGCAGCCGGTGCTTGATCTGGATTACCCCGAAGATTCCGACTGCGACACTGACATGAACGTCATCATGACGGGGCAGGGCGGGCTCGTCGAAGTGCAGGGAACGGCCGAAGGCGAACCCTTCACCCGTGCGCAGATGAACACGCTACTTGATCTGGCCGAAGCAGGCATCAAGGAACTCATCGCGCAACAAAAAGCCGTTTTGGCGCTATGAAACTCGTCGTCGCATCCAACAATTCGGGCAAGCTGCGCGAGTTCGGCCAACTGCTCGCGCCGCTCGGCTGGGAAACCATTGCCCAGAAAGAGCTTGGCGTTTCTGAGTGCGAGGAACCGCACCACACCTTCGTCGAAAACGCGCTGGAGAAAGCGCGCCACGCCGCGAGCTGCACCGGCCTGCCGGCCCTGGCGGATGATTCCGGCCTGTGCGTGCACGCCCTCGGCGGCGCACCCGGCGTGCAGTCGGCACGCTACTCGGGCGAGCCCAAATCCGATGATCGCAACAATGAAAAACTCGTTGCCAAACTTGCTCCGCACAGCGACCGCCGCGCTCACTATGTTTGCGTTCTCGTCTTCGTGCGCCATGCCGACGATCCGCAGCCGATCATTGCCGAGGGCGAATGGCACGGCGAGATCATCGCCACCCCGCGTGGCGAAGGCGGCTTTGGTTACGACCCGTATTTTCTGGTTCCCGATTTGCAGATCACGGCTGCTGAACTCGATGCGACCGAGAAGAACCGCCGCTCGCACCGCGGCATCGCCCTGCAGCGCCTGATCGAACAGCTCAAAGCACGTGTCTGAGCCGACCCGGCGCGTTATTCCCATTGTCCCGGCCGGCACGCAACGCACCGGGAGCGATGCACTTTCCTTCCGTAACCCGCCGCCGCTGTCGCTCTACGTGCACATCCCGTGGTGCGTGCGCAAGTGCCCCTACTGCGACTTCAACTCCCATGAAATGCGTGGAGAAATCCCCGAGGCCGACTACATCGCTGCACTGATCGCCGACCTCGAATCAGCGCTACCGCTCGTCTGGGGGCGCAGGATCACCAGCATCTTCTTTGGTGGCGGCACGCCCAGCCTGCTTTCCGGCCCGGGGCTCGACACGCTGCTCACGGCAATTCGTACGCTTTTGCCAATCCTGCCCGACGCCGAAATCACGCTGGAAGCCAATCCCGGCACTGCCGAGGCCGGCAAGTTCAAAGCCTTCCGCGAGGCCGGCGTCAACCGCCTCTCGCTCGGCATCCAGAGTTTCAACCCCGCTCATCTCAAGACCCTTGGTCGCATCCACGACGGCGACCAAGCAAAACTCGCCATCGAAATCGCCGCCGCGCACTTCGACAATTTCAATCTTGACCTGATGTACGGCCTGCCCGGGCAAACGCTGGATGAAGCGCAAGCCGATCTCGACACCGCTCTCAGCTTTTCTCCGCCGCATCTTTCCTGCTACCAGCTCACGCTCGAACCCAATACCGCTTTTGCCGCCGCACCGCCTGACCTGCCGGAAGGCGACGTCTGTGCCGACATGCAGGACGCCATCGAAGCCCGCCTCGCCGCGGCCAAGTTCACGCATTACGAAACCTCCGCCTTCGCGCAGGCCGGACGCCAGTGCCGGCACAACCTCAACTACTGGACGTTTGGCGACTACCTCGGCATCGGCGCCGGTGCGCACGGCAAGCTCACGCTGCACGACCGCATCCTGCGGCAAATGCGCTGGAAACAGCCGAAGGCCTATCTGACGCAAGTGACCGCCGGCACACCGGTTCAGGAGGAATTCTCCGTCGCGCC
>JANNGP010000210.1:0-6016 GCA_031403915.1 Betaproteobacteria bacterium
GGGGGGGCCAGCGTCCAACCGTAACCAGTCGCCTCTTCAAACTCCTGCGCAAAACGCGAGGCGTAAACCATCAGTTTCTTGGGTACACAGCCGCGTATCACGCAGGTGCCGCCTACACGGTAATGCTCCGCGACAGCGACCCGTGCGCCAAACGCCGCAGCGATGCGGCTCGCCCGGACGCCGCCGGAACCCGCACCGATTACAAACAGATCGTAATCAAACTGGGACATGATTACTGCAATGGAATAAGGAAAATCGGTTACCTGTTCCGATCTCGGAGAGCAAGGCAAACCTCACTACGATCTCAATAAAAGTGCCGGCTTAGCGTGCGCGTTCAACGGCCGCTCAGGCCGTTGCTACGCGCACAGATATTGCGGCCGCGAAGCGGTCCGACAATATCAGTTGTTGTCCAAAAAGCTCTTCAACCGCTCCGAGCGCGATGGATGGCGCAATTTCCTCAGTGCCTTGGCCTCGATCTGGCGAATGCGCTCGCGTGTGACGTCAAACTGCTTGCCGACTTCCTCCAGAGTGTGGTCGGTATTCATTTCGATGCCGAAGCGCATGCGCAGGACCTTGGCCTCGCGCGGGGTCAACGAATCCAGAATGTCCTTGGTGACCTCGCGCAGGCTCGCATACATGGCGGCGTCATTGGGCGCCAGGGTAGCCATATCCTCGATGAAATCGCCAAGGTGGGAGTCGTCGTCGTCGCCGATCGGCGTCTCCATCGATATCGGTTCCTTGGAAATCTTGAGGATCTTGCGAATTTTTTCCTCGGGCATTTCCATCTTCTCGGCCAACAGAGCAGGGTCGGGCTCCTGCCCGGTTTCCTGCAGAATCTGGCGCGAAATGCGGTTCATCTTGTTGATGGTCTCGATCATGTGCACCGGGATACGGATGGTGCGTGCCTGGTCGGCGATCGAACGCGTAATGGCCTGGCGAATCCACCAGGTGGCGTAGGTCGAGAACTTGTAGCCGCGACGGTATTCGAACTTATCCACCGCCTTCATCAAGCCGATGTTGCCTTCCTGAATGAGGTCGAGGAACTGCAAGCCGCGGTTGGTGTATTTCTTGGCGATGGAGATAACCAGACGCAGGTTGGCTTCGGTCATTTCGCGCTTGGCGCGACGGGCCTTGGCTTCGCCGGTGGACATCTGCTTGTTGATGTCTTTGAGCTCCTTGATAGGGATGCCGAGACGATCTTGCAGTGCAAGCAGCTTTTTCTGCTCTTCTTTCACGTTAGGTGCGTTGCGCGTGAGAATCGGAGCGAAAGGTTTGCTGCTGGCAGCGGCAATTTCACCGTCCACCCAGTCGAGGTTAAGTTCGTTACCGGGAAAAACCTTGATGAAGTGCGGTCGCGGCATACGTACGGTATCAACACAAATACGCTGGATCTTGCGTTCACAGCCACGCACTTCTTCAACCATGCCACGCACCGAGTCGCACAGGCGCTCAATAGTTTTGGAGGTGAAGCGAATCAACATCATCTCTTCCGAGATTTTTTGCTGCAGCTTGAGATAGGTTTTGTCTTGCGAGCCTTTTTTGACCAGCGCATTGTGTGCCTTGGTGTACAACGACTTAAGCTCCCCCAGACGCTCCAGACCCTCTTCCTTCAGTTTGGCCAGAGAGGCGGCGGCAGCAGCCCCTTCGGCGGCTTCGGTGTCTTCGGTTTCATCGTCTTCAACCTCGGCTTCTTCGTCTTCAGCGAGTTCTTCGATTTCGCCTACCGCGTTGGGGTCAATCACGCCGTCAATCAATTCGTCGATACGCATCTCGTCGCATGCGATTTTGTCTGCACAAGTAACGATTTCGGCAATCGTTGTCGGGCAAGCGGAGATGGCCTGGATCATGTGCTTGAGGCCGTCTTCAATACGTTTGGCAATTTCGATTTCGCCTTCGCGCGTGAGCAACTCGACCGAGCCCATTTCACGCATATACATGCGCACCGGATCCGTCGTACGGCCAAATTCAGAGTCGACGGTAGACAGCGCCTGTTCGGCCTGCTCTTCCACGTCGGCATCATCAGCCGCCACGGGGGGCGCCGCCTCGGACATGAGTAGTGTCTCGGCATCCGGCGCCTCATCGTAGACCTGGATTCCCATGTCGTTGAAGGTGCTGATGATGCTTTCGATCTGTTCGGCGTCGACGACGTCGTCCGGCAGGTGGTCGTTGACCTCAGCGTAGGTCAGGAAACCGCGTTCCTTACCCAGCTTGATCAATGTTTTGAGCCGTGTCTTGCGCGTCTCATCGTCAACCGGCGACGGCTGGTTGCCCATTTGCGCCAATAATTCGGCGGCTTTTGCCTTTGCCGACTTGTTGCTTGCTGCCTTTTCCCTTGCCATGACCACTTCCCGGTTAGCGTTGTATTGGAAAAACCCTAGATTTTATCACAACTTACCCTGTTTTAGCCTGTTCGGCCGCTGACACTCAGGGCTTCGAGGTACTGCTGCTTCTCTTCGCCCGACAACCCGGCTACACCGAGTTTGGAAACTTTCTCCTGCAACAGAGCGAATGCACGCTTATGCCCACCCTCGACCAGACGATGAACAGCACCGTCAAATTCGCTATCGATGTCCTCTTCGGCAAAGGGTTGTTGCATTAGTTCGCTTGCCGCTTCACGCAGAGTTTCTTCATCCTCGCTGCCGCGCAATCTTTCGAGCAATGCAGCGTAGGCCGGCACCGGCTCACCCGCAGACAGAATCGTTTCACACAAATGCCTTACTGCGCGCGCTTCGGCCACATTAACCGGCAGCACATCAAGCGGCAAACGGCTGGCCAACTCCGGTTTCTGCAACAGCAAACGCAGCAAGGGACGCAACAGCGACGGCGCTTGTCGTGGCACGCGCGCCGGTGCCGGGCGGACAATCGGCCGTAGTTCGCACAGACGCTCCACCTCGGGCTGCGAAAAACCACTGGCCTCTGCCAGCCTCTTGACCAACTGTAGCCGCAATAACGGCGTTTGCAAGCGGCTTAGCAGGGGTTTGGCCTCAGCCACTAGCCTGGCGCGCCCTTCGGCACTGGTCATGTCGCAATGTGACGCCAGTTCGCGCAACAGGAACTCTGACAGCGGCGTCGCCTGCGCGATCATCTTCTCAAAGGCCTCTGTACCTTGTGTGCGCACAAAACTATCGGGGTCTTCTGTATCCGGCAGAAACACGAAGCCGATGCTCTTTTGCTCGGGCAAGGCTTCCAGGCTATTTTCCAGCGCCCGCCAAGCGGCCTTGCGCCCGGCGCTATCACCGTCAAAGCAATAAACGATGCGATCAACCTGACGCAGCAGCTTCTGCACATGCGTTGCCGTGGTCGCCGTGCCCAGCGTCGCCACCGCATTGCCTACGCCGTGCTGGGCGAGTGCCACCACGTCCATATATCCTTCGACGACAATCGCCGTATCTTTGGCGCGCAGGGCGGCACGCGCTTGCGGCAAACCGAAAACTTCGCGCCCCTTCTCAAAGAGCGGCGTTTCCGGCGAATTAAGGTACTTCGGCTCGCCATCCCCCATGACGCGGCCACCAAAGGCAATGACCTCGCCCTTCTGGTTCATGATCGGGAACATTACCCGGTCACGGAAGCGGTCATACAGGCGCCCCTGTTCGTTCTTGATCACCAGACCGGCCACCTGGAGTTCGCTGATGGTGTAGTCCTCAAAGGCCTCGCCAAGGTTTTGCCAGCCCTCCGGGGCATAGCCGATACCGAATTTCTGGGCGATCTCGCCGCTGACCCCACGCCCTTTGAGGTAGTTGATCGCTTTTTCGGAGCGTTTCAATTGTTCGTAGTAGTACTTGGCCGCACGTGCCATGATCTCCGTCAGGGCGGTGATTTTCGGGCCGTCATGAGTCCGCTTGCCTTCATCATCAGGCACTTGCAAGCCGACCCGGCCAGCCAGTTCCTTGACGGTTTCGACAAACCCGAGGCCGGAATATTCCATGAGAAACCCGATCGCCGTACCGTGCGCCCCGCAACCAAAACAATGATAAAACTGCTTGGTCGGGCTAACGGTAAACGATGGCGACTTCTCGTTATGGAACGGGCAACACGCCGCGAAGTTAGCGCCTGCTTTCTTGAGCGGCACGTAACCGTCGATCAGATCGACGACGTCGACGCGGTGCAGCAGCTCCTGAATGAAGGATTCCGGGATCATGTGTTCACCGATGCTCTGACAGCACAGTGCCGCCCGAAGTCGACTCAGCTGCCCGCAAGGCGGGCTTTAACCAGCTTGGAGACTTCGGTCATATCGGCTCGTCCGGCCAGTTTCGGCTTGAGAACGGCCATCACCTTGCCCATATCACCGGGAACCGCCGCGCCAGTTGCTTGAACGGCAGCGGCAATTTCACCAGCGATTTCATCGGCAGAAAGCCCGGCGGGCATGTAGGCGGTGAGCAGTTCGGCCTCAAATTTCTCGGCATCCGCCAGATCCTGACGTGCCGCCGCTTCATACTGCGTGATTGAATCGCGACGCTGCTTGAGCATCTTGTCGATCACCGCGACGACCGCTGCGTCGTCCAGCACAATGCGTTCGTCGACTTCTTTTTGTTTGATTGCCGCCTGCAGGAGACGGATGGCGTCCCGCTTTGCCGTTTCGCCAGCACGCATGGCGGCCTTCATGTCTTCGGTAATGCGCTCTTTCAGGGTCATCGTGAGGCTCCTTGGCAATTTAAAACTGTTGCGTGTCACGGCGCGGCAGGCACCGACAAGAATCCAAACTCCAGAAACGCGAAAAGCCGCCCATCTTCAGACAGGCGGCTGTTCAGCGATCTGCGATCCGGTATTAGAAAAGCTTTGGCGGCAGGGTCTGGCTGCGCATGCGCTTGTGATGGCGCTTGACTGCAGCGGCCAGCTTACGCTTGCGCTCAGCCGTGGGCTTCTCGTAGAACTCGCGGGCACGCAGTTCGGTCAGCAAACCGGTTTTTTCAACGGTGCGCTTGAAACGGCGAATCGCTACTTCGAACGGCTCATTTTCTTTCAGACGAATGGCGGGCATTAACTCTATCCTAATTTCAAAAAAACGTCAGATTACAGCTGAGCCGAGCATTATAAACAAAGCCAGGGGGAAATTCCAAGCGCTTTCTCGGATACCTTTCTCGGATACCCATAGCCACTGGGGTAAAATGCCGGCCATGCTGATTCTCGGAATTGAATCCTCCTGCGACGAAACAGGACTTGCGCTTTATAGCACTGAAGCCGGTGGGAAACTGCTCTCCCATGCCCTGCACACACAGATTCTGATGCACCAGGCCTATGGCGGCGTCGTTCCCGAGCTCGCCTCGCGCGACCACATTCGGCGCGTTGTTCCTTTGCTACACAAGGTACTGGCGGATAGCGGGCACTCGCTTAAGGACATTGACGCCATCGCCTATACTCAAGGCCCTGGGCTGGCAGGCGCTTTGCTGGTTGGCGCTGCCTTCGCTGAAGGCCTGGCCGCCTCACTCGGCATTCCGACCGTGCCGGTTCACCACCTTGAAGGCCATTTGCTTTCGCCGCTGCTCTCAAACACCCCCCCGTGCTTCCCGTTTATTGCCTTGCTTGTCTCTGGCGGGCACAGCCAGTTGATGCATGTTACCGGGGTGGGCAAGTACCAGCTTCTAGGCGAAACGCTAGATGATGCCGCTGGCGAAGCCTTCGATAAAACAGCTAAATTGCTCGGCCTGCCCTATCCAGGCGGTTCAGCACTGGCCGAACTGGCGGAGAACGGCCAGCCGGATGCGGTAAAGCTGCCCCGGCCGATGCTGCACTCCGGCGATCTTGATTTCAGTTTCAGCGGCCTGAAAACCGCCGTTTTAATCAAAGTTCGCGAGGTCGGCGTGCCCAACGAGCAGCAACGCGCCGACATTGCGCGCGGCTTTCAGGATGCGATTGTCGAGGTGCTGGTCAAGAAGTCGATGCGTGCGGTAAAAGAGAGTGGCTTGCGACAACTGGTGGTGGCAGGCGGCGTGGGCGCCAACCGCGAGTTGCGCCGCCAATTGGATGCGCAGGCCTTGAAAACGGGCATTACGGTTTTCTACCCGGAACTGGAATTCTG
>JANNGP010000211.1:0-10986 GCA_031403915.1 Betaproteobacteria bacterium
AAAGGGCGACGCCGAGCCGTCAAGAATCGGCAGTTCAGCCGCATCCAGATCGACAAAGGCGTTGTCGATACCGAGGCCGGCAAAGGCCGACATCAGGTGTTCGATGGTGCCCACTTTGGCACCCGCATGCTCCAGACAGGAGCACATCCGCGTATCCCCGACCATCAGCGCCGAGGCCGGCAAATCGACAACCGGATCGAGGTCAATGCGGCGAAAAACAATTCCCGTATTGGGCGCGGCCGGACGCAATGCCATATTGACTTTGACGCCCGAATGCAGGCCAACGCCGGAGGCACGAATCAACGATTTAAGGGTGCGCTGCTTGAGCATGTGATTGAAAAAATAGGGGAATCAGCGAATTGTAGCACAGGAGAGAGTTGTGCCAAATCAGCCGATTCCCCCTTCAGGGAGAGGAGACTCCGTCAAACTGCTTTTTTATTTAATGCAAATCCCTTCCTTACTCATACACCGGATGACCGTGCGAGCGCCGACAAGACAAGACGCGGTTGGCCGCCGCATAGCACTTCTATGCAAGGCCAAGCGCAACGCCGTATTGTCAAGCGCAGCCGGTCATTAGTCGGCCTGCTTGCGCAGAAACGCCGGTATATCGTAGCGATCGACGCCGCTATTGGCCAGGGCCTCGACCGTCGCGCTGCGCCCCTTGCGAATTACGGCCGGGGTATCCAGCTGTCCATAATCGATCCCGGCGGAATTTGACTGTGCGTAACCGCCATCTGTTCCGGTCGCCTGACCATGAACAATTGGCGTATTGATCACTTCGAAGGTCTGCCGTCTGGCTTGCGCCTGCCCCAAGCCCGTAGCCACCACAGTGACGCGAATTTCCTCGCCCATGGTTTCGTCGTAAACCGCGCCGAAGATGATATGCGCGTCTTCTGCCGCGAATTCGCGAACCGTATTCATCACTTCGTTCACTTCCTTCATCTTCAGGGCGCGCGTTGAGGTGATATTCACCAGCACGCCCTTGGCACCGGAGAGATTGATGCCTTCGAGCAATGGCGAGGCAACAGCCTGTTCGGCCGCGATACGCGCCCGATCAACACCTGCCGCATTGGCCGAGCCCATCATGGCCATGCCCATTTCGCTCATCACTGTACGCACGTCTTCAAAGTCGACGTTAACCAGACCGGGGAAATTGATGATCTCGGCGATTCCGCCAACGGCGTTGCGCAACACGTTATCCGCCGCCTTGAAGGCCTCATCCATCGAAACATCGTCGCCCAGCACATCCATCAGCTTGTCGTTCAGAATCACGATCAACGAATCGACATTCTTCTGCAGCTCGGCGATTCCGGCTTCGGCCACCTTCAACCGTTTGCCCTCAAAACCGAACGGCTTGGTGACCACGGCCACGGTCAGGATGCCCAGTTCGCGCGCCACTTCGGCCACAATTGGTGCAGCGCCAGTGCCCGTACCGCCACCCATGCCGGCGGTAATGAACACCATGTGTGCGCCCCTGATCGAGTCGGCAATCTGCTCACGCTCTTCCAGCGCCGCACTCCGCCCTGCTTCCGGCCTGGCACCCGCACCCAGCCCGGTCTTACCGAGGCGAACCTTCTTGTGTGCGACCGACCGATTGAGCGCTTGAGCGTCGGTGTTCGCGGCAACGAACTCGACCCCCATCACGCCCTCACGAATCATGTGATCAACCGCGTTGCCGCCGGCACCGCCGACGCCAATCACCTTGATCACTGTACCCCAATCGCTGCTGCTGACTTCCTTTTCGATGATTTCAAACATTGCTCTCTCCTCTGCTAAAAACCGGTTAATTAGGCTCAAAAATTCTTTTCAAACCAGGACGTCATGCGACTAAACAACTGCTTTACGTCTCGTGTTTCACGCACTTTCAAACCTCGTTTTCGTTGCGCCTGCGCCTCCATCAACAGTCCGCAGGCCGTTGCAAATCGTGGGTTCTGCACCACATCGGCCAGTGCGCCGTTGTACTTGGGTATGCCAAGGCGAACCGGCATGTGAAAAATTTCTTCGCCCAGTTCGATCATTCCCGGCATGACCGCCGATCCACCGGTCAGTACGATGCCTGACGACAACACTTCCTCGAATCCCGAACGGCGCAACTCGGCCTGAATCAATTCGAACAGCTCCTCGACACGCGGCTGGATCACGTCGGCCAACGCCCGGCGTGACAACTTGCGTGATGGCCGGTCATCCACACCGGCTACATCGAGCACATCCTCCGGATCGGCCAATTCGGTCAGAGCACAACCAAACTTGCGCTTGATGTCCTCGGCTTCGCGTGTCGGCGTGCGCAAAGCCATGGCGATATCGTTGGTAATCTGGTCACCGGCAATCGGAATAACGCAGGTGTGGCGAATCGCGCCCTGTGTCCAGATCGCCAGATCGGTCGTGCCGCCACCGATGTCGATCAGACAGATTCCCAAATCCTTTTCGTCCTCGGAAAGCACGGCATAGCTTGACGCCAAGGGCTGCAGCACCAGATCATTAACTTCCAGGCCACAGCGCCGCACACACTTGACGATGTTCTGTGCTGCCGACACCGCGCCGGTCACAATGTGCACTTTGACTTCCAGCCGGAAGCCGCTCATCCCGATCGGTTCGCGAATACCGTCCTGATCGTCGATGATGAATTCCTGCGTCAGGATGTGCAGAATTTCCTGGTCAGCCGGAATCGGCATGGCGCGCGCTGTTTCAACGACACGCTCGACATCCAGTGGCGTCACTTCCTTGTCTTTGATTGCCACCATGCCGTTCGAGTTGAAGCTCTTGATGTGGCTACCCGCGATCCCGGTATAGACATCCTTGACCTTGCAGTCCGCCATCAACTCGACTTCCTGCAATACACGCGATATGGTTGCCACGGTATCTTCGATATTGACGACAACCCCTTTCTTCAGCCCCCGGGAATCCTGCGACCCCATGCCGATGATGTTGAGCCGTCCTTCCGGACTTACTTCGGCCACCAACGCAACAATCTTGGTGGTTCCGATGTCGAGCCCGACGATGATTTCCTTGCTATCCCTGCTCATGGCTTCCCTTTTTTCTCAATTACGGGTACTACGGTCGTCGCATTGACGCGCAGTGCAAAACCGTTCGGATAGCGCATATCCACAACGCCCACCGAAAGTGCAGAGCCGCTTGGCCGCTGCTTGGCTACCGTCAATACGCTGGGGTAATACTCGACGAATCGCTCCAGACGTTGGCGTACTGGCGCCTTCGCTTGCTGCCGTCCCAGTTCGACGATCATTCCGTCGTCCAGCCGCAACTGCACGGCCAGTCGTGGTGAAACATGCAGTGAACGCGGCGAGCGCCCGAGCGGCCTGAGCATTTCTTCGGCCTGCTGGTAGTAACCCAGCATGTCCGGCGCCACACCCGGCGGACCGACCAGCAAAGGCATGGGTGCGGTTGGCGGCGTACTCATTACAGCAGCAAAGACCTCGCCCTGCGCATTGACCAGCTTCCCCGTTCCCTGCCCCCAAAACGCTACCGGCACATGCTCCTCGATCGTCACTTCGATGCGCGCCGGCCATTGCCTTCGCACTTCGGCATGACGCACCCATGGCAACTGCTCCAGTGACTGTCGAAGGACATCCAGATTGACACTGAAAAAGTTGCCGCGCAGCCGACCGGTAAGTGCGCGCTCTATTTCGCTGCGCCGTACTTCGCGCAATTCGTGAGTCACCACTACTTCGCGCAACGGAAACAGCGGCAGACGCGCACTCCACACTGTCGCCGCAACCAGCAATGCTGCCGATCCCGCCACCAGAAGCAGGTCGGAAACGGCGGTCATCAGTTGCGGTTTGTTCCACATTGATCATCCGAGTGTGGCCATGGCCAGAACACGCACCACAAGTTGTTCATAGGAAATCCCGGCAGCACGCGCCGCCATGGGAACCAGCGAGTGATCCGTCATTCCCGGGGAAGTATTGACTTCAAGAAAGAAAGCATTGCCTTGCTCATCCATCAGAAAATCAACCCGCCCCCATCCACGGCATCCAAGCACCCGGAAAGCTTCAAGTGATTGCGCCTGCAACTCACGCTCACGTGACTCGGACAAACCACAAGGACACAGATAGCGAGTATCGTCGCGGCTGTACTTGGCTTCGTAGTCGTAATATTCGGTTGCCGGTTCGATCTTGATGATCGGCAGCGCCTGCATGCTGTCGCCCTGACCGAGAATGGCGACGGTGTACTCGCCGCCCAGTACGCTTTTTTCGGCCATTACCAGGGAGTCATGCTTTGCTGCAACACGATAGGCTAAGCGCAATTCACCGGTCTGCTTGACCATTGTGATGCCAATCGATGACCCTTCACAGGCCGGCTTCACAAAGAGCGGCAATCCGAGTGTTTTCTTGACGGCGTCAAAATCACTGTGCTCATCGAGCATGACGAAATCCGGGATAGGCAAACCGACCGAGCGCCACAGCAACTTGGTGCGCAACTTGTCCATACCTATCGCCGAAGCCATGACCCCGCTCCCGGTATGCGGTATCCCCATCAGTTCCAGCGCACCCTGAATGGTGCCGTCTTCACCATAGCGCCCGTGCAGGGCAATGAAGGCACGATCAAACACGGCCAGTTCGTCCAGTTTTCTTTCGGCCGGATCAAAGGGGTGTGCATCAACTCCTTCACGTTGCAAGGCCGCCAGCACACGCGAGCCGCTGTTCAACGACACTTCACGCTCGGCAGACTTGCCGCCAAGCAGCACCGCCACTTTTCCGAAATCATTCATACGTAAAACCCTTCACCACCAAGACACCAAGAACACAAAGATTCACCAAGAAAACCTTGGTGCCACTTGGTGTCTTTGTGGCTTGGTGGTTATGCATTTGTCAATTTCCCGGGCACGCCGCCAATTGAGCCGGCACCCATGGTTATCACCACATCACCGTCGCAGGCGACATCCAGAATGGCTTGCGGCATGTCGGCAATGTCCTCGACAAAAACCGGTTCAATTCTTCCCGCCACGCGCAAGGCTCGCGCCAGCGCCCGCCCGTCCGCAGCGACAATCGGCGGCTCACCTGCGCCATACACCTCAGCCAGAACCAACGAATCAACACCGTTCAGTACGCTGACAAAATCCTCAAAGCAGTCGCGTGTCCGCGTATAGCGGTGCGGCTGAAACGCCAGCATCAAGCGGCGGCCGGGGAAGGCACCTCGCGCCGCGGCAATGGTGGCTTTCATCTCGGCGGGGTGATGCCCGTAGTCATCAACCAGCGTGAAACAGCCGCCACCGGCAAGCGGAACTTCGCCATAACGCTGGAAACGCCGGCCAACACCCTTGAATTCAGCCAGCGCCTTGCTGATCGCCTGATCAGGAACGCCGACCTCCGTGGCCACGGCAATAGCGGCCAGCGCATTCAGCACATTGTGCAAGCCGGGTAGATTGAGCGTTACCGGGAAGCGGCTGGTGCTGCCGTTGACGCGTACGCAATCGAACTTCATTTGTCCGTCGAGCGCCTGCACATTCTCGGCACGCACATTGGCCCCAGGCTCAAGGCCATAACTGACGATTTGTTTTGAAATTTGCGGCATGATTTCACGCACATTGGCATCATCGGCGCACAGTACCGCCACCCCGTAAAACGGCAGACGCTGCAGAAAATCGACAAAGGCCTGTTTGAGCCGGCCGAAGTCATGCCCGTAAGTTTCCATGTGGTCGGCATCAATGTTGGTGACAATCGAAATCACCGGCGACAAGAAAAGGAAGGAGGCGTCCGATTCATCGGCTTCGGCCACAATAAACTCACCAGATCCCAGGCGCGCATTCGCTCCGGCTGCGTTTAACCGGCCACCAATTACGAACGTCGGGTCCATGCCGCCTTCCGCCATAATCGAAGCGACCAGGCTGGTCGTTGTGGTTTTCCCGTGCGTACCCGCAATGGCAATGCCCTGCTTGAGGCGCATCAACTCGGCCAGCATTTGTGCGCGCGGCACGATGGGTACCTTGCGGCCTCGCGCTGCAATCACTTCCGGGTTGTCTTCCTTGACCGCCGTTGACACCACCACCGCGTCGGCCCCGCTGACATTCTCACCGTCATGCCCGGCCGTAATCCGCATCCCCAGCCCGGCCAGACGCTTTGTGGTTGCATTGTCCGCAAGATCCGATCCACTGACACCAAAGCCAAGATTGGATAACACCTCAGCGATCCCGCTCATGCCAGAGCCGCCGATACCGACAAAGTGGATATTTTTGACTTTATGTTTCATTGCATGCTCATTTCACTCGTTTTTCTCACACACTCCTCGCACACCCGCGTAACCTCGGCGGCAGCATCCGGTTTGGCGAGCGCCCTTGCCCTCTCAGCCATCTGCAACATCTGTCCGCGCGTATAGTTGCGCACCAAACTGATCGACTCTGCTGTCATTTCGCTCTGTGGCAGCAGAATGGCCCCGCCGGCAGAAGTCAGGAACCTCGCATTGAATGTTTGGTGATCATCAACCGCATGCGGGAAAGGCACCAAAATGCTGGCTACTCCCGCGGCGGCAAGTTCGGCAACCGTCAGTGCGCCTGAACGGCACAACACCAGATCGGCCCACTCATAAGCCCCCGCCATATCGTCGATGAAGGCTACGCATTCGGCTTGCACCCCGGCGGCTGCATAGTTTTCCTGTAGCTTTTCGAGGTGTTTTTCACCCGCCTGATGCACTACTTTCGGCCGCTCATCTGCGGCAATCAGCGCTAATCCTTTTGGCACCATTTCATTGATTGCTGCCGCGCCAAGGCTCCCGCCCAACACCAACAAGTGAAGCGGCAGTTTTTCCTCTAATCCGCGATCTGCGTAGCGTTCTGCAGGCGCCAGCATCTGTGCGATTTCCGGACGCACCGGATTACCCACCCATGCCCCACCGCGCAAAGCATTCGGAAACCCGCAAACGACGCGAGTCGCTACTTTGGCGAGCACCCGGTTGGCCAATCCGGCAATCGAATTCTGTTCGTGCACAACCAGCGGGCAACCCAAAAGAACCGCCATCATTCCGCCGGGAAAGCTGATATATCCACCCATACCCAGAACAACATCGGGCTTGATGCGACGAAGCTCACGCAAGGCCTGCCAGAAGCCGGACAGCAAGGAGAAAGGCAGCAGCAACTTGCGTAGCAGACCCTTGCCGCGCAAGGCGTCAAAACTCACACCAGCCATTTCGTAGCCACGCGCCGCAACCAGCTTGGCTTCCATGCCAGCCGGATTGCCCATCCAGACGACATTCCAGCCCCGGCTCTTCATCAGGTCGGCAACGGCCAATCCCGGGAAGACATGGCCACCGGTGCCGCCGGCCATGACAAGCAGAGTCTTAGCCATGCTGACACCTCCGGTTTTGACTCCGGCCGCGCATCAATTGCCGATTTTGACTCCGGCCGCGCTGCGCGCTTAACACCGGCTGCGCCGCGTTAGCCTTCGCCGGAATAGGCAGCATTTCTGTCTGTCTCATAATTTCCCACCTCGCATGAGCTGCCGATTTTGACTCCGGCCGCGCTGCGCGCTTAACACCGGCTGCGCCGCGTTAGCCTTCGCCGAAATCGCCAATTGATGGATACGCGTCGTTGGCATCACAATTTGCCTCCGCGCATCAATTGGCGATTTTCCCAATCCACCCGGAGCAGGATCGCCAGCGCAACGCAATTGGCGAGTATTCCCGAGCCGCCAAAACTCATCAGTGGCAGAGTCAGGCCTTTGGTGGGCAGCAAACCCATATTTACGCCCATGTTGATAAACCCCTGAATTCCGATCCAGATCCCTACGCCCTGGGCGACCAATGCCGGATACAACCGGTCCAGTGCCACGGCCTGCCGGCCGATAACGAAGGCGCGCTGTATCAACAGACCAAACAGGACGATGACCACAACCACACCGGTGAAACCGAGCTCTTCGGCAATCACCGCCAGCAGGAAATCGGTATGCGCTTCCGGCAGATAAAACAGTTTTTCGACGCTCGCTCCCAACCCGACTCCCAGCAATTCGCCCCGCCCGAATGCAATCAGAGCATGCGAAAGCTGATATCCGCGACCGAACGCATCCGACCAAGGATCCATGAATCCGAAGATGCGGTCGCGTCGATAGGGAGAAACAATAATCAGCACTGCGAAGGCAACCACCAGCACCGCGATCAGGATGGCAAAAAGCCGGGCGCGCATTCCACCGAGGAATAGAATGCCGATGGCAATCGAGATGATCACCACAAAAGCACCAAAATCAGGCTCCTTGAGCAACAGCACGCCGACTGACACCATGGCCCCGGCCATGGGCAAGAAAGCTTTTTTCAGATCATGCATGTGCGGCATTTTGCGCACTGTGTAATCGGCGGCGTACAGCACGGCAAAGAGCTTCATCAATTCCGACGGTTGCAAATTGGCAATACCCAGTGACAACCAACGGCGCGCGCCATTGACGTCACGTCCGATGCCCGGAATCAATACCAACGCCAGCAACACGAAGCCTGCAACAAATAACCAAGGCGCGAACTGTTGCCAGGTAGTAAGCGGCACCTGGAATGCAAAACCCGCAGCAACCAGCCCGATGGCCAGATAAACACCATGTCGGACGAGAAAATAGGCCGGTTGATTCCCGGTGTACCGGCCTACTTCAGCAATGGCAATGGATGCCGAATAGACCATCACCATGCCGATCAGCAACAGAATAAGGCTGCTCCACAAAAGTGTGAGATCCACTTCGGCGGGCATGCGGCGGGGGGCGTCAAACGCTGGCAACATCAGGCGGCCTCCCTTTCCATACCACGCACAGCGTCGATAAACACTTCAGCGCGATGATGATAGTTGCGGAACATATCGAAACTGGCACAGGCCGGCGAGAGCAAAACAGCGTCCCCCGGCTTGGCCTGCGTGGCGCACCAGCGCACGGCTTCGGGCAAATCAACACAGCGCTGCACAGGCACATCACAGCCTTCAATCGCTCCGGAAATGATTTCGCTGTCGCGGCCAATCAGCGCTACTGCGCGCCCGTGTTCCGACAATGCCGCCTTGAGTGGCGAGAAATCCTGTTCCTTACCTTCACCGCCTAGAATGATAGCCACCTTGCAACCCAGCCCCTGAACAGCCGCCAGTGTCGCGCCAACATTGGTTCCTTTAGAATCGTCGTAAAACGAAACGCCGTTAATTTTTGCGACAAATTCGACCCGGTGTGCCAATCCCGTGAATCCGGACAGGCCGGACAGCAAGCTACGCGGCTCAAATCCCACAGCTTCACACAAGGCCAGTGCGGCCATGGCATTGGCGGCATTATGCAAACCCACGAGTTTCATCGTCGCCAGTTCAATCAGTTTTTCATTCCCTCGAACAATCCATCCATCTTTCAAACCGAAGTCAGAAGAAGAGTCTGCCGGTGCCAGCCCGAAGCTGACGACCTTGCGCCCTGCGTTCTTGAATTCACCCCAGCCGGCACTGCGCGCATCGTCACGATTAAGCACCATCACACCGTGCCCTGCAAAAGCCCGCGCCTTGGCGGCAGCGTAGTCATCCATGCCGGCATACCGGTCCAGATGGTCTTCACTGATGTTGAGCACGGTCGCTGCATCCGCATTCAGCGTATG
The DNA here is from genome assembly GCA_031403915.1 of Betaproteobacteria bacterium. GTDB lineage: Bacteria > Pseudomonadota > Gammaproteobacteria > Burkholderiales > Rhodocyclaceae > Propionivibrio. The sequence goes on from JANNGP010000211.1 coordinate 9,541, forward strand.
GGTCGTTTCCAACTGGAAGCTGGACAGTTCAAGCACCCACACCTGCGGTGGAATTGCATTGCCGTCGGCCACTGCCATCAAGGCATCAAGTGCTGCCGGCGAAATGTTGCCGCAGGCCACAGCCGGCACGCCGGCTTCGTTCAGAAGATAGGCGGTCAATGCTGTTGTCGTCGTTTTCCCGTTGCTGCCGGTAATAGCGATTACTTTCGCCGCCGGCGTCAGCTGACGCATACCCCAGGCAAACAATTCGATTTCGGACACCAGCGGCACGTCATTCTTCATCGCCTTCTGGATCAACGGTTCCTGCACCGGCACGCCGGGCGAAATGGCAATCAAGTCGATTCCAGCAAAGGCTTCTGCAGAAAAGGGCCCGACCAGCAACTCAGCATTTGGTGCAAACTCGCGCAAAGCATCCACATTGGGAGGCTGCTTCCGGCTGTCGGCAACACGCACATCTGCGCCCTGACGTATCAGCCATTTCGCCATGGCCAGACCGGTCTCTCCGAGACCGATTACCAGAACGCGTTTGCCCTTAATATCCATCACTCCAGACCACCGAATTCAAAACCCACCGCAGAGACGCGAAGAGCGCAGAGATTACGCAGAGAAAGGCAAACCCTTCCCTCTGCGTTCCTCCGCGCCTCTGCGCCTCTGCGTTGGATGTTTTCCATAACGACCATTCCCTTAGCGAATTTTCAGTGTAGAAAGACCGACCAGCACCAGCATGATGGTGATGATCCAGAATCGAACGACGACTTGGGTCTCCTTCCAGCCGCTTAGCTCGTAATGGTGATGCAAGGGTGCCATGCGAAAAATCCGCTTGCCCCCGGTAAATTTGAAGTAGAGCACCTGCGCGGCAACCGACAGCGTCTCGGCGACAAACACACCACCCATGATCGCTAACACGATCTCCTGACGCACGATGACGGCCACGGTGCCCAGCGCGGCACCGAGTGCCAGCGCGCCGACATCGCCCATGAACACTTCGGCCGGATAGGCGTTAAACCACAGGAAACCCAGACCAGCACCGGCCATTGCTCCCATGAACACCGCCAATTCTCCCGCCCCCGGGATGTAGGGCATGAGTAGATACTTTGAAAAAACCGCACTACCGGCAACGTAGGCAAAGATGGCCAGCGCACCGGCAATCATCACCGTCGGCATGATGGCTAGGCCATCCAAACCATCGGTCAGGTTGACCGCATTGCTGGTGCCAACGATGACCAGATAGGTCAGCGTGACGAAGCCGACCACACCGAGCGGGTAAGTCACGGTTTTGAAGAAGGGGACAATCAATTCAAGTTGCGCAGGATTCGTTGAGGTCATAGCCAGATAGATTGCAATTACCAGCCCTAGCACCGATTGCCAGAAATACTTCCAGCGGCTGGCCAGCCCTTTCGGGTCGCGATACACCACTTTCCGCCAGTCGTCGTACCAACCGATGGC
>JANNGP010000212.1:0-3864 GCA_031403915.1 Betaproteobacteria bacterium
GAGGTTAAAGATCACGGCACCCACGGATAGGTGATATTTGGGTAGATTGGCATTGCAATTTTCCCCGCTGCGATAGCCATCGTTGTGCGCGCGCAGAAAACAAAGACATGCGAACCGTTGTGAATTTTTGCCTCGACTGCCGCATAGACTGGATGCTGGATCGCGCTTGCGATGTGCGTTTTGCCCTCATCGGATGCGGCCATGACGTAGTGCCATGGCGGCAAATTCATCGAGGACAGAGAGTCGCTCAGCATTGTTCGGAGTTGTTCGATCTGCCCGCTGGGAAACTTGCGGGATGGATCGTAAGCCTTGCATGTCTGAAGAGAGAAGGGGATGCCAGCAATATCCATGGGATGGCTCTGATGTTTGACCAAGAGCAGATCATATTTGTCGGAGAGTAACACTTGCCCAAAGAAGCTGCCCGATGGCGCCATTTCCCGCGGATTCTTTGTCGGCCTTACGTCGCAAACATTGTTTGCCGCTTGTACTCGAACTTCCAAGAGGCAGGTATCGAGCGAATCGTGGACCCGCATGGCAGCGGAAGCCGACATTCAGGCGCATGGTGCACTGAGCTATAGTTCTGAGCAAATCAAACGGCGGAAGACCTGAATTCGACGTTAACCAAATTTCGCCAGGATAGGCGACAGGGTTCAAAGGGATGGAAATGACTTCAACTTCTTTTGGAATTGGCTACGAACCTGTACGTCATTGGACTTGCCGCTTGAGAGGGCACCTGCATCACCGGGTGGAATTCTGATATATCCCGGCGGAGATTTTGGGATCCCAGAATATCCGACGAGCTACATCACGTTAGGCCCGAGAACCATCTTCTCCCGCACTAGATAGCGCAAAATCCAATCAATGAACGCATTGCCAAACGATAAGCCCGCCGATGAGTTCGACCGCATTCGCCCTGAATATGTCAGATTTACACTCAAGCTTGACGCTCTTCTCCGCGACCTCCTGCTGGCGCGGAAAATCGACTTTCACCTCCTAGAATCGCGAACTAAGGAGACGCACAGCTTGCGAGACAAGTTCACCCGATCGGCCAAGGCATACGCAAACCCTCTAAAGGATGTCTCTGATCTGACAGGCATTCGTGTTATCACCTACTACGATGACGACGCCATCGCCGTTGCCAAACTTGTTGAAGACGAGTTCACAGTGGACCGCGGTAACTCGGTCGTGCATGGCGCCACCGCAACTGAGTTCGGCTACAAATCCGCCCACTACGTGATCCAGTTGAATCAAGGACGATCTGCTCTGCTTGAGTGGCAGGGAATGACCGACTTGAAGGCAGAAATTCAGGTACGCACTGTGCTGCAGCATGCTTGGGCAGCGATTTCGCACAAGCTTCAGTACAAGCGGGAGGAAGACGTTCCAGTTGCATTGAAACGCAAGCTCTTCCGACTCTCCGCGCTCTTCGAACTTGCAGACGATGAGTTTGTATCGCTCCGCGATGCATCAGGCAATGTCACTCGCGCGATCGGTGCTTTGGTGACGAGCGGTGACCGCCGCCTGCCGCTGGACTATGTTTCTCTAAGCAAGTTCATTGAAACGGCACCAATCGTCGCAGAACTTTGCGCCATTGCCGCAGAAGTCGGGTTCAGGTTCGACGACGTCGACGGCCGACCCGGCGATTATGATGATGATAACAATGATCGAGACACAATCTCCGATCTAATCCAGCTTGCTCCTATCGCTGAAATATTGACCATCGACCAATTCGAAGTCATGCTCAATTCGGCACTGCCGTGGGCGAAGGATTACTTGGACGCACAATTCAACGCCGATCAGAATACTACACGTTCAGGCTGGCATGTCTCGCCGGCCTTCGTATGTGAGCTAATTGTTGTCTGCGCCAAAGTTAGATACGTTCGTCTTGGCCACCTCCTACGGCTTGGTTATGCTAGGGCAATTGGCACCAGAGTATTTGATGTTGCCAAACAGTACGGCACCGAGGCCTAACAGGTCGATCGACACGGACCCGCAACAACACGAGGCGGCTTCGCCGCACGTGTTGCGGTCCGGTCATCTCCAACATTAGGCCTCATGAAACGAGTCGCGATTTTCCTCCGCAACACTGGCAGCACGAACAAGTTTCGCCGCACGGTACTGGGCGCTTTGCGTACAGACATGGTCGACGAGGCGCTACTCTGCAGCGGCTTCTTCCAAGACGACGCGAAGTACTCGACAGGCGCGGACTTTGATTTGATAGCCCACCGCTCCTGCACGCCGCTGACGCTTACAACGCTTGGCTTGTACTCATACAGTTGGAAAGCTCAGTACTCCACCTTCTTCTCACAAATTCAAGCCAAAAACGCGTGCCCGTGCTTTACAGCGGTGCAAAAGCGAATCCCAAGTATGGGCTGGCACGCCAAGGTTTTCTTGGCAAAGGCTGCAGGCCGGCCGGTTGTCGGCATCATCGGGAGTAGTAACGTCACGCGGCGAGCGTTCGGCGAGCGTTCGGCGAGCTTAAAGACTTTAACTATGAGTGCGACGTTGTAATGTGGGAGGAAAGCATCCCTGCAATCGATGCAGTTGTAAACGCGGCCATTGGCGACCTAGGCGATGTTTCCGACGTCATCGTCACGAACTATGACGACAACCACAAGGCAAATAGGCAGCCGCTTGAAAGCAGGCTGCTCAATCTTGAAGCCGAAATTATGTCTAAGGCAGTCAACGTCTAAGAATGAGACCTGACCCTTCGTTCAAGCCGACCTGCCTTCGGCAGGCGGCTTAACTCAAAAGTTAGAACGCAACCCCTATGGAATATTTGTCGCTTTTCCGAATGCCAACCCCGATGAAGATCACGGGGCGCTCTTCCAGCATTACGAACGCATTCATCAATTCGATAATTCCCGTCGTGCTGCCCAGCGCGGAAGAAGCAAAGCGGGCCTTGGAAATACTCGGAATGACACCCGAAACATTTCAGTGCGCATACTGTGGCAGCGTTGCTTCGGAATGGGACCACCTACGCCCCCTCGTCAAAGACAAAAAGCCAACTGGGTACATCTCGGAGATTCACAACTCGTACCCTCCTGCGGAAAGTGCAACCAGTCAAAGGGCAACAAGGAATGGAAAACCTGGATGCTCAGCACGGCGAAACTATCACCCACAGCGCGCGGCATAAAGGACATCCCAGAACGAGTCAAGCGGCTTGAGGCTTACGAGAATTCTAAGGCTCCAACAAAAATGGATTTTTCCGCCATTGTTGGGAGCGATGTGTGGGCAAAGCATCAAGACAATCTAGGGCGAGTGCAGTCACTCATGCGTGAATCGCAGGCGCTTGCCACAAAAATCAATACCGAGGTCGCCAGTGCATACAAAGCGCTCTAACAGGCCGCTCCATCCGATCGCCTTCAGCCTCGGCTGAGCGGCAACGTTAAACGGCTGCTATCGAGAAGCTCGAATGACCGGAGTCAGTTCTTTTGCGGTCATAGAACGGTACGCGCCCATCTCGAATTTTTGCTGGAAGGGTCGCTGTGTGAACAGAGCCATTCAGTCGCAGAGCCTGCTGCTACCGTAGCTCAACGTGCCAAGAGCGGCACATCGGAATTTTGGAAGTTGCCGTCCAAATGGTCACGACACGGAGCCGAAGAAATTTTGGATTTTATTTGAGCAAGGGAGCGATGGCTGATATGCCCGCGGAGCGGCAACTATGCCTGTCGCCGCAGCCTTGGATACTGGGAGTTTTTGAACTGGTTTGGTGTGCCAGCTGTGCCACGGAGAGCCAGAAAGCAAAAAAGCCGCACTAGGCGACTTCTTAACTTGTTGATTTCATTGAGTTTTTGGTGCCGGAGAGATGAATCGAACACCCGACCTTCTCATTACGAATGAGCTGCTCTACCAACTGAGCTACAC
>JANNGP010000213.1:0-5546 GCA_031403915.1 Betaproteobacteria bacterium
CTGCTGTTCAGCCTGTGTGCTGGTGGAGTGGGGTCTTTGCTGGTGGCTATACCCCCTTTGCACATCGGCATTCAGGTTCTGGGTGTGTCTTATCTGCTTTGGCTGGCGTTCAAGCTGTTTACAACCAGCACATTGGCGCAGGCGGATACTGCCCAACTCAATATCACGTTCTGGCAAGGAGTGATGCTGCAGTTTCTCAACATTAAAGCCTGGATGTTGGCACTTACCGTAGTGGCAGGCTGGTTGGCAGGGCGAACGGACGCTACCGAGCGTTTTGCCATCATCCTGCCATTAATGATGCTGTTTGGTTTGTGCAGCAATCTGACTTATGCGTTGGTAGGTACGCTGTTGCGTCAGTGGCTAGTAGACCCTGAACATGCTGGTCGTCGCCTGCGCTGGTTCAACCGCAGCATGAGCGTTGTGCTGGTGACGACTGCTGGCTGGATGGCAACTTTCTAAACCCGACTGCGTGCTTAGGCGATAAACGGCCACTCAATCTCATCACTGCATTTGACGCCCGCTGTCATGGCGCGACACAGGGCGATGAACTCCTGCATACCGGCCGTCTGAAATTTCCGTTTGTGCCAGAGAAATTGAAATTGCCGGAGCAGATCAAGCTCCGGTGTTTCAATGGCGACCAAACTGCCACGCCGGAAGGCTTCGCGCAGAGCCAGCCTTGAGATGCAGCCGATGCCAAGACCAAACTCCACGGCCCGCTTGATGGCTTCGGTATGTTCCAGCGCCAGCCGTACCTTTATTTCGGAATGATGCTGCCGCAGCGCCCGATCCAGCGTCTCGCGCGTCCCTGATCCCGGCTCACGCACGATCCAGTGTTCGTTTTGAAGTTCGGCCAGTGTAACCGAACCTTGAGCCGCCAAAGGATGGGTTGGCGCGCAAAACACCACCAGTTCATCCTCCACCCACGGCACGGCCACCAGATCGGGATGCTGGCAGTTGCCCTCGATCAGCCCCAGATCGAGTTCGTAGCGCGCCACCTGATCAATAATCGTCGACGTGTTGTGCACCTGCAACCGGGCAGAACTCTCGGGATGCCGTTTGAGATAGTCCGCCACAATCAGGATTGCCAGATAGTTGCCGATGGTCAGCGTCGCACCGATGCGCAACAATCCGAAACCGGCGCGGCCTTCCAGAACGGTTTCAACGGCCTCGGCGCGTTCGATCAACTCCAGAGCCTGGGGCAACAGGGATTGCCCAAGCTCGTTGAGACGCAAGGTTTTGCCGACGCGGTCAAAAAGCTGCGTACTGTACAAGCGCTCCAATTCGCCGAGTGCCGTGCTGGTCGCCGACTGCGAAAGCGAAAGCGTTTCAGCCGCACGCGAAACGCTCTCCTGCCGCGCAACAGCAGCAAAAACCGCCATCTGTCGCAAGGTGAATCTCATATCTACTCCATAGATATTTGTTATTTAAACAATCTGTTTTACAGATATGTTAGCGCGGAATAGCATTTATGGCATCTAAAACTGTCAGAGAGAAGACCATGACCAATTTATCCACCCAGCACGTCCTCTCTGTCCACCATTGGAACGACAACCTTTTCAGCTTCCGCACCACGCGTGATGCCGGTCTACGCTTTCTCAACGGCCAGTTCGTGATGCTCGGCCTGGAGCAGGAAGGGCGCCCGCTAACACGAGCCTACAGCATTGCCAGCGCCAACCACGACGAGTTTCTGGAATTCTTCAGCATCAAGGTTCCGAATGGGCCACTAACCTCAAAGCTGCAACATCTTTCGGTCGGCGACGAAGTGGTGGTCAGCCGCAAGCCCACCGGCACGCTGGTTCTACGTGATCTGAAGCCGGGCAAGAACCTCTACCTGCTGGCCACCGGCACCGGCCTCGCGCCCTTTATCAGCCTGATTCAGGATCCGGAGAGTTACGAGCGATTCGAGAAAGTTGTGCTCGTCCATGGCGTACGTAAGGTAAGCGAATTAGCCTACCGCGACTTCATCAACCGCGAACTGCAAAATCACGAGTACTTCGCCGATGTGGTACGCGACAAGCTGATCTATTACCCGACCGTTACCCGCGAGCCGTTTTATAACCAGGGTCGGATCACACACTTGATTGAAAACGACAAGCTATTTGCAGACATCGGCCTGCCACCACTTGATCCAGCGCATGATCGCGCCATGATCTGCGGCAGCCCGGCCATGATCAAGGACTGCTGCACGCTGCTCGACCAGCGCGGATTCGAAATATCACCGCACATTGGTGCCATGGGTGATTACGTTATTGAGCGCGCTTTCGTCGAGAAATAAAGCAGCTAGAATGGCGGCATCCTACTTGGGTCATGCTTGGCAACAGGCATGACCCTGTTTTATTCCGGAACCGCCGCAGCACAATGAGAAAAATCATCGAAGTACGCATCCCGAAATACCCCGAGTGCTGGGAATCCTGCGGCAATTGCGGGAGCGGCGACGTCATCGTTGACGATGTACTGGTTCTTCCGGGTGACACGGTTGAGCGCGACGACACCCTGATCGTGCTGGAAACCGGCAAGGTGGCCATCGACATTCCGGCACCGCATGCCGGAAAGGTGGTCGAATTGCTGGTTATCGCCGGCGACAAAGTTGTCGAGAAACAGATATTCCTGACGCTTGAGCTACCATCTGACTAACATCACTCAGGCACCCGCCACATCACGTACAAATCCATGCCTATCAAACCCATGAAAAATCGCTTCTGGTGGTTGATTACTGCCCTCTTTTTATCGTGCGTTCTTTCTGCCTGTACCGGCAAGAAGTATGACGCCATCTCTGCCGGCACAAAAGTAATGGTTCTCGGCGACAGCATCACGGCCGGCTTCGGGCTCACGCCAGAGCAGGCCTGGACAACAAGGCTGGCCGCTGACACCGGATGGCAGGTTATCAATGCCGGCATCAGTGGCGACACCACATCCGGAGGCATCGCCCGACTGCCCGCATTGCTCGACGAACATCAACCGCTTGCGGTCATCATCGAACTCGGCGGGAACGACATGCTGCGCCGTCTACCGGCATCCAGCATCACCAAAAATATCGGCGAGATGGTTGAACAGATTCAACAACGTGGCGCAAAGCCGATCCTGATGGCGGTGCCCAAGCCCAGTGTCGCGGGTGTTGTGCTTTCCAGCCTCTCGGACGCGCCGTTCTACGCCGAGATGGCCAAGACGAAAAATATCCCGCTGATTGAAGACGTACTTTCGAATACCCTTTCAAAACCCGAACTCAAACTCGACGAGTTGCATCCAAACAGCGCAGGACATCAGCGCATCGGCAAGGAAGCGGCCAACGCACTGCGCAAGCTCGGCCTCGTGCGCTAGGGCGTCAGGCAAGGGTACAATGACGGCATTATTTTGCCAGGAGCGCCCCATGAGCCGCAGCAGCAATGTCTCTCTCGTTCTGACCGCCATCGGCGATGACCGTCCGGGCCTTGTCGAACTGCTCGCGACCGCCATCAGTCAACACAACGGCAACTGGCTGGAGTCATCGATGTCGCACCTGTCCGGAAAATTTGCCGGGATAGTCTGCGTCAGCATCCCTGACACCGGACTTGATTCGCTGAAGGCAGCGCTTGCCGCATTGCCCGGTCTGCGCATCACCTCGGAAGTGTCCGAATCATCCGAATCGAGCATCGGCGGCCGGCGACTCAAGCTCTCTCTCGTCGGCCACGACCGCATCGGTATCGTGCGCGAGGTATCCCAGGTTCTCGCTCGCCACGCCGTCAACGTTGAAGATCTCAGCACCTACACCGCCAGCGCACCGATGTCGGCTGAAATCCTCTTCCATGCCACGGCTGAACTTACCGCGTCGTCATCGCTTGATGCGCGCGCACTGACCAGCGATCTGGAGCAAATTTCCAACGACATGATGGTCGACATCACGCTCGACGAAACCATCCGCACCTGAAGAACTGAATTCACCCCCGGTCGCTGCTTATCCAACGACCGGTTTATCCTTTATTAATTACTCAACCAAGAACCCAAGATTCCATAATGGCTCAATACGTATTCACAATGAACCGCGTGGGCAAGATCGTCCCGCCCAAACGTCAGATCATCAAGGACATTTCCCTTTCATTTTTCCCCGGCGCCAAGATCGGTCTGCTTGGTCTTAACGGCTCCGGCAAATCAACCGTGCTGCGCATCATGGCCGGCGTCGACAAAGACATCATTGGCGAAGCCACACCGATGCCCGGACTGCACATTGGCTACCTGCCCCAGGAACCCCAACTCGACCCGGAATTGAACGTGCGCCAGGAAGTGGAATCCGGCATGGGCGAAGTCATGCAGGCGCAAGAAAAACTTGAAGCTGTCTACGCGGCTTATGCAGAAGAAGGTGCCGATTTCGACAAACTGGCTGAAGAGCAGGCACGCCTTGAAGCCATTATCGCTGCCGCCGGCTCCGACCTGGCCAGCCAGCTCGAACTCGCAGCTGACGCGCTGCGCCTGCCACCCTGGGACGCTTCGATCAAGACCTTGTCCGGTGGCGAAAAGCGCCGCGTAGCCTTATGCAAGCTACTGCTTTCCAAGCCAGACATGTTGTTGCTTGATGAACCAACCAACCACCTTGACGCTGAATCGGTCGAATGGCTGGAGCAATTCCTGGTGCGTTTCCCCGGTACCGTGGTGGCTGTCACCCACGATCGCTACTTCCTCGACAATGCCGCCGAGTGGATTCTCGAACTCGACCGCGGCGAAGGCATTCCGTGGAAAGGCAACTATTCAAGCTGGCTGGAACAGAAAGAAGCCCGTCTTAAAACCGAATCCAAGCAGGAATCGGGACGCATCAAGACGATGCAGCAGGAACTTGAATGGGTGCGGCAGAACCCCAAGGCACGGCAAGCCAAGAGCAAGGCACGTCTGTCCCGCTTTGAGGAACTGTCCAGCGTCGACTATCAGAAGCGCAATGAAACCCAGGAAATCTTCATCCCGGTCGGCGAACGTCTGGGCAGCAAGGTCATCGAATTCAAGGATGTCAGCAAAGCCTTCGGCGACCGCCTGTTGATGGACAAGCTCTCATTCAACGTGCCGCCCGGTGCCATCGTCGGTATCATCGGCCCGAACGGGGCCGGCAAATCGACCCTCTTCCGCATGCTCACCGGGCAGGAAAAACCGGATTCAGGCGAAGTCGACATCGGCACCACCGTCAAGCTCGCTTACGTGGATCAAAGCCGCGACTGCCTTGATGGCAACAAAACCGTGTTCGAGGAAATCTCAGGGGGTTCCGACATTCTCACCGTCGGTAAGTATGAAACGCCGGCACGAGCCTATATCGGCCGTTTCAACTTCAAGGGCTCAGATCAGCAGAAGTTCGTCGGCCAGCTCTCCGGCGGGGAGCGCGGCCGGCTGCACATGGCCAAAACGCTGATTGCCGGCGGCAACGTCCTGCTGCTCGACGAACCTTCGAACGATCTGGACGTGGAAACCCTGCGCGCTCTGGAAGACGCCCTGCTCGAATTCGGCGGCAGCGTCATGGTCATCTCCCACGACCGCTGGTTCCTCGACCGTATCTGTACTCATATCCTCGCCTGCGAGGGCGAATCACAGTG
>JANNGP010000214.1:0-1726 GCA_031403915.1 Betaproteobacteria bacterium
AGCCCATGAAGCCGTAGCCGACGGCGCCGCGCCCGGCCGGATCGAGGTAGCCGCAGCCGGTGGCGTCGCAGGCCATGGCGTAGCCGTTGGTGAAGTCGTTGGCGGTGGTGTAGCGGGCCGGGATGGCGAGCTTCCCCTTCCGGTCGATGTAGCCATGGAGCGACTCGACGCGGATCGCGGCCAGGCCTGAGGAGAAGGGCCGGTGCAGCACGCCCGCGGGGGGCTGCGAAGGGACGAGCGCCCGCTTCCCGGCCGCGTCGACGTACCCGGACACCTCGCCGTCCTGGACGGCGGCCAGCCCCTCCGAGAAGGGCGCGGCCTGCTCGAAGCGCGGCGGGATCACCACCTTGCCGGCGCCGTCGATGTACCCCCACTTCCCGTCAACGAGGACGGGGAAGAGCGCGCTGGCCGCTGCTGGCACGGCCGGTGCCAGTACGACCTGTGCTGGCACGGCCGGTGCTTGGGCGGCCGTAGGGGGCGGTCCGCTGGGGGCGAGGGCGATGAGCACCGCAGCCATGATCGAGAGCATCGAAGGGTCTCCGCACTTGTTGAAGGGCTCGCTTGCAACCCGCGGGGAACGATAGCCGTTCCCGGCCGCGCGAGCCCGCGCTGAGGCTCCGCTGTCGAAATTCGAGGCGCGAAGACCGAAGCCTGGCCGACCGCAGCACTGTGCGCTTCCGCGCACCTTGCCTACATCACTCCACATTGTGGTGAATGATGGCGGCATGTGGGCTTGTACCCACTTCATGGTACTTCCGCTTACGGCCCAGCACGGCTATTGATCGCAAGCAAGCTTGACCTTGGTCAAAATCTTTTCCAGTCAGAACGACCGACCAGCAGGACCCAGCCGAGGCTGGGAAACGAAGTCAAAGAGGGGGAGTCCACATGAAGACGAAGAGCCGTATCACCACTGTCGGAATGGCCGCGACGGTCGCCGCCATCAGCCTCTGGGCCACGCTGGCGCAGGCGCAGGTCGCCCCGCTCCAGCCACTGCTGCCGGCGACGCAGACCCGCTTCAACCTGGACCTCCCGGTCCCGATCGACTACGTGCCCGATCGCACCACCTTCCCCGGGTTCGACTACTACGAGGTCCAGATGTCGCCGGTGACGCCGGTCACGGTCGCCTTCCCGCAGGGTGGTTGCCCGGCCGGCACCCAGTGGCTCGGGCTCCGCGCCCCGCGCACCCGCTGGTGGCAGCCCGGCGCCAAGCTCTGCACGCCGGTCTGGGGCTACTCCCAGGTCAACGCCCCCGGCACCTATGCGCTCAACGGCGCCTCGACCTACCCCTCGATGTCCTTCCGCGCCCTCAAGGGCCGGCCGGTCAAGGTGAAGTGGATCAACAACGCCCCCGACCAGCACCTCTTCTGCCCGCAGCCGCTCAACCCGGCCGTCCCCTGCGCCATCGACCGGACGCTGATGGGCGTCCAGGGCGCCGTCGGCCCGTTCGGCAGCCACCAGCAGCCTGACAACGCCATGGTGGTCCACCTCCACGGCGGCGAGATCCCGCCCGACTCCGACGGCCTCGCCGAGCTCTGGTTCGGCAACGCCGCCTCCTCGGCCGCCTACACGCCTGCCGCGTTCCCCACGGTGCCGCCTACGCGACGAGATGATGCGTGCCGTGCGTCTGGTGGTCGACACCGGCCTGCACCACAAGCGCTGGAGTCGCGAGCAGGCCATCGAATACATGAGTGCGCACACCGGCATGGCCGAGACCGATGTGGTGGCC
>JANNGP010000215.1:0-17635 GCA_031403915.1 Betaproteobacteria bacterium
TTGACATCGAGAAATTGGTTGTAATTTTCCTCAATGCGTTTTGACTATTTATGTGAAATTTCAAACATAGGGCGCAAGTATACGCTGAGCTAGACTTAACGGCTGCTTTGTGGCGAAAACACCACTGGCCGGTAATGGCCGATTGTTCGCATTACGCATATTGCCAGAAAGCGGCCGCACGAGGCAATGTGACTTGATTATTGTGCGGCCGGGGCGCCTGCTGGCTTATATCTCGGTCTGTTCCGAGAACAATAGGGGGCAGACTGAGTTATTTTTAGGATAGCGCTGAAACCCGCATGCAGCCTTCCTTTACGGCTAGTGCCTTGCCAGGATTGCCTGTTTACGCGCTTCTCCGTCAGATGCTGCCAGCCAGTCTGCCTAGCGGTAACTTGATGGTATGTCTCTGTGCGCCTAGCAACACCAAAAGCAACACCAAAAGGGTCAGCTTCGCATTCTTTCTGGAGCCGCCTGCATTCAAAATGCAACTTGCCAGTATGTTCTTGAGTTGATCAATTCCCCGCATGACGAATGGTCGTGAAATTCAAATTCCCGGAATCCCCAACGCTTTGGCCAGGTAATCAAAAAACAGGCAGTACAAAGCGATTGGTAATGGCAGGCCGAGCAAGGTGCCTGCCATGTACTGACGAAAGCGGATGCCGGATAGCGCGAGGGCGTAGTTGAGTGCAGGTACAGTTTGAAACATTATCCTCAGTAGAGCGACGCTCCGAATCGGCTGAGCGTCGAGTTGGCCGAGGATGCGAATGGCAGTTTTGTTCTTCAACTGGCGTAAGGCATCGCCGCCAATCAGGCGAATGGTCACGAATGTCAGGGCGCAGGACATGCTGGCTGCGACATACGTAGCCAGCCCTCCCCATGTCTTCCCCAGCGCCAGTACTGCCGCGGCAAGGAATAGCCAACCGGGAATTTGTATCAGGTTGCCCAGCGAGAACAGCAGGATAAATACAAGCAGCCCCTTGATTTGATTCTCGTTGATGCGCTGTTGCAGGAAGCTCAGATTGAAATGCTCGTGCAAGCCGGACAGTTCAAAGACGGCGAACAATACCGCAAGAAAAAGAATAACTGCGAATAGTCGTAAATGACGCTGCATTGGCTTCTCGTTGATGAATTCCAGTTGAGCCGAGGAATGGTTTAGGCACGCAGGAAAAGAAAAAATATAAATGAGTGTAAGTATTCCTGACCATGGCCGTCTATTGACTGTCAGCACGGTGCATTAGTTGCCGCTGGCTTTATCACAAATCAATCACTACCAGGAGACTTACCATGTCACATCAACTGTCAGGTGTTGCGCTTGCCGCGGCCGCAGCCGCTATTTTTACCTCGGGCGCCATGCTGGCCCCGGTTGTTCAAGCCGCAGATATGGCGCCGGTGCATTGTTCGGGCGTCAATTCGTGCAAAGGGCATTCGGATTGCAAGACGGCCAAGAGCGACTGCAAAGGAATGAATGCCTGTAAGGGGCAGGGCTGGGTCGTCAAGGAGAGCGCCAAGGCCTGTACGGATGCTGGCGGCAAAGTAGTGAAATAAGGCTGTGCCGGGCTGCCCTGAATTAAGTAAGGGCAGCCATTTTTTTGGGAAAATGGCGATGAACAAGCCTCTGCATGGTTTTGGTCTGGGTCTGCGCACCGAGCATTACAGTGACTTTGTTGCTGCGCCTCAGCACGTCGATTGGCTTGAAATCATCTCCGAGAACTACATGGTCGAAGGCGGAAAACCGCTGCATTTTCTTGATCGCATTCGCCGCGATTACCCGATGGTGATGCATGGCGTTTCCTTGTCCATCGGCAGTAGCGATCCGCTCGACACAACCTACTTGCGACAGCTTAAAACACTGGTCGAACGGATTGAGCCGGCCTGGGTGTCAGATCACCTGTGCTGGACGGGCACGGATTCATTGAATCTCCATGATCTGCTGCCGTTGCCTTATACCGAAGCGACACTGAGACATCTCGTGCCGCGTGTGGCGCAGATGCAGGATCTGCTAGGCCGCCCCTTTCTGCTCGAAAATCTATCAAGTTATGTGCGCTACCATGCTGATGAGATGCGTGAGTGGGAATTCATTGGCGAACTGGTGAAGCGTACCGGCTGCGGCCTGCTGCTTGACGTGAACAATGTCTATGTCAATAGCGTCAATCATGGTTTTAACCCGCAGCTATTCATTGATGCTATGCCGGCGGCAGCGGTGCGCCAGATTCATCTCGCCGGGCATGAGGATCATGGCAACTACATCATTGATACGCATGATCACCCGGTCTGTGATGCGGTGTGGGATCTGTATGCCTATACCGTGCGTCGCTTGGGAGCTGTCCCCACGATGATTGAGCGCGATGACAATATTCCGCCGCTGCCCGAATTGATTGCAGAGTTGGATGTGGTCAGGACGGTGGCGCAAGCGGCGCTGCTTGAGCAGAGGCAGGCGGCATGAACGCCCTCGCCGAGTTGCAGCAGTGTTTTCAGCGCGCGGTGCTGGCTGAGGAGCAATCGCCAGGCTTGTTCGTCGCCGAAGGAGCGGACATTAACGGTGGCTTCAGTCTGTATCTGGTGGCGTACCGCGCACGGTTGGCAGGCGCGTTGCGCGATAACTTCCCTGTGTTGCATCGCGCTTTAGGTGATGAGGCCTTTGATGAGCTGGCGCGTGACTACATTGAAGCGCATCCGTCGCACTTTCGCTCAATTCGCTGGTTCGGAGATGCGTTGGTAGGCTTTCTGGATGCCAACCTAGAGCGTTTGCCCCACCCGGCCTTGGCCGATATTGCACGCATGGATTGGGCAATTTGTTGCGCGTTTGATGCGGCTGACGCTGCCTCTTTCACTTTGTCTGATCTGGCGGCTTTGTCGCCTGAAGAATGGCCAGCGCATCGCTTTTCATTGCTGCCATCGGCGTGCGTGATTGATCTGGCGTGGCGCGTCGAACCGATCTGGCGTGCGCTGAATGAAAACGCTGAAGCGGAAACTGCAGCACCAGAGCCTTCTTCTCACGCCTTGCTGGTTTGGCGACCGCAACTTGAGGGTCTCTGGCGTTCAATTGAAGCGCCCGAAGCCGCTGCTTTGCGTGCGCTGATGAATGGGGCGACCTTCGCCGAGTGTTGTATAGCGATTGCCGAGACCGGTGCGCCTGATCCTGCGACAATAGCGGCCGGATTGTTGCAACGGTGGGTATTGGATGGCCTGCTGTCCAACCCCTAACAAGGAAAATCATGGGCGTTGAACAGGAAAAAACGAATAGCGTGTGTGCAGGGTGCGGTGCGTCTTTTGTCTGCGGCGCGGTGGCCGGATTGACGACTTGCTGGTGCATGGAAAAGCCGACAGGCTTGTTCGAGGCGGAAGTTGGCGGCAGCTGCTACTGCCCGGCATGTCTGGAAAAACGTATTAGCGAGCTGCGGGGCGAATCCGTTCAGGCAACATGAGAATGGCGTCGCGGTTGCTCCACGAGAAGCATTTTTCTGCGGCTTCTCGCAACGGGAGCCACTGGTAGTTCAAGTGTTCATCGGCGGCCAGCCGGACCGGAATCTTCTCAGGCACTTCCAGCGAGAAAACATGCTCGGTGTTGTGCGTGATGCCTGGCGCGTAGCGATGGCGCCATTCGGCGAAAATTTCGAAAGTATTGGTGTGCTGCCAGTCGATCAGGCGTGTTGCCTCAGCGACGATGCCGGTTTCTTCAGCGACTTCGCGGCGGGCGGTTTCGATCAGCGATTCTTCTCCCTCCTGACTGCCGGTGACGGATTGCCAGTAACCGGCATGAGAAGCGCGTTCAAGTAACAGGACTTGATATGCCGGTGTGTGGATAACAATGAGGACGGAAACCGGTCGCTTGAAAGTGCTCATGGTGCGGGGGAATCGTCCAGCACGAAAAAGACCTTGAACGGGACGGTGCGTGTTTTCCAATCCTCGACGGCGCTGGCCAGCACTTCGCTGAGTGCGGCAAAGCTTGTCGGCGTGGCGCGCAGGTTATTGCAGTGATCGAGCACGATGACGTAACCCGGTGCCGGATGCCACGAAAAATCGGTGAGGCAGTCGTTAAGTGCGTCGAGGTTGCCGCCGAACCACGCCGGAAAATCAAGATCGCGTTTGAGCGCCTTGATGAAGCCCGGAACATTGTGCGCGCGGGCAAGATCGACGGCGAAGAACGCGTGCCCGAGTTCGGCTGCGGCCTTCTCAAGCGCAGGGATGTCTTTGTGGGAAATTTTGTAGATGCCGGCGGTTTCGCTACTGGTGCTCGGTTTGTGCGGGCTCATGGTTCGCGTATCCGGTGGAAACTGCGGTAGTGATCCTGTGTGTAATAGTACTCGCCCGAGGTGGCAACATTACCATTGTGGCCGCTGCCGGCGATGATGCGCCGTGCGCCACGGTCGCGGCTGCCCGGGGTGGGGACGGTGTATTCGCGGTAGTAGCCTCGCGCCTGATACGGCAGGCGTTTCTCGAAGTTGCCGAAGGTGCTGCCGTCCTTGTGTGGATACGGGAAGGGACCGCCTTGCTTTATGAGATGGAGCGTGCGGGCGGCTTCCGGCGGCAGCTCAGCCAGTGCGACCGATTTGATCGCCCCGTTGGCGTCGTGCGTGTCGCGCGAACAGGCCGGTGTGCTGAGGCCAAATATGAGTACACTGGTGCCGGTCAGCGCAAACGTCAGCGCCCGCCGGAAAAATATGGCAGCAGCAGCGGCGACACGCGCCATGCGGATCAGGCCTTGCCGGCTTCGCCCGGCGATGTTTCAACCTTCTGGCGCAGGCGGATATGCAGTTCGCGCAACTGCTTCTCGTCGACTTCACTGGGTGCGTCGGTGAGCAGACACTGCGCACGCTGCGTTTTCGGGAAGGCAATCACGTCGCGGATCGACTCGGAGCCGGTCATCATGGTGACGATGCGATCCAGACCAAACGCCACACCGCCATGGGGCGGTGCGCCGTAGCGGAGGGCGTCGAGCAGGAAGCCGAACTTGAGTTTCGCTTCTTCCTCGCCAATGCCGAGCGCCTTGAAGACCTGTTCCTGCACGTCGGCACGGTGAATACGCACCGAACCGCCGCCCAGTTCCGAGCCGTTCATCGCCAGATCGTAAGCCTTGGCCAGACACTTGCCCGGATCGGTGGCGAGTAGCGCCAGATGTTCGTCTTTCGGGCTGGTGAATGGGTGGTGACAGGCGACCCAGCGCTTGTTCTCTTCGTCGTAGTCGAACATCGGGAAGTCGACAACCCACATCGGCTCCCAGGCCGTGCCACTGACAAAGCCTTTTTCGTGTCCGATTTTGACGCGCAAGGCGCCGAGCGCGTCGTTGACGATCTTGGCCTTGTCGGCGCCAAAGAAAATGAGGTCGCCGGACTGGGCACCGGTGCGTTCGATGATGACTTTGAGCGCGGCTTCGTTGAGGTTTTTGACGATCGGCGACTGCAAACCGGTTTCGTTGATTTGCGTGACGTCATTGACCTTGATGTAGGCCAGACCCTTGGCGCCGTAGATGCCGACGAAGGTGGTGTAGGCGTCGATCTCGCCTCGAGTTAGGGTGGCGCCGCCCGGAATACGTAACGCTGCTACGCGGCCTTCCGGGTCGTTGGCCACTCCGGCGAAGACTTTGAATGGTACGTCCTTAACGGCATCGGTGACTTCGGTGAGCTCGAGCGTGACGCGCAGGTCGGGCTTGTCGGAACCGTAGCGGTGCATGGCGTCGGCATACGACATGCGCGGGAAGGGATTGGGCAGATCAACGTCGATGGCGTCCTTGAACACGTAGCGGATCAGGTCTTCCATGATGCCGGTGATTTCGGTCTCGTTCAGAAACGAGGTTTCGATATCGACCTGAGTGAACTCGGGCTGGCGGTCAGCGCGCAGGTCCTCGTCGCGGAAACATTTGGTGATCTGGTAGTAGCGGTCGAAGCCGGCGATCATCAGGAGTTGCTTGAAAAGCTGCGGCGATTGCGGCAGGGCGAAGAACTGGCCGGCGTTGACGCGTGAGGGCACAAGGTAGTCACGGGCGCCTTCCGGCGTGCTCTTGGTGAGCATCGGCGTTTCGATGTCGATGAAGCCGGCGTCGTCGAGGTAGCGGCGGAAAGCGCGCGCCGTCTTGTAACGCAACTGCATGTTCTTCTGCATCTGCGGGCGGCGCAGATCGATCACGCGGTGCAGCAGGCGGACGTTCTCCGAGAGGTTTTCGTCATCAAGCTGGAAGGGCGGCGTGACCGATGGGTTGAGCACATCGATCTCATGGCAAAGGATTTCAATCTCGCCGCTCGGCATATTGGGGTTGACCGTGCCGGCCGGCCGGGCGCGCACCTTGCCGGTGATCTTGAGGCAGAACTCGTTGCGTACCGATTCGGCAATGGCGAACATCTCCGGGCGATCCGGGTCGCAGACGATCTGAGCCAGACCTTCGCGGTCGCGCAGGTCGATGAAGATGACGCCGCCGTGGTCACGACGGCGATGTGCCCAGCCGCAGAGGGTGACGTCTTGGCCGATGGTTTGTGAATTAACTTGTCCGCAGTAGTGGGTTCGCATGCTGTTTCCGGGGTTACGAGTGTGGGTAATTAGAAGGGATGCTCGGGGCTTTTGTTCTGAGCGGTGGTGCGACCACCCCCATCGAAATGATGTATTTGAGGGCTTCGTCGACATTCATGTCGAGTTCGATAACATCGGTTTTTGGCAACATCAGAAAAAAACCGGAGGTTGGATTCGGGGTTGTCGGCACGTAGACGCTGACATAGTCGTTGCCCAGATGATTGACGATATCCCCGCCGGGTTTGCCGGTAAGGAATGCAATCGTCCATGAACCTTCCCGCGGATATTGAATCAGCAGCGCCTTGCGGAAAGCATTGCCGGAGGAAGAAAAAAGTGTGTCGGAAACCTGTTTTACGCTGTTATAGATTGAATTGACGACTGGAATGCGGGCAAGCAACAGTTCCCACCAGCTAACGAGTCGTTGCCCAATGAAGTTGGCAGCGAGCAGCCCTGTTGTCAGGATAATCAGCAGGGTCAGTAAAATGCCGGCACCGGGGATGTCGAAGCCGAGAAGGTTGTGGGGGTGTACCGACAGTGGCAGCAGGCGCAAGGATTGATCGGCGACGCTGGCAATCAGCGACAGAACCCAGGCGGTAATCGCCAAGGGTACCCAGATCAGCAGTCCGGTAATGAAGTAGCGTTTGATCAATTGCCCGCGCACGCTTCAGCTCCGGGACAGCCTGTGCAGGCAGGTGCAGGTACAGTCTCGGGTTTCGCCGCAGGGGCACCGCCCTTGAAGTCCGTGGCGTACCAGCCATTGCCTTTTAACTGGAAGCCGGCGGCCGTGACTTGCTTGTGATAGGCGGCCTGACCGCACTCAGGGCAGGTGTTCAATACCGGATCACTCAGTTTTTGCAGATGATCCTTTTCAAAGGCACACGAATCGCAACGATAGGCGTAGATCGGCATGGCTAACCTTGGTAAAACTACAAAAGCGGGAATTATACCCGAACAGAGGCGGATTTCGCTGACCGCCCCGCTGTGAACGTGAGGTCAAAAGCCCTGTTTTCAAGCAATTAGAGTGGGTCAAAGCAGCCGTAGATAGGTTTGGGTCAGTTCCTTGCCCCAGAAAAGAGCGAGCAATCCGGCGGCGGCCAGGTAGGGGCCAAAGGGCATGGGCACATTGCGACCCCGTTTGGCTAGGATGATCAGGCCGATACCGACGACCGCACCAACCAGCGAGGAAAGAAGTATCGTTAAAGGCAGTATTTGCCAGCCCAGCCACGCTCCGAGTGCAGCGAGTAGCTTGAAGTCACCGTAGCCCATGCCTTCCTTGCCAGTAACTAGTTTGAATCCCCAATAGACCGACCACAGCGAAAGATAACCGGCTATTGCACCGATGACGGCCGATTGAAGATCGGTGTATGTGCCAAACAGATTAAACAGTAGGCCGGACCAGAGCAGGGGTAAGGTAATGCTGTCGGGAAGAAGTTGGGTGTCAAAATCAATAAAGGTCAGCGCGATGAGTGCCCAGATCAGCAGGCATGCGCCAGCCGCCGCCCAGCCAGGGCCGAAGTGTGCTGCGGCCAGCGCGGTGAGCAGGCCGGTCAAGGCCTCAACAATGGGGTAACGGGGAGAAATCGGCGTATGGCAGGCCGAACACTTGCCACGCAGAAACAGCCAACTGATGACTGGAATGTTTTCCAGCGCAGTGATCGGGTGAGCGCATTCGGGGCAGCGCGATCCGGGTACGGCAAGTGTTAGCGGCTCGTTCTCGGCGATGTCTTCGCCACGCAATTCCGCGCACTGGCAATGCCAGTCGCGTTCCATCATTCTGGGCAGACGATGGACAACAACATTGAGAAAGCTGCCAACCATCAGGCCGAGAATGCCGCCGAAGGCGGTAAAGACAGTCGGGTCCGAAAAATTGGCAAGCCAGTCGGTTGTCATCCGACCACAGAGCCCAGTTTGAAAATTGGCAGGTACATGGCGATGACCATGCCGCCAATCAGAACCCCAAGAACGACCATAATGATTGGTTCCATCAGGCTTGAAAGAGCTTCTACGGCATCATCAACCTCAGCTTCGAAGAAGTCGGCCACTTTGCCCAGCATGGAATCCAGAGCCCCTGATTCTTCACCGATGGCCACCATTTGATTGACCATGTTGGGGAAGAGTTCACTGGTCTGCATGGCGGAGGTCAGGCTGGTGCCCGTGCTGACATCGCTCTGGATTTGCCTTGTTCCTATCTTGTAGACATAGTTGCCGGCAGCGCCTCCAACTGACTCAAGAGATTCAACCAGAGGAACCCCAGCGGCAAACATGGTGGCCAAAGTGCGTGTCCACCGGGCTATAACCGATTTTCGAATGATGCTTCCGAAAACCGGAAGTCGTAGAAAAAGCCTGTCAAACGCAATTTGCATGACTTCCGACCGCTTCCAGGTATAGAAAAAAGCATAAATCGACCCACCAAGACCGCCAAAAATTGCCCACCAATAGGCGATGAAAAAGTCGGAAATTCCGATCACGATCATTGTCGGCGCGGGAAGGTCGGCACCGAAACTCTTGAAGACCTCCTTGAATGCCGGGATGACAAAAATCATGATTACGGTTGTAATCACGAAAGCAACGATGATGATGGCGATTGGATAAAACAGTGCGGCTTTGATTTTTGACTTGATGGCGATCATCTTTTCCTTGTATGTCGCCAGTCGGTCGAGCAGGGTCTCCAGTATGCCCGCCTGTTCGCCTGCTTCAATCAGGTTGCAGTAGAGTTGATCGAAGTAAAGCGGGAATTTGCGAAAAGCCTGTGATAGCGAACTGCCGGTTTCGACATCAGATTTGATGTCGAGCAGAAGTTTGCCAACAGCCGGGTTGTCGTGGCCGCGGCCGACAATATCGAAGGTTTGCAGCAAAGGCACGCCCGCTTTCATCATGGTGGCCAACTGTCGGGTGAATAGTGCGACATCTTTCTCGCCGACTTTGCCGCCTCCTCTGAAGCTTTGTTTCGCGACCTTGGTGATCAGAATCCCTTGGCGCCGCAGGGTGGCATTAACAACAGCTTCGCTCGTTGCCCGCTGCTCACCTCGAACAATTTTCCCGGCCTTGTTTTTACCGGTCCAGAGAAAAGTGTATTCCTTGACTTCCTGAGTGCGTTTTGACGGTTTCGTTGCAGTTGCCATGCTGTCCCCTTCGTTATTCTTTAAACGTTGGTACTGCCAAGAACTTCATCAAGTGAAGTCAGTCCTTGTTTGACCTTCAATAGTCCGGATCGGCGCAAATCGTTGACACCTTCTTTTTGCGCTTGATCTGCAATATCCAGCGAGGTGCCATTGGCCATGATGATGCGTTGTATGGCTTCCGTGACTGGCATGACCTGGTAGACGCCCACACGACCCTTGTACCCGGAACCCTTGCAGCGATCGCATCCTGCCGGGCCTTGCAAAGTCCAGGTGCCGTCAATGTCTGTCTCGAGAAATCCGGCGTTCAACAGAGTCTCGATCGGTGCATCGACCGGCTTTTTGCAGGTGCATAGGCGGCGAACCAGTCGCTGTGCTGTAACAAGAAGAATGCTTGAGGCAATGTTGAAAGTCGGGATGCCCATGTTCATCAACCGGGTAATCGTTGCCGGGGCATCGTTGGTGTGTAGCGTTGAAAGTACCATGTGGCCTGTTTGAGCCGCTTTGATCGAGATCTCGGCAGTTTCCAGGTCACGAATCTCGCCCACCATGATGATATCCGGATCCTGGCGCAAAAAGGCTTTCAAGGCCACCGGGAAAGTCAGTCCTTGCCGATCATCAATGTTGACTTGATTAATGCCTGGCAAGGGAATTTCAGCCGGGTCTTCCGCTGTTGAAATATTGATTCCGGGCTTGTTCAAAATATTGAGGCAGGTGTACAGCGAAACGGTTTTTCCTGAACCTGTGGGGCCAGTAACCAGAACCATTCCATAGGGGCGCTCAATGGCATCAAGCAGCACCTTTTTTTGCTCCGGTTCGTATCCCAACGCCTCGATGCCAAGCGTTGCGCTGCTTGGGTCAAGAATACGCAGAACAATTTTTTCGCCGTACATGGTGGGCAGGGTGCTGACCCGGAAATCGATGGCCCGGCTTTTGGACAGTACAAGACGCATGCGACCGTCTTGCGGAACGCGTTTTTCGGCGATATTCAGTCGGGAAATAACTTTGATCCGGGACGCGATTTTTTCCTTGATAACCAAAGGCGGTGAGGCGATTTCACGCAAAATGCCATCGGTTCGATAGCGGATGCGGTAATTCTTCTCGTAGGGTTCGAAGTGAATATCCGAGGCGCCGTCATTAATGGCGTCAAGCAGCATCTTTTGAATGAATTTGACTACCGGGGCATCGTCTACTTCAAGTGCGGCAGCATCGGCATCCTTGTTGTCTGCTGCATCGCTGTCTTCAAATTCGAGATTGATGTCTTCGCTGGTCAGGTTCTTGAGCGTGTCTTCAGCGGATTCGGAGAGTTTGACAACCAGCGGCGCGAGTTGGCTTTCATCAACGATTACCGGATCAACAGCCATCCCAGTCTGGAAACGAATCTCGTCCAGTGCTCGCAGGTTGGTCGGGTCGGCGATGGCAACAGACAATCGGTTGCCGCGTTTATGCAGCGGGATGACACGATGTGAGGCGATCAACTTGCGGTCGATTGCGGTCTTTTGGATATGGGCGTCGTCAAATGCATTTAAATCAAGCAGAGGGTAGCCAAAGGTGTCAGCGGCAAAGCGAGCGATATCGGGTGCGCTGACCTTTCTGGAACTGACCAGTTGCTCGATGAACGAGGTCTTGGTGGCAGCCGCCTGCGTCAACAAGGCCTCGGCTTCGGGCTCCTTGATCCGGCCGGCCTGAACAAGTGCGCGTGCGAGACCGCTTAGCGATGATTGTTGCGGATTGGCTGCCATAGTTAACTAAAAGACGTTTGAATCGTCAAAGAATCAATAGGGTAGGTATTGAATGCAGTATGCCAGCCCGATGATGCATTGAGTCAGCGACTTTGTAAAGAAGCAATGACCAAGCCAGAAGCGTTTAACGAGCATTAGCAGCCTGTCGGACTTAACCAAATCGGCTGCAAAAAATGGGAAGACGGCACATTTTCTCCCGTATTTCAGCGCGAATAGAATAACTATTCGCTTGAAATCCGTAAAAAACTGCTCTCGTCTCCCATCCTTTTCGCTTCGACCCATCAAGTCCGACAGGCTGCTAAATTCGGCCAAGCAGGACTTCGGAAACAAAACGGCTGCCCATATAGGCTAGCAACAGAACCAGAAAGCCTGTCAAAGTCCAGCGCAGTGCGATTCGACCCCGCCAGCCATAGACGTGGCGACCGATCAGTAGTGCGGCAAAAATTCCCCACGAGGTAAAAGCAAACAGCGTTTTGTGATCAAGCACCATGACTTTGCCAAAAATCGCTTCGGAAAACATGACGCCGCTAACCAGTGCAACGGTGAGCAAAAGGAAAGCAATGACAATCATGCGGAAGAGCAGGGTTTCCATCGCCAAGAGAGGAGGGAAGCTGGCAAGGTGTGTGTTGAGTTCTCTTTGGTGCAATTTCCGTTCAGCAAATCCCATGAATACGGCGTGCAACGCAGACAGTGTGAACAGGCTGTAAGCCAGCATGGCTGTCAGAAAATGCAGTTTGAAGCCCCAAGCGTTAGCGTGCGCTATGACGTGCACCTGAGGGAAAATAATAGGTAGCGCAGCACAAAGCGCGGCTAGCGGCAGTACCATCGGCTGCAGGCCGTCCATGCGCGAGCGAAAGCTCTCCAGCCAATAAATAAGGACGGCCAGCCAGCCAGAGCATCAAAGATAGTGCGTAACTGAAAGAAAAGCGCATGCCGCCGGCACTGAACAGTCCGTCATACAGACTGATGCCTTGGAATGTCAGGGCGGCGAATATCGCCGCACGTTCCCACGCCTGCATTGGCAACGGAATGAGAGGTTTGCCAGTTTCCCGCCAGCGTGTACGCCAGAAATGGAAGCCCAGCATCGCGTAAAGCAGACACGACAAGGCCATGGGCAAAAGGTGCAGTAAAATGTCCGACATTTTTGAAGTTTACACCAAGCGGGAAGCCAAATGCTCGATAACCTGACTCAACGCCTCGCTCGCGTCATGAAGACGTTGCGCGGTGAGGCGCGACTGACTGAAGAAAATATTGCCGATGCGCTGCGCGAGGTGCGTCTCGCCTTGCTGGAAGCAGACGTTGCACTACCTGCCATCAAGGCGCTGATCGCCGCCGTCAAGGAACAGGCCGTTGGTGAAGAGGTGATCGGTTCTTTGAGCCCCGGACAGGCGCTGATTGGCGTGGTCCATCGTGAGCTGACACGGCTCATGGGGGAGGCGCATAGTGGCCTCAATCTGGCTACCCAGCCGCCTGCAATTATCCTTATGGCGGGTTTGCAGGGGGCGGGCAAGACGACCACGGTTGGCAAGTTGGCCAAATTGCTGCGCGAAACCCAGAAAAAAAAGGTGTTGGTTGTTTCCTGCGACGTGTATCGGCCTGCCGCAATCGAGCAGCTGAAGACCGTTGCCGAGCAGGCGGGTGCAGACTTTTTCCCGTCGGCGATTAACGAGAAGCCTGCCGACATTGCCCGTAACGCAGTCGATTGGGCTAAAAAGCACTATCACGACGTGCTGCTTGTCGATACCGCAGGCCGCCTCTCCATCGACGAGGCGATGATGAAGGAAATCGCCGAACTGCATGCGGCGATCAATCCAATCGAGACGCTGTTTGTTGTTGATGCCATGTTGGGTCAGGATGCAATCAATACGGCCAAAGCGTTCAGTGAGGCCTTGCCGCTGACCGGAGTAATTCTCACCAAACTGGATGGGGATGCACGGGGCGGGGCTGCACTTTCGGTGCGTCATGTGACCGGTCGGCCGATCAAATTCGCCGGGGTGGGCGAGAAACTCTCCGGGCTGGAGGCTTTTCATCCTGAGCGTATGGCGTCGCGCATCCTGGGTATGGGTGACGTGCTTTCGTTGATCGAGGATGCCAGAAAAGGCATTGACGAGCAAAAGGCCGTCGAATTTGCCAAGAAGCTTAAGTCGGGCAAGAATTTTGACCTTGAAGATTTCAAGGAACAGATGGGTCAGATGCGCAAGATGGGCGGGATTTCATCGATGATGGATAAATTGCCCGCCCAATTTGCACAGGCGGCAAGCCAGATGCCGACTGGGGGCGAGGAAAAAGCGATCGGCCGGATTGAAGGCATAATTAATTCGATGACTCCCGAAGAACGCAGCAAGCCAGAATTGTTGAAAGCGTCGCGCAAGCGCCGCATTGCTACGGGAGCCGGCGTTCAAGTGCAAGAAGTCAATCGTTTGCTCAAGCAGTTCGAGCAAACGCAAAAAATGATGAAGCAGTTTTCAAAAGGCGGTATGGCGAAGATGATGCGGGGCATGAAGGGGATGTTGCCGGGGATGCGTTAGTGGTGGCTTGAAACCCGCGCCGAATGGCGATCTGCCGACGTGGATAGCTGTCATGCATATAATACGGCGCTTCCGTGGCATCCATGGCGAAGACCGCCGTCCTGCTTGGCTTTCGGCCTATCTCGTTACCATCCGCTGGCTGGTGTAGGCCCACTGGCCATGCCATGCGCCACGTACCATATTTGGATACTCAGCTTGGCCGAGACTGCCGTTGTAGCGGCCAAGTGCACGGTAGAGGTCGCCCTTCTCGATGTCGAGGTAGTGACGCAGTATGGTGCAGCCATAGCGCAGATTGGTGCGCAGATGGAAGAGGTTGTCATCATGACGGCCGATGACCTTGATCCAGAACGGCATGACCTGCATGAACCCCCGTGCGCCGACCGATGAAACGGCATATTTCTTGAAACCACTCTCCACCTGAATCAGGCCAAGAACGAGTTGCGGGTCGAGTCCTGCCCTTGTTGCTTCATAGTGAATAGCGCGCAGAAATTCCAGCCGGCTTTCACGGTCGGGGATGCGTTTTTCCAGACGACGCGACATTTCGGTTAGCCAGTCTATGGCGTCCATGGAGTCGAGAAAAGAACTCTTTGCCGGAGCATGATCTGAGATGGTACGAGACAAAGCCGCCTGTACGCTGGTTGACAGCGGCTCATACTTCTGCGCACCGGCTAGCGCAAATACCGGAAAAAACAAGATGAACAGGAGTGCTATGAGGTGCACAGTTTGTCCTTGAGAAATGCGCCGATCTGGCCAAGCGGAACCATTTGCGCTTCGGTATCGGTACGTCCCTTGTATTCAAACTTTCCTTCTGCCAGACCGCGGTCACCAACGACGATACGATGTGGAATGCCGATCAGTTCCATTTCGGCGAACATCACGCCGGGGCGCTCATTACGATCGTCAAGCAGCACATCCACTCCAGTGGCTTTTAGTTCGGCATAGAGAGCATCTGCTGCGGCCTTGACGCCTTCACTTTTGGCGTAGCCCATGGGAACGATGCATACTTCAAAGGGGGCAATGGCTTTCGGGAAGATGATTCCACGCTCGTCATAGTTCTGTTCAATGGCCGCACCAACGATACGTGAGACACCAATGCCGTAGCAGCCCATTTCCATAATCTGGCTCTGACTGTTTTCGTCAAGGTAGCTGCACTTGAGTGCTTCGGCGTACTTGGTGCGCAACTGGAAAATATGGCCGACCTCAATGCCGCGGCACAGTTCGAGTTTGCCCTGGCCGTCAGGTGACGGATCGCCGGCTAAAACATTGCGCAAATCGGCCACAGTCATGGGTTCAGGCAGGTCGCGCCCGAAGTTGACCCCCGTGATATGAAAGTTGACCTCATTGGCGCCGCAAGTGAAGTTACTCATGACCGCCACGCTACGATCAGCGAAAACAGGGATGTTCGTGATGCCGACAGGGCCGATGTAGCCTGGTTTGCAGCTCAGTGTCTCGACAATTTCTTCGTCACGGGCAAAGCGGAATTCGCCAACCATTTTTTGTGTCTTGACTTCATTCAGGTCGTGATCGCCGCGCAGCAGGATCAGCGCAAATTGGGGTGGGGCGTCTTCGCTGATAGTGCGCATGATGGCGATGGCTTTGACCATCTGCGTTACTGGAATACCGAGAAGCGAAGCAACGTCCGCGCATCTGGTCTTGCCCGGGGTGGCCATTTTGGTTAATGGCGTTGAGGCTGCGGCTCGCGTGACATTGGGGCCCAGCGCTTCGGCCAGTTCAACATTGGCGGCATAATCGGAATCAGGGCAGTAGGCCAGCGCATCTTCGCCGGAATCGGCGAGCACGTGGAATTCGTGTGAGCCGGTGCCGCCGATTGACCCAGTGTCGGCGGCAACGGCGCGGAATTTCAGTCCGAGGCGCGTAAAAATGCGTGAGTAGGTGTCGAACATATTGCGGTATTCGCGCTGCAGGTCTTCAAAGCTGGTGTGAAAGGAATAACCGTCTTTCATCAGGAATTCTCGACCGCGCATGACACCAAAGCGCGGGCGGATTTCGTCACGGAACTTCATCTGCACCTGGTAGAAATGCAAGGGAAGTTGGCGGTAGCTCCTTATCTCCCGTCGAACAACATCAGTAATAACCTCTTCGTGTGTCGGGCCAATTACGAAGTCACGCTGGTGCCTATCCTTAAAGCGCAACAGTTCAGGGCCATATTTTTCCCAGCGCCCGGACTCCTGCCACAACTCGGCGGGCTGCACGGCCGGCATGGACAGTTCAATCGCGCCCGCGCGATCCATTTCCTCGCGAACGATATTCTCGACTTTGCGCAAGACGCGCAGACCGACCGGCATCCAAGTGTAGATGCCCCCGGCCAGACGTTTGACGAGCCCCGCGCGCAGCATCAACTGGTGGCTGACGATCTCGGCATCAGACGGAGCTTCCTTGAGGGTGGATATGAAATATTGCGAAGTTCGCATGGCGGGCAGCTTGTGATTGTGTAAAACGGTAATTTTACAAGACAGCGCAGTCGAGCGCGACGCTAATCGTATTCTGTCTGGCGATTGGTGTGAATTCGACATGGCGAGCTTTCCAAGCCATTTGAAATGTGAAAGAATGATCTCGACTAACAAATTTGCAGGTAATTTCAAATGCTCGATCGTGAAGGCTATCGCCCAAACGTCGGCATCATTCTGTGTAACGCAAAGAACGAGGTTTTTTGGGGTAAGCGAATCCGCGAGCATTCATGGCAGTTTCCGCAAGGTGGCATCAAACGGGGCGAAACCCCCGAAGAGGCGATGTACCGGGAACTCTACGAAGAGGTTGGCTTACGACCCGAGCATGTCAGTATTCTCGGCAGAACCAAGGACTGGTTGCGTTACGATGTGCCGATTCACTGGGTAAAGCGCGAATGGCGTGGTAGTTACAGAGGGCAAAAACAGATCTGGTTTTTGCTTCGACTGGTCGGGCGCGATAGCGATGTGTCCCTGCGCGCCTGTGGCCATCCAGAATTCGACGCGTGGCGCTGGAATCATTACTGGGTTTCTCTTGATGCCGTTATCGAATTCAAGCGGCAGGTTTATGAACAGGCTTTGAACGAGCTTGCCCGTTTCCTTGATGCGGATCATCGTCGCCTTTCTGCCAAAGGTGATCCGCAAACAATTTCCGAAGTTGCTGACAAGGGGCTTGATGGCTAAGCGAATAGGCAAACAATGACTGATTTGGGTAAGATTAAAATTGGTCAGGAAAGACCGAGAGCGTGGCGTTCGGCGTTGGCGGTTGTCGCTTGTGCTTTGTCTTTTCTAGCCAGCGCGTCCGAATTTGATAGCGACTTCGAAACAAAACCATGGGAAGAGATCGCCGTGCAGATCCCGGTTTTTCCTTCAGATGAAGACTGAATTATCCAAAAATTCATTCGATAAAAACAAACGGGCCCAAAGGCCCGTTGGTTCAGCGTCCGAGTCGCATCAAACCAGCTTGCCGTGGCAGTGCTTGTATTTTTTCCTGCTGCCACAAGGGCATAGCTCATTGCGACCAACGCGTGGAACTGTGTCACCCCTGGTTGGAGATTTTTTGCTGACTGTTTCTTCGTCAACCGTGGTTTCAACCTCACCGGTTTCGGTAGGCGAGCTGTAGGTTACGTTGGCAATGCTTTCAGCGCGGTTCTCCATGTCTTCGGCAGCCTGTTCCAGTTGCTCGTTGGATTGAATCTTGACCGTCATGAGCACCTTGGTGACGTCATTTTTAACCGAGTCAAGCAACTGACCGAACAGTTCGAACGCCTCGCGCTTGTATT
>JANNGP010000216.1:0-1624 GCA_031403915.1 Betaproteobacteria bacterium
GTTCCTCGACATCGGCACGCCCACGTGGGGGAAGTACGGCGGACGCCTGCACCAGGTCCACAACGTCGAAGACGATGCACCTCGATTCAGTACCACCCGTATAGTGATATCGCTCTGCTGCATGACACGCTGACCATCCTCCTCGCGGTAGCTGGAAGCACGACCGCCATTCTCCGCGACCAGCACCTCATCGAGATACAACTTGAGCGCAGCCACATCCAGATCGTCCACCCCCGCATAGCCGATCGCGGCGAGTATGCGCCCGAGGTTGGGATCGGAGGCGAAGAACGCGGTCTTGACCAGCGGCGAATGCGCGATGGCATAGCCTATCTGTTTGCACTCGGCCTCGCTCTTGCCGCCCTCGATTTGCACAGTGATGAACTTGGTCGCGCCTTCGCCGTCGCGCACAATGGCTTGCGCTAGATAAATCGCGACTTCGGTGATCGCTGATTGCAATGCCTTGCCGGCTTTGCTGTCGGCGGCTTTCACTTCGGGCAGAGCGGCCTTGCCGGTGGCGATCAGCATCAGCGCGTCGTTGGTGGAGGTGTCGCCGTCCACAGTGATGCAGTTGAACGAGCGGTTGGCGGCCTCGCTGACCATCGCTTGCAGCAACGGTTGCGCGATCGCGGCATCGGTGGCGATGTACCCGAGCATGGTCGCCATGTTCGGATGGATCATTCCTGAGCCTTTGGCGATGCCGGTGATGGTGATGATCACACCATCTATCGTGACTTGTCTGGAGATAGCCTTGGCGACGATGTCGGTGGTCATGATCGCCTGTGCGGCATCGAACCAGTTGTCGGCGCGCATGTTTGCGACTGCACCGGGCAAGCCTGCAGCGATCTTGGACACCGGCAACGGCTCCATGATCACGCCGGTCGAGAACGGCAATATCTGCGCTGCCTTGCAGCCCAGCAAACCAGCCAGTGCGGCACAGGTGGTGCGCGCGTCGCTCATGCCTTGTTCGCCGGTGCCGGCATTGGCATTGCCGGTATTGATCACCAGCGCGCAGATGCCATCCGTGCCTACAACCGCTGCCTGGGCAAGATGTTCGCGCGCGACGATCACCGGCGCTGCACAAAAACGATTTTTGGTGAATACGCCCGCGACTCGCGCGCCTTCGCTTAACTGCATCACCAGCAGGTCCTTGCGATTTGGCCGCTTGATACCCGCTTCCGCGATGCCCAAAGAAACGCCCGCAACGGGCAACAGTTGTGCCGCAACGGGCGGAGTCAGATTGACTGGCATGAATTAATCCTAATCCTTTAGTTAGGTAGCTGGTGGCTTGTAGCCAGTAGCTGGTAGCAAAACCGGTTGGCTACAAGCTACCCGCTACAAGCTACCAGCTGTTTAATAACGTCCGTGAGTACGGTAGATGTAGTTGCTCAGTTCCGCGGATTGGCTGTTCACGCGCCGCACGATGCCATGCACATTGCGCACCACGCCGCGCATGACTTTGTAGACCATCATGGGATGAGAGTTGATCAGCGTTTCAAACTTGGCTCTTGCCATGCTCAACACTTTGGTATTGCCGACCGCGTAAAGGGTCGCACTGATATCGGAAGCGGCGCCGCCGACAAAAGTAATGATGCCGGCCAGATCACCGGGTTTGAGCACATGTATG
>JANNGP010000217.1:0-1876 GCA_031403915.1 Betaproteobacteria bacterium
AGGCCATCTTCACCCTCCTCGACCGCAGAGGCTGGAACGAACCGATGGGTCAGCGCGGTATACGCTACCTTCAGATGGCCCTGGCCAAGGACATGAACAACGTCAAGGTCATTTCAACACGCGAGTTCTACCACCAGGTCGCCCGCAAGTACGGGATCGAGGTTGTGCCGATTAGCGGAGCTCGGGGGGCGGGAGAATAGAGCGGAAGCTAGCGAGAACGGCAGACTATTTGGCTACTTTGTCCGATGCCATGACCAGCGTTCTGAGCAGAAACCTGATCGGAGTCGGCAACGCCGCCGTCTCGACCTTACCCAAGTCAAGCCATTGCCATCCCGCTTCAGCGGCCAAGCTTCCCGTCGCGTCGACCGTGCAAAGCAGGGGTTGGATGTGCAGGTGAAAATGGCTGAAGGTGTGCTTGAGGCTAGGCAGGAAGCGCATGCCAATCAATCGAAAACCGTGGCGTCGAGCAAATTCCCTGCTTTCGGCCACGCCGCCCTCGGGCAGCGTCAACAATCCGCCCCAGATTCCTGCCGGCGGACGGCGTTCAAGCAGGATACGTTTCCCGTCCGTAAGCAGCAGCAGGGTCGTCTCACGTTCAGGCAACACCTTCCTGGGTCTGGCGACTGGCAATTCGGCCTGTCGTCCTTGCTGGCGGGCGATACACAACTCGTGCAGCGGACAGGCCGCGCAAAAGGGCTTGCCCCGAGTGCATAGCATCGAGCCTAGATCCATCAACCCTTGAACGTAGGCCTCAATGTGCGCATTCGGGAGCAAGGCTTCGGCGAGCAACCACATTTCCTTTTCCGTCTTTGCCGATCCGGG
Organism: Betaproteobacteria bacterium; assembly: GCA_031403915.1. Lineage (GTDB taxonomy): Bacteria > Pseudomonadota > Gammaproteobacteria > Burkholderiales > Rhodocyclaceae > Propionivibrio. The sequence goes on from JANNGP010000217.1 coordinate 823, forward strand.
GAAACCTTCAACGCCAAAACACCGCGCCAGCACTCGCTTGACGTTGCCGTCAAGGATCGCTGTTCGCGTTCCGTAGGCGAAGACGCTGATTGCCGCCGCCGTTGAGCGCCCAATTCCCGGCAACTCGGTGATAACTCTCGGGTCTTGCGGGAATCTTCCACCGTAGTCAGCGACGATGGCCTGTGCGCAACGATGCAGATTGCGAGCCCTCGCGTAATAGCCCAGACCGGCCCAGAGTTCGAGCACCGAATCGAGCGGCGCCTGCGCCAGCGCTTCGACCGAGGGGAAACGCTCGAGGAAACGAGAGTAGTACGGAATGACCGTGCTCACCTGCGTTTGCTGAAGCATGATCTCGGACAGCCAGATGCGATACGCGTCCCGAGTGTTCTGCCAAGGCAGGTCATGACGCCCATGCTGTCGCTGCCAGTCAATCTGGCGAGACGAGAAAAACGCCTCGGAATTACTCATGCGCTGACTCTAAAAACGGTGGAAGCCCGTGCAAGTTCCTCGACAGCCAAACGCGGCAAGGCGATAATCCGACTGATCCAAACCTTGCCAAGGGAAACCGTCGGCATCGTGAAACTCCTGAACTTCTTTGCGCAGCACTGATCTTAGCATGCCTCCTCAACGCACCCTGAGCGCCCGATGACCTCGTCAACGACCACCGCGAACTGCCCCGAGACACCAACGGCGGTTGCCGATTTGCCCTGCCAGTCCGTCCTCATTGAAGTCCGCCACCGCGACGCCCGAGGGGAGGAATGTCGTCGGCACGGAGAGAAACGTGCCGTGAAACAGCGGGTCGCTCGCGTGGGCCCCGGACGCGCTGGCAACGAGGGCACACGTGATGAGGGCGCAAGCGCACCGAGAGAGGAGTCCTCGTGGCCGGCGAGGTGAGAGTGGGAGTGCGCGGGCCAAGCCCGCAAGCGTGGATTGAGCGAACCGGTTCGCAAGGCACGCGATCGGTTTCAGGAATAGCAGCATGACACCCTCCGGGAAAGACGGATCGGGGCGGTCACGCGGGCGGCATTCGAAGGGACCACGTCGGCGTGTGGCC
>JANNGP010000218.1:0-51942 GCA_031403915.1 Betaproteobacteria bacterium
CAGCTGCGCCAGTTCCCGAAGGACGTGATGGAAGCCTCTTACAAGGCGGCGAATGAAGTCTTCGAAGAAATCATGGCGAAGAATGCCGATTTCAAGAAGATTTATATGGACTACGCAGCGTTCCGCGATCAGCAGAACAGCTGGCACCGTCTGGCCGAAGGTTCGTTCAGCAGCTTTATGTACAGCAAACTGGCTTCCGGTAAAAAGTAAGTAATTAGCAACAAAAACAACGGGCCGCCGGAGGAATTCCGGCGGCCCGTTCTATTTTCAGCTGCGGCTGTTTACTTCTTTTCCGGCTCGGTTGGCGCCGGTGCCGGTTCTTCTTCCGCGCCGTAATCGACGCTGGGGGCCATCAATTCGATGGTGTTGATATCGACCTTGACATCTTTGTCCAGCCCGGCGGTGACCAGTTGCGGGAAGGCGATGATTAGCGCGACCATGATGATCTGGATGCATACAAAAGGAATCGCGCCCCAGTAGATGTCTGTAGTTTTGACCGAGGCCGGGGCGACCGAGCGCAGGTAGAAAAGTGCAAAGCCGAAGGGCGGGTGCATGAACGAGGTTTGCATGTTCACGCCGAGCAGCACGCCGAACCAGATGAGGTCGATGCCCAGTTTTTCCGCGACCGGCCCGAGCAGCGGCACGACAATGAACGAGAGTTCAAAGAAGTCGAGGAAAAAGGCCAGCAGGAAGACAAGGATGTTCACCACGATCAGGAAGCCGATCTGTCCGCCCGGCAGGTCGGTGAGCAGATGCTCGACCCAGCGGTGGCCATCGACGCCGTAGAAGGTGAGCGAGAAGATACGTGCGCCGATCAGGATGAAGACGACGAAGGTGGTCAGTCGCGCCGTGGTGGTCATGGCCTGCTTGAGCAGCGATACGTTCAGACGTTTGCGGCCGATGGCCATGAGTAGCGCACCGGTGGCACCCATGGCGCCGCCCTCGGTGGGTGTTGCGATGCCGAGGAAAATGGTGCCAAGCACAAGGAAGATCAGCGCCAGCGGCGGAATCAGAACAAAAGTAACTTTTTCGGCCATGGCCGAGAGCAGGCCGATCTTGAATGCCTTGTTGATCAATGCGATGACGAAAGGCACCAGAATGCCAAGCATCAGGCACAGGACAATTAATTCGTCGAGCGGTTTGTCGGCCGGGAGGGTTTTTGCGAAAGCGATGGCGATGGCAACGGAAATCACCGTCAGCACCAGCAGCGAGCGTCCGCCTGTGGCGCCGTTCGGCTCGCGGAAGCTGCGGGCTTCCAGCGGAAGCGCCGGAACCCACTTGGGTTTGAATATTGAGACGAGTACGACATAGCCGACGTACAGGCCGGCCAGGATGAAGCCGGGAATGAAGGCGCCCTTGTACATGTCGCCGACCGATTTGCCGAGTTGGTCGGCCATGATGATCAGCACCAGCGAGGGCGGGATGATCTGGGCCAGCGTGCCGGAAGCGGCGATGACGCCCGAGGCCAAGCGCTTGTCGTAGCCGTAACGCAGCATGATGGGCAGCGAGATGAGCCCCATCGAGATAACCGAAGCGGCAACCACGCCGGTGGTGGCAGCGAGCAGTGCACCGACGAAGATCACGGCATAGGCCAGCCCGCCACGAATCGGGCCGAACAACTGGCCGATGGTATCGAGCAGGTCTTCGGCCATGCCGGAGCGTTCGAGGATCAGGCCCATGAAGGTGAAGAAGGGCACAGCGAGCAGGGTGTCGTTGCTCATCACGCCGAGCAGACGATCCGGCAGTGCTTGAAAAAGCTGTGGGCCAAGTAGTCCAAGTTCGATGCCGATCAGGCCGAAAACGATGCCGTTGGCCGCCAGCGCAAAGGCGACGGGGTAGCCGAGGAGCAAGAAGAGGACCATCGAGACAAAGATGATCGGTGCCATGTTGGCGATGATGAAGTCGATCATTGCGGCACCCCTTTCTCTGCGCGAATGGCTTCAGCCAGTTCCTCTTCCGCGGATTTCTTCTTGTACTTCTCGGTGGGATCTGGACACAGCCCCATCAGGAAGCCGACGCGCTTGATGAGTTCGGAAAGCCCTTGCAGCAGGAGAAGAAAGAAACCGGCCACGATCATGAAGCGGGCCGGCCACATAATCAGGCCGCCTTCGTTATTCGACATTTCGTTCGACTTGATCGAATCCAGCAGCACGGGGGTAGCCATGTAGAGCACCAGACAAGCCATCGGGACCAGGAAAAAAACGGTGCCGAGAATGTCGATCCAGGTCTGGGTGCGCTTCGAGAAGTTCCCGGTGATCACGTCAATACGAACATGCTCGTTGTGCAGCAGGGTATAGCCTGCGCAGGAGAAAAAGATCAGTCCGAACAGATACCACTGGATTTCCAGATAAGCATTGGAGCTGTAGTTGATCGTATAGCGCATGACAGCGTTGCCGGAACTGATCAGCACGACAATCAGGACGGTCCAGATGGCCGCCTTGCCGATGCGTTCGGTCAGTTCGTCGATCAGGCGGGAGAGCTTGAGTAGGGCGTTCACAGGGAAGTCCTTAGGTGATGGCGGATAATCGAGTTCAAAATGTGCATTGGCTGGTACCTTGTGGGCAGGAAATACATGGATAATGAGCCATTTTCTCTAGATGCCTGAATCTCTCCAGCATCCGATGCGCAAAAGGAGCGCAATTATCGCACACAAAACGCTGCAAAAGATGCGGTTTTTTTGTCGTGGAGCTTGTGTGAATTCTTTCCAACTCATTGTTATGACATATTTTTATTTTTATTTCCCTCGGGCTGATGACTACTGAAACGACGCGGATTTGCATTGTTCGCCACGGCGAAACGGATTGGAATGTTGCACAGCGGATGCAGGGGCATTTCGACCTAGCGCTCAATGCGACTGGCGAGGCACAGGCTCGCGCGGTTGGGCAGTATTTTGCGGGAATGCAGGCGCAGGCCTTGTACAGCAGCGACCTCTTGCGGGCACGGCAGACCGCGCAGCCGATTGCGCAGGCGCTGGGTTTGCCGGTACAAGGGCTTCCTGCCTTGCGCGAACGGAATTTCGGCCGTTTCGAAGGGATGACTCTGGAAGAAATTGCCACGGAGAATGAGGGCAGCGAACGAACGCTGGAGTGCCGTGACCCGGAGTACGCCCCGCCCGGCGGCGGTGAGAGTTTGCGCCAGCTTGGCTTGCGGGTTGTGACGTGTATTGACCGTCTGGTGAGTGTTCATGGTGGAGAAACAATCGTGCTGGTTACCCATGGCGGTGTTCTTGACATCATCAACCGTCGTGCACGAGGCTTGACGCTTGCTACGCCGCGTGACTTTGATGTGCCTAATACCGGAATCAACTGGGTGGATATCACCGGTGGGCAGTGGGAAATAGAGTGCTGGGCTGATACAAAACACCTTGAAAAACAGGCGGCTTGAAGCGGTTTGGGTGGGCCCGGGTGGCCCCTTGCACAAGGCGTCTTTCCGAGGGAAGATAAGCCGGTATGTAATCCTTCTTGAACAAAGCGTCTGCTTCAGAGGAGAGAAAAATGAATAACAAAGCCTCAATTCCCCGGGCGGGTGACAGTTCCATGCCACGCGAACTGCTTGAAGACGAGTTGTACGAGACACGGCAACTGCTCAATCTCATCATGGACAACAATCCGTTTGCGATCTTCTGGAAGGATCGCGAACTGGTGTATCGGGGGTGCAACCATCGTTTTGCCGAGATGTCCGGGTTCGGCACGCCCGCGAATGTCTTCGGCAAGACCGATTTTGAGATGCCCTGGGGGGTCGATAACGAAGTTGGTGCCAATGCTTGTCGCTCCAGCGATTTCCGGGTCATCGATTCCGGTCTGGAGGAAATGCACATTATCGAATTGATCCAGCAGGAGAGTGGCGAAGAGCTGTGGACGGATACCAGCAAGGTGCCCATTCTTGATACGTCGGGAAAAGTGACCGGGGTGCTTGGGGTTCTGGAAGATATTACCCAGCGCAAACTGATCGAGCAGGCGCTGGCAGACGCCCATGCCAAACTGGAGGAGCTGAGCCGGATTGATGCCTTGACGCTGGTAGCAAATCGCAGGCACTTCGGCGAGCGGCTGGACGAAGAATGGGCGCGTACGGCTCGCGAAGGGTGCGAACTGGCGGTCATTCTTTTCGATATTGATCATTTCAAGAAATTCAACGATCAGTACGGCCATCTGGCAGGCGATAAATGCCTGACCTTGGTCGCTGAAGCGGCCAAGGCGACGCTCAAACGGCCTGCTGACTTTATTGCCCGTTACGGCGGGGAAGAATTCGTGGTTATTCTGCCAAGAGTGAATGCCGAGGGTGCGCAGGCGATTGCTGAGGAAATACGGCGCGCCGTTGAAAGGGTCAGCATAGAGCATGAGGGTCAGAAAGCCGGGGTGACGATCAGTCTGGGTGTTGCTGTGGGTGTTCCGGTGCCTTCAGGTAACCCGATCCCGCTCTTGTCCAAGGCGGATCAGGCGCTTTATCAGGCCAAGGAGTCCGGTCGCAACCGGGTGGCCGTAGCTGCCCCGTAATCCGGATAGGCATCTGGAGATGCGCGTGTTTATTGGCCTGCAGGGCAGATGTTTGGCGCCTCCCGTGGTTTTTCCGCTGGGGCTTGCGGCCACGGCTCTTCCCCTGCATGTTACAATCGTCCTCTTTTCAACGGCTTGTGAGGTATACGATGTTTTCAGCAAAAGACACTCTGGCGAAAGTTGATCCCGAACTCTGGCAGGCGGTTGAGAAAGAGAATCACCGTCAGGAAGAGCACATCGAACTGATCGCTTCTGAAAACTACGTTAGTCAGGCGGTCATGGATGCGCAGGGATCGCAGCTGACCAACAAGTACGCCGAAGGTTATCCGGGCAAGCGCTATTACGGCGGCTGCGAATTTGTCGACGTCGCTGAGCAACTGGCCATTGATCGTCTAAAAAAGCTGTTCGGCGCCGATTGTGCCAATGTCCAGCCCAACTCCGGTTCGCAGGCCAATCAGGCTGTGCTGCTGGCCTTTGCCAAGCCGGGCGACACGATCATGGGCATGAGCCTGGCTGAAGGCGGCCACCTGACGCACGGCATGCCGCTCAATATGTCCGGCAAGTGGTTCAACGTCGTTTCCTACGGCCTCGATGCCAAGGAAGAAATCGACTACGACAAGATGGAAGCGCTAGCCCGTGAGCACAAGCCGAAGATCCTCATCGCCGGTGCATCAGCCTATTCGCTGCACATCAACTTCGAGCGTTTTGCCAAAGTCGCCAAGGAAATCGGCGCGATTTTCTGGGTGGACATGGCGCACTACGCCGGTCTGATTGCCGCCGGTTGTTACCCCAATCCGGTGCCGCATGCCGACGTGGTGACCTCGACTACGCACAAGACGCTGCGCGGCCCGCGCGGCGGCGTCATCCTGATGAAAGCCGAGCACGAGAAGGCCATCAATTCGGCGATATTCCCCGGCCTGCAAGGCGGCCCGCTGATGCACGTGATCGCCGCCAAGGCGGTGGCCTTCAAGGAAGCGGCCTCGCCAGAATTCCGCAACTATCAGGAGCTGGTGGTGGCCAACGCCCGCGTGATGGCGCGCGTGCTGTCCGAAGAGCGTGGACTGCGCATCGTTTCCGGCCGTACGGAATCGCACGTATTTCTGGTCGATCTGCGCGCCAAGAAAATTACCGGCAAGGAAGCCGAAGCGGCACTGGGCAATGCGCATATCACGGTCAACAAAAACTCGATCCCGAACGATCCGGAAAGACCCATGGTGACGTCCGGCATTCGCATTGGTTCGCCGGCCATGACCACGCGCGGTTTCACCGAAATTGAAGCGGAGGAAGTGGCGCATCTTATCGCTGACGTGCTTGAAGCCCCTAACGATGAAGCTGTGCTTGAACGCGTGCGTGGCGAGGTGTCGGTGTTGTGCAAGAAGTATCCGGTTTACGGCACATGAAAATCCATCGCTTGCCCGCACTGTGTTGCGCTCACCTTGCCGTAGTTGGTCTACTGTCTGCGGTGAGCGCGCCTTGTTCGGGTGGCGCGTTGGCTTTCCATAATTAGAGGTTATGCGATGAAATGCCCGTTCTGCACTGCGCAGGAAACGTCGGTCGTTGATACCCGCATCAATGACGATGGCGATATTGTTCGCCGCCGTCGCCGTTGCCTCCATTGCGACAAACGCTTTACCACCTACGAACGGGCGGAAATCCGTCTGCCGCAGGTGATCAAGAAGAACGGCTCGCGTGTCGATTACGACCGCGAAAAGCTCGCCGCGAGTTTCTGGTTGGCGCTGCGCAAGCGACCGGCAACCACTGAGTCTGTTGAAGCCGCCATGACGCGCATCGAAGAAAAATTGCTGACGCTTGGCGAGCGAGAAATCCCTTCTGAAAAAGTTGGCGAGATGGTCATGCGCGAACTCAAGAAAATGGACAAGGTGGCCTACATCCGCTTCGCCTCGGTCTATCGCGATTTTGAAGATGTCGCCGATTTCTCGGACGCCATCCGCGAAATCTCACCCAAGCCTGCGCCCCGCAGGCGTTAGCAGTCCGGTATGTTCAGCGCCGCCGATCACGAATTCATGGCGCGCGCCCTGCGCCTTGCCGAACTCGGCCTGTATTCGACCTCCCCCAATCCCCGTGTCGGTTGTGTGCTCCTCAAAGACGGCCTTGTCATTGGCGAAGGCTGGCATGCGCGGGCGGGCGAGCCGCACGCCGAGGTCAACGCACTCCATGCGCTCAAAGCGGCGGGCGATGCGGCGCGCGGTGCAACTGCCTACGTTACCCTTGAGCCCTGTAGCCATCACGGGCGAACGCCGCCCTGCGCCGAAGCACTCATCGCTGCCGGTGTGGTGCGCGTCGTGGCCGCCACGCAGGATCCGAACCCAAAGGTCGGGGGGCGGGGCTTGGCCATACTTGCCGCCGCCGGCATCGCTGCCGAATGCGGCTTGCTGGAAAACGAAGCACGCGAACTCAATATCGGTTTCGTCTCACGCATGACGCGCGGCCGCCCGTGGGTGCGCGTGAAGGCGGCCGCCAGTCTGGACGGCAAGACGGCGCTGGAGAACGGCGTCAGCCAATGGATCACCGGCCCCGAGGCACGGCAGGACGGGCATTGCTGGCGTGCTCGTGCCTGCGCCATTCTTACCGGCATCGGCACCGTGCGCGACGATGATCCGCAACTCACTGTGCGTGGCGTGGTGGTTACGCAACAGCCGCCACGTCAGCCGCTGAAGGTGGTCGTCGATAACCGGCTGGAACTCAGCCCGCAGGCAAGGTTGCTTAATGTCGGCTCGGTGCTCGTCGCCACCGTTTCAGACGACGAACCCAAGACCGCAGCGTTGCGTGCGCAGGGTGCCGAGGTCGTTCGCCTGCCGGAGAACAAGGGCAAGGTCGACCTTCATGCGCTGATGGCCGAACTCGCACGGCGTGAGATCAACGAAGTGCATGTCGAGGGAGGTCTCCGCCTGAACGGCGCGTTACTGGCGGCCGGGCTGGTCGACGAACTGCTGCTCTACATGGCTCCCTGCCTGATCGGCGACAAGGCGCGCGGTCTCTTTGACCTGCCGGCACTGGAGTCACTGGAAGGCAAGCGTAATCTGGTCATTCGCGATATGTGCATGGTCGGAAGCGACTTGCGGGTGCTGGCGCGGGTTGAGAACAACTGAACGGCGAGGGGGAAAGAATGCGGGAAGCGGGAAATCATCGTATCCTTGAATGACACTAAATGCTCTGTAAGAGGATAGTCTATGCGAATTATTTTGTTGTGTTCTTTGGCCATTGCCGCCACACCAGCTACAGCTGACTGGGTGAAAGTGATGGAGGCAGATACGAAAGAGTATGTTGCCTACGCTGATCCTGCCACTCTCCGCAAGGACGGCGACGGCGTAACTAGGTGGATGAAGGAGTTAGTGGACCTCAGGAAGAGAGACCCGTATGGCGAAATGTCGACGGTGTCATTAATGGAGTTCGACTGCGCAAGGGGAAACTCGAGGTTTCTCGCAATAACGTACTACACACAACCTATGGGAAAAGGGCATGTGCTTAGGTCGAGTGATAGTCCGGGCAGTTGGTATAAACCATCACTCGGCACTTACGGTCGTGACGTGCTCAAGTATGCCTGTGCGCTTTAGAACAATAAGCGAAATAAAGCTCCAAATTGGTACCTCTAAGGAGGAAACAGTTCAATAATCGGAGACCACGATTGTTTTTCGTGTTAACCCCAACCAAACACTTCAAGAATTTAGCATTTCGCTTTCAGCATCGCTGAGCAGCATGTTGGGGGCAGGTGGTTAGCCGCCGCACACCGCGCACTTCGGGTCTTTGCCGAACTTCACGCTGCGCCATTCCATCGTTAACCCATCAAGCAGCAAGAGGCGGCCAATCGCCGGTTCGCCGGCCTCGCTGATTACCTTGAGTGCTTCCGCCGCCTGCATCGCACCGATGATGCCGGTGAGTGGTGCAAAAACACCCATCACCGCGCAGCGTGTTTCTTCAACGTCTTCGCCTTCCGGAAACAGGCAGTGATAGCAAGGTGAGTTGTCGCGCCCTGTGTCGAAGACCGAGAGCTGGCCGCTGAAGCGGATGGCGGCGCCAGAGACCAGCGGCGTGCGGTGTTTGACGCAGGCGCGATTGACGGCGTGCCGGGTGGTGAAGTTATCGCAGCAGTCGAGGACGACATCGGCCTCGGCAACCAGCGTCTCCAGCCGTTCTCCAGCGAGGCGTTCGGTGATTGGTTCAACGCGCACGTCTGGATTGATTTGCGCCAGCGCGGTTTGGCCTGAAAGGGCTTTTAGCTGCCCGACACGTTCTTGCGAGTGCAGGATCTGGCGTTGCAGGTTGGTCAGGTCGACGGTGTCGCCGTCGGCCAGTGTGATGCGGCCAACACCGGCCGAAGCAAGGTAAAGTGCGGCGGGGGAGCCGAGACCGCCGGCGCCGATAATCAGCGCATGCGCGCCGACAATTTTTGTTTGGCCTTCGATGCCGATTTCTTCAAGCAGAATATGGCGGCTGTAGCGCAGCAGTTGCTCGTCGTTCATGCCGCAGACACTATTTGTATTCCCGCCACTCTGGCGGCGTGTCGTCGTGGTCACCGTGCGGATGGCGTTCCCAGGCGTGGGTATAAGCCTCATTTTGAGATTTCTTGAGCAGGCGTTCGGGGGCGTCGAGGTTGTGCAACTGGGTTTCCTCGACGTAGTAGATCAGCGCACGCATCAGCTTGCTCATCAGGGTGCTGTCCAGATGAAAGCCTTTGTCTTCAAGCGCTGTTTCCAGTTCTTGCAGTGAATGATCTTGCAGATCGTAAGCAACGTCGACCGCACGACGTTCAATGCGCGGTTCGACGTCCAGACGTTCAAGTTTGCCGAGGAAATCGCAAGCCTCGGGCACCTGCCCCGGGGGCAGTTTAGAAAACAGAATACTCCGTTCCTTGCGGATCGGTGCCGGCTTGTGAGGTGGTGCGACCGGTCGTTTCATGTTCTGCTTTCGGGCTGCGCCCCTACGGTTTGTTCTGCATGATCTGCAGACCCTTGAGCAGGTTAAGCGCCTGATTGAGCTGATAGTCCTTTTTTGAAGCCAGTTCGCGGCTCGGCGGCTCGTCCGGTTCGGCGGCCTCGTCTTTGGTGGGCGTTGTGCTCTTCGGCTTGGTGGGCGCTTTGCTTTGCGGTTTGACCGGCGTAGCGGCTTCTTTTTCTTTGTCCGTATTGTTCTCCAGATGCTTTTCAAGGTCTACTTCGCGCAGACGCATGGACGAACTGCCGTTGGCACTTTCTTCCACCACGATATCGGGAACAATACCTTTGGCCTGAATCGAGCGGCCGGAAGGCGTGAAGTAGCGCGCTGTTGTCAGCTTGATTGCGGCATTGCCGGGCAACGGCAGAACAGTTTGCACCGAACCCTTGCCAAAACTTGTCGTACCCATCACGACGGCACGTTTGTTGTCCTGCAGCGCGCCGGCGACGATTTCGGAAGCCGATGCCGAGCCGCTGTTGATCAGGACGACCATCGGCACCTTGCGCGCCTCGGGCGGCAGGTTCTTGATGTAATCCTCCCGGGAGCCGCGCAAGTAATCTTCGGGTGTGGCATAGAACAAGTGCTTGGCGTCCGGTGTGCGGCCATCGGTGGAGGTGACCAGTGTTTTGGGCGGCAGGAAAGCGGCCGATACGCCAATCGCCGTATTGAGCAGGCCGCCCGGATCGTTACGCAGATCAAGTACCAAGCCCTTGAGCGGGCCGGTCTTGTAGAGGTCGTTGAGGTGTTTGACCACCGAAGGGCCCGTGTTTTCCTGGAACGAGGTGACACGCAAATAGCCATAACCGGGTTCGACCAGTTTTGACTTGACGCTTTGAACCTTGATCACTTCGCGCGTTAGTGTGATTTCGATAGGTTTGACCTCGCCCTTGCGCAGAATGGACAGCTTGATCTGGGTCTTGGGCTTACCACGCATGCGCTTGACGGCCTCTGTCAATGTCAGTCCTTTGACTAGTGTGTCGTCGAGTTTGAAAATCAGATCACCGGATTTGACGCCGCCGCGGTCGGCGGGGGTGTCCTCGATCGGTGAAACCACTTTGACCAGCCCGTCTTCCATGCCAACTTCAATGCCCAGCCCGCCAAACTCGCCTTGCGTCCCCACCTGCAAATCCTTGTAGGCATCGGCGTCGAGATAAGAGGAGTGCGGGTCGAGATTAGAGAGCATGCCGCTGATGGCGTGTTCAATCAGTTTTTTGTCGTCAACAGGCTCGACATAGCCCTGTTTTATGGCGTTGAACACCTCGGCAAAGGTGCGCAGTTGCTCAATGGGGAGGGTAGTGCGCACTTCTTTCTCGGCCATGGCCGAGAACTGCAGACTGATCAGAATGCCGCCCAGCAATCCGGCGCAAATCAGCCCGGCCTGTTTCAACTTACCCATCTGTAGTGCTCCAGTCGTTGTTGCTTCACGTTGTTACTTCAAATTCACCCATTTGAGCGGGTCGAGCGGCTGCCCCTGATAACGTAGTTCAAAGTATAAACCGGATTCCGGATTGCCACCGCTGTTCCCCACGGAGGCAATGGCATCGCCACCGCGTACGTTCTCACCCACCTGCTTGAGCAGAGCATCGTTATTGCCATAAATCGAAAGATAGCTGCTGCCATGGTCGAGAATCATCAGATTGCCAAACCCGCGCATCCATTCAGCAAAAACCACGCGACCCGCGGCAATTGCTTTTACCTCACTGCCCGGATTGGCCCGGATAAAGAGGCCCTTCCAGTTGCTGCCTTCTTGCCGGGCGCTGCCAAAGCGGTTGGTCACTACACCCCTGACCGGCAAGCGCAAGTCACCCTTCAGTCGCGCAAAGTTACCGGCCGGCGTCGCTTCCGGCGTGCTGTCGTTGTTGATCTCCGGCGCGGCCTTGCCCGCCGGGCGTTTTTCCGGCACGGGCGCTGATTCTTTGCGGGGCGCTGGTTTTGCGGCAATAATCTTTGCCAGCCGTTCAATCAGTTGAGAAAGCTGCTTCTCATCGCGCTGCAGATTGCCGATTTCACGCCGTTGTTCCGAAATTTTCGTTGAGATCTTGCCCAGCACCACTTTGCGTTGCTCGCGTTGGGCAAGCAATTTGCCGTGTTGTTCCTTTTGTTTACTTTCGATGGCCGCCAGTTGCTCGGCGCGCTCGCGGGTATCGGCCGCCAGCGCTTGCTTACGCTGCAAGGTGGCCTCAATTTCGTGCACCAGTTGGCTGCGCGCACGCCCTATGGCGGCGAGATAGTGCAGGTCGCGCGCCATCTGGTTTGGATCGTCGCCGTTAAGCAGCAGACGCAGGGAGTCCGGATTACCGAGCAGGTATTGACGATAAACCAGCTTGGCCAGTTGCCCCTGCTGGCTGGCCAAGCGTGATTCCAGCTCGCGTGACTGAATGCCCAGGTCTTTCAGTGTGCTCTGCAACGTGCCGCGCTGCGTGCCCAGCGTGTGCAGTTCGCGTAGAGTGACCGATATTTCCTGTTCGACGCCTTTGAGTTGGTCAACGACATCGGCACGCTTGCCCTCGGTAGCCGCCATTTCCCTGCGCCGCGCCTCGATCTGCCCGCGCAGTTCCTTCAAATCACCTTTCTTTTCAGCAACCTGGGCTTTGGTGGGCGGCGGGAGCGTGCTGTTTTTTTCTTTCGCCTGTGCTGGCGCGCCCAGCAGCAGGGCGGCACACAGTGCCACGAGCGGGGTGTGGCGTGATAAAAGGCTTGCGGCCGGGTTTTGCAAGTTTTGGGTCTTTGTTTTGTACAGGGTGTTCATGGGGGATTGCCGGGGACGCCCTCCAAGGCAATCGCAGTTAAATTCAAAGTCCACCACAGAGGCACAGAGAGACCGAAGGGAATGCAGAGCCACAGAGCAACGCAGAGAAAACCAAACGAATTGCCGGAAAAAAAGCCGCGCTGAAACGAATTTCCAGGCTTTTTTGTTCTTCTCTGTGACCCCTCTGTGCCTCTGTGACTCTGTGGTAGGTTTTATGGTTTCAAATGCAATCGCCCAGGGACGCCCCCGAGTCTTTGAATTATTCTATAATGATTCCCCGTACTTAACGAGATTTATCCAACGTGGCCATTCAAGTCAGTCTGATCGACAAGCAGGAGCATATCGAATTGGCGGCGCGCTCGCTCAAATCGATTGCGCATCCGCTACGCCTGAAAATACTGTGCGTCGTTGGCGATCAGGAAGCCTGCGTGCAGGAGATCGTTGAGGCCGTCGGTACGTCGCAAAGCAACATCTCCCAACATCTGGCCATTTTGCGCGAGAAGGGTGTTCTGCTCACGCGCAAGGAGGCCAACCGCGTTTACTATCGCGTTGGTGATGCCCGTACCTTGCAGCTGATCGGCATGATGCGCGAGGTTTTCTGCGGCGGTTAGCATCGGCTTGACTCATTCTTATGCGTTGAATGGTGTCTTTCCTTCATTCTGCGCATCCGCATTTTTTATTTGATTATTTTTGCAGTTTCTGGAGTGTCGCTTGGAATTCATTCAGCAAAACATATACCTAGTCGCCATTGCCGTCGTTAGTGGCGCCATGTTGCTTGCCGTGACGTTTCGCCGTACCGGTGGAAGTAATTCGCTAACGCCGGCTCAGGCCACCATGTTGATTAACCGCGAGAACGCACTGATTGTTGATGTGCGTGAGCCCGATGAATACGCTGCCGGGCATTTGCCCGAATCGCGCAACATTCCGGCGGCACAATTTTCTGATCGTACTGGCGAACTCGATAAGTTCAAGGACACTCCGCTGCTTCTGGTTTGTCAGTCCGGTGCCCGTACTGCAGGCGCGAGTGCCTATTTGGAAAAACAGGGCTTTACACGGGTTCATGACCTTGACGGCGGCATCAATGCCTGGCGCGCTGCCGGCCTGCCGCTCAAAAAAGGCGCCAAGAAATGAGCGCTGCGCCGCGTGTGCTGATGTACTCGACGGCGGTGTGTCCCTTCTGCGTGCGTGCCGAGCAACTCTTGCGTTCTCGAGGTGTTGTCGAGATCGAAAAAGTGCGCGTTGATCTTGATCCGGGTCGCCGTCTCGAGATGATGGAAAAAACGTCGCGCCGCACGGTGCCGCAAATTTACATCGGCGATACTTACGTCGGCGGGTGTGATGAACTTTTTGCGCTTGATCATGCCGGCAAACTGATTCCCCTCCTCTCCGGTGTGACGGTCTGAATAATTGACCCTGCAACGGAAAACTCTTTTTATAACCTACCAAGATAATTATCATGACTCAAGATGCTCAACCCTCATTTGCCATCGAAAAACTGTACGTAAAGGACATTTCCCTGGAGGTGCCGAACGCTCCGGCCATCTACCTGGAAACAGAAAGCCCCAACGTCGGCATCCAATTGCAAACTGCTGTACAGGGTCTTGGCGAAGGTGCCTATGAAGTGGCTCTGACCGTGACGGTGACAGCCAAACTCGGTGAAAAAACCGTATTTCTCGTTGAGGTGGGTCAGGCCGGAATTTTCCGCGTGCAGAATGTGCCGGAAGCGAATCTTGAGCCGCTGCTCTCGATTGCCTGTCCGAATATCCTCTTCCCGTATGCGCGTGAAGTTGTTTCCGAGACGGTATCGCGCGCCGGTTTCTCGCCGGTGATTCTGCAGCCGGTTAATTTTGAAGCCCTGTACGCGGCACGTATGCAGCAGGAGCAGGCAGCGGCAGCCACCGCCGCAACTGAAGCGGGTGACGCCACAATCCAGTAGGAGTATCTGACATGAAGCGACTGCTGCCTCTATTGCTCACCGTGGGGTTTGCCCTGCCGGTGAGTGCCATCGAATACCGCACGGTGGATGCGGCAGCCGTGCTTTACGATGCGCCCTCGCAACGTGGCAGCAAACTCTTTGTTATCAAGCGCGACACGCCGGTTGAACTGGTGGTTGGTCTTGAAGGCTGGACCAAGGTGCGCGATGCCGAGGGCGGACTGGCCTGGATTGAAAAAAAGTTCTTGTCTGAAAGGCGCTCGGTCATTGTTACGGCGGACCGGGCTGAAGTGCGTCAGAAGGCTGAAGAAGGTTCTCCGCTGGTGTTCGAGGCCGAGAAGAACGTCGCACTCGACTATGTTGAAACGATGCCGGGTGGCTGGGTCAAGGTACGTCATCGCGACGGCTCGATTGGTTTTGTTCGCGCCAACCAAATCTGGGGACTTTGAGCCTTGAATCCGAAAAATGCAGTTAACCACGGAGTGCACGAAGGACACGGAGAAAAAAGTAATGTCTTTCGCCTTTCTCCGTGCTCTCTGTGCTCTTTGTGGTTTCAAACTGAGTTTCTAGCTTGAATCTCACGGTCATTGCTGCTGGAGCCTGGGGTACGGCGCTGGCCATCTGTTTTTCCGCAAAGCACCGCGTCACGCTATGGACGCGTGAGGAAGATGTCACGCAGGAGATGCTAACCCTGCGTGAGAATCGTCGATTTTTTCCGGGCTTTCCTTTCCCGGATTCCCTGCGCATCGGGACTGATTTTGACGCTTCGGTGGCCGATGCCGACTTGCTGGTTTTTGCCACGCCGCTTGTCGGCTTTCGTCCGACCCTGCGCCGTTTGCGCGAGTCCAATCAAGTCAAGCCGCTGATCTGGGTGTGCAAGGGCATGGAAGCTGAAACCGCAAAGCTCCCGCATCAAATCGTCGATGAAGAATTGGGCGCAGACGCTTTGTGCGGCGCGCTCACTGGCCCCAGTTTTGCCGAAGAAGTGGCCAGGGGCATGCCCACGGCAATTACGCTGGCCTGCAACGATGCCGGGTTTGCGCGAAGAACGGCACTCGAATTGCACAGTTCGCGCTTGCGGATCTACGCCAACGACGACTTGCCGGGGGCGGAAGTCGGTGGTGCGGTCAAGAACGTGATGGCCATTGCCACCGGTATTTGTGACGGGCTGGGGTTGGGGCACAACGCCTGTGCTGCCCTGATGACGCGCGGTCTGGCCGAGATTGCCCGGCTGGGTGTGGCTCTCGGCGGACGGCCGGAAACCTTCATGGGACTTGCCGGTATGGGCGATCTCATCCTGACGTGTACCGGTGATCTGTCACGCAACCGGCAGGTCGGGCTGGCGCTGGCCTCTGGCAAGAAACTGCCGCAGATATTGGTCGATCTCGGGCATGTGGCCGAAGGGGTGAGCACGGCAAGAGAAGTCGCGCGTCTGGCCGTACAACTGGGGATTGAAATGCCGATCACGCAGGCGGTGGATGCCATTTTGTATAACGACGTCCCGGCGGCGCAGGCGGTGGAGAAGCTGCTGAGTCGCGACCCGAAGTCGGAGACGCAGTAAGGCTAAAGGCGATTAACCACGAAGGACACGAAGAGCACGAAGAGAGACAAGGGAAATACTGAATAAGTCGTCACACCGGTGCAAGCCGGTGTCCAGTTCGTTGATTTTTCTGGATTCCGGCTTTCGCCGGAATGACAATTCGACACTTAATCAGTGCATCCCAAGGCGTTAGAACCTACACAACAAAGTATCTTGTCGTTCTGGTTTTCTTCGTGCTCTTCGTGTCCTTCGTGGTTATTATTTTGGAAGTTAAACCCCGCCCTCAAACCCCAACTGTCGCCACGCTTCAAACACCATCACTGCGACAGCATTGGAGAGGTTGAGGCTGCGTTGCCCCGGCAGCATCGGCAGGCGCAGGCGCTGTTCTTCGGCGAACTCGGCCATCACGTCAGCCGGTAGTCCGCTGGTTTCATTTCCGAAAACAAACACATCGTCTGGCCGGAATTGCGGTGTATCGAAGCGCACACCGCCGCGTGTGGTGATGGCGAACAGGCGCCGGTCAGCCAGTGCCGCCTTGCAAATGGCCCAGTTGGCGTGGCGAAAAACACGGGCGAACTCGTGGTAGTCCAGCCCGGCACGCTTTAATTTGCGATCATCCCAGCCAAATCCTGTGGGCTCAACGATGTGTAGTTCGCCGCCGGTGTTGGCACAGAGGCGGATTACATTACCCGTGTTGGGCGGGATCTCAGGTTGAAACAAAACAACAGCAGTCAAGGCGAGCTCCAAAAAAGCGCTTTTGTTTTTTCTAAATTCAGCTAGAATCAGGCAATTAGCGTAATAACTTATAAAGTTACTGGAGCTTGCGATGGCTCGGCCGGAAAAAATTCGCCTCGGCGATTTGCTCATTCAACAAGGATTGCTCACCGATGAGCAACTCAAATTCGCGCTTGAGGAACAAAAACGCAGCGGTCGAAAGCTAGGCCGTATTGTCGTCGAAAGCGGCTACGTTACGGAAGAGGCGATTTCCAAGGCGTTGGCCCGGCAGTTGCAGATTCCCTTCGTTGATCTCAAGCATTTCAATCCCAAGCCGGACCTTATCAATCTGCTGCCCGAGGCGCAGGCGCGACGTTTCCGCGCCGTTATGCTGGAGGAGGTCGACGGCCGGATGCGCGTCGGTTTTGTCGATCCGACGGACTTGCAGGCCTACGACGAAATTTCTCGTATCGTTCGCCGTGATCTCGACATTGCGGTGGTCATGGAAAGCCAGTTATTGACGCTGATCGACCGCGTCTATCGGCGAACCGAAGAAATTTCAGGGCTGGCCAAGGAGTTGACCGCTGATCTGGGTGACGTGCCCGTTGAGTTCGGTGATTTGCTGGGAACCGCGACGGGTGCCGAAGAAGCACCGGTCGTCAAGTTGCTGCAGACGGTGTTTGAAGAGGCCATGCGCTCGCGTGCCTCGGACATTCATATCGAACCGCAGGAAAAAACGCTGCGTATCCGCTTCCGTATCGACGGGGTGCTGCATGTGCAGATGGAGGCGGATGCCAAGATCGCCCCGGCGCTGGCCTTGCGCCTGAAGCTGATGTCCGGCCTCGACATCTCGGAAAAACGCTTGCCGCAGGATGGGCGCTTCGGCATAAAAATTCGCAACAACCCGGTCGATGTGCGTATCTCGACCATGCCGACCCAACGCGGCGAATCGGTGGTTATGCGTCTGCTCAACCAGAACACCGGCCTGCTCGGGCTGGATCGGCTCAACATGCCGGTGCGCACACTGGAGCGTCTGCGTCACGCCGTGCGTCGCCCGAGCGGTATGGTGCTGGTCACCGGCCCGACCGGGAGCGGTAAAACAACCACGCTCTATGCGGCACTGTCCGAGCTCAATACCACCGAAAAAAAGATCATCACGGTGGAAGACCCGGTTGAATACCGGCTGCCCGGTATCAACCAAGTGCAGGTGCACGACAAGATCGACCTTTCCTTCGAGCGTGTTTTGCGCTCTGCCTTGCGGCAAGACCCCGACATCGTGTTGGTTGGCGAAATGCGTGACCAGACCACCGCCGAAATCGGTATGCGGGCTGCTATCACCGGCCACATGGTGCTATCCACCCTGCACACCAACGACGTAATCTCAACACCGATTCGCCTGCTCGACATGGGTGTGCCGCGTTACATGGTGGCCTTGTCTTTGCAACTGGTGCTGGCGCAGCGACTGGTGCGCGTCATCTGTGAAAACTGTGTTGAGCCGCATACGCCCGAACCTCACGAACACGAATGGTTGCGTTTCGAGTTGGGCGACAAAGTGGATGCCTATCCCTACAAGAAGGGCCAAGGCTGTGCAAACTGCGGTGGCACCGGCTACACGGGGCGCACCGGCGTGTATGAAATGCTCGAAATGACCAACGAGATCGTCGCTGCCATCAACATCGACGACACCGGAACCTTTGTTGCGGCTGCACGCAAACAGATGGCCGGCGAAACGCTGCGGCGCGATGCCGTGCGGCTGGTGGTTAAGGGGCGCACAACGATTGAAGAAGCGATGCGGATAAGCAATCAGTTCGAGGATTAAAGGCGTTGATTAACTACGGCGAGCAAAGGCTTTGATTAACCACGAAGGGCAAAGACTTTGATTAACCACAACGAACACAACGGGCACAACGAAAACCAAATTCTGGATTGTTCGGAAGCAACGATTGCCACAGTGCTGGATTGCGCATTCGAGGTCCATCGGGAGCTTGGGCCGGGCTTGCTTGAGTCGGTTTATGAGCAGGCAATGGCTTTCGAACTGACTGAGCGAGGCATTGTCTTTGAACGTCAGGTTGAGGTTAAAGCGATATACAAAGGGCAGGATCTTGGGCTTGGTTTTCGTGCCGATATTGTTGTTGAAGAGAATTTATTGATTGAACTGAAAGCGGTTGATGAGTTGAGTCCTGCCCATTTGGCACAAACGATGACTTATCTCCGGCTGTTGAGTTTGAAGCGAGGCCTGTTGCTGAACTTCAACAAACGTTTGCTCAAGGAAGGAATTAAGCGTGTTGTTATTTAGGTTTTTCGTTGTGCCCGTTGTGTTCGTTGTGGTTAATATAAAACCCTAACCATGCCGACCTTCGCCTACAAAGGACGCAACACCGGCGGTAAGCTCGTTGAGGGTACGCTGGATGGCGTGAGCTCGGGCGCGATTGCCGATGCCCTGTTTGGCATGGGGCTGACGCCGGTCGAGATAAGGGAATCGCATGCCAAGGCCGCCAAGTCGGTCTCCAGCCTGAACATCACGCTGTTCAAGCAACAAATCACGCATATCGACCTGCTGCTTTTCAGCCGGCAGATCCACACCTTGCTCAAGGCCGGCGTGCCCATCATGCGCGCCCTGAACGGCCTGCAGGATGCGGCGATCAATCCGGAGATGAAGCGTGTGATTGGCGAGGTGCGCGAGAGCCTGGAAGGCGGGCGCGAACTCTCCATGGCGTTGGCACGCCATCCGCGCGTGTTCTCACCGTTCTACCTGTCCATGGTGCGCGTCGGGGAAGCCACGGGCTTACTCGAAGAAATATTTCTGCGCCTGTTCGATCACCTTGAGTTCGAGCGCTTCATGCGCGAGCAGGTCAAATCAGCACTGCGCTACCCGGGCTTTGTCGTGCTGGCCATGGCAGTGGCTATCGTCATCGTCAACCTTTTTGTTATCCCCGCCTTTGCCAAAGTGTTTGCCGGTTTTGGGGCGGAGTTGCCGTTCATGACGCGCATACTGCTCGGCTTTTCCGACTTCATGGTGGCCTACTGGCCGGTCATGCTGGCGGGTGTGATCGGTGCCGTGTTGGCCTTCCGCGCCTGGGTGGGGACGGTTCGCGGTCGTTACGACTGGGATCGCATCTCGCTGAAGATTCCGATTGCCGGAAAAATCCTGCACAAAGCCGCGCTGTCACGCTTTGCCCGGAGCTTCTCGTTGGGTATGCGCAGTGGTGTCCCTGTCATGCAGGCACTTTCCAACTCGGCACAGACGGTTGATAACGCTTATATGGCGCGGAAAATTGAGGGGATGCGCGAGAGCGTGGAACGCGGGGAAAGTCTGCTGCGTGCTTCGATCAGCGCGAGTATTTTTACCCCGGTGGTGATGCAAATGGTCGCGGTCGGCGAAGAGTCCGGCGCGGTGGATGAGATGATGGACGAGATTGGTGACATGTACCGGCAGGAAGTGGAATACGAACTCAAGACCCTTGGCCAGCAGATCGAGCCGATCCTCATTGTTTTGCTCGGTGTCATGGTGTTGATCCTCGCACTCGGTATCTTCCTGCCAATGTGGGATCTGGGCAAAGTTGCGCTCAAACGCTAGCTTGGCTGCCGGCGCCATACGTTTTGACGTCATGGTCACGCTTGGGCTTATTTTTGTTCTGATGAGTGTGTTGTTGGTAAAGCTGGTGGACGTGCAGCGCGAGGCGGAGCACACGGTGGTGGATATGCAGGTGGCCGTCCTGCGCACTGAATTGCAAGGCAGCATCGCTAGCCGCATTGCACGTGGCGAAGATGCAAAGTTGGCGGGTTGGGTCGGGCGCAATCCGGAACATCTGGCCTGGGGTGAAACATCTGCCGCGCCGGTGGTTGAGGGTTTCTCGCTCAGCGGGCAGTGGCGCTGGAATGCCGGGGCGGGTGCGCTGGTTTACACCTACCGTGGCGGTGGGTGCCTGCAGTTGCGTTTAGCCAGAGGAGGGCAGGGGCTGGCCGGCTGGTCGTTAGGTGGTGGGCTTTTTCTGGTGCCGCTGCGCAAGGAGAATGAGTGTTAGAGGGTGCAACACATGTTAAGTGGTGCAATGCGCGAAGAAATAAACGTTTAAGTGTTAAATTATGCCTGTAATCGCCGATATAGGGGTATAAACTTTGCTATTACCTAAGGAGTAGAGAATGCGCTCAATGAATACAGCGAGCACACCTCGTTGCAATGCCGGTTTCACGCTGATCGAGCTGATTGTCGTGATCATCATCATGGCCATTCTGGCTGCCGTGGCGCTGCCGCGCTTTACCAATCTGCAGCGCGATGCGCGTATTGCCAAACTGAATGCCGTGCGCGGTAGTGTGGCAGCCTCGTCGGCGCTGGTGCATGCCACGGCGCTGGCACGAAATGGCGTGGCGGATGTGGCCGCGTGCCCGGCCGGTGGGGGCACGGCAAACAATTCGATGGCGGCTGCTGGTACGCTGTGCACAGAGTCGGGTGTGGTAACCATGGTTTTCGGTTACCCGGGTGCTGCGGCCATTGGCGGGGATGGCATTCTCTCTGCCGCCGGCCTGACAACCGTCTTTAGCCCGACGGCGGCTCAAGTTACTGCCGAAGGCTATACTTACGCGCAAGTCGCTGGTCCCCCTGCTGTCTCTACGTTTGGCGTTACGGGCGCGCCGGTTGCGGCAAATTGCAATTTTACCTACACCCAACCAGCGGCAGCCAACACGGCTCCGCTGATTTCTGCCGTTGATATCACTGGTTGCTGATCCATTTTTTAAGGAGATTCAAATGAAAACATCAATTCAACGCGGCTTTACCCTGATCGAACTGGTCGTCGTTATCGTCATTCTAGGCATTCTGGCGGCAACGGCACTGCCGAAGTTTATTGATTTGCGTTCGGATGCTGCTACAGCTGCGGTTCAAGGGGTGGCAGGTGGCCTTGCCTCGGCTAGTGCGATCAACTATGCATCCAAGGCGTTGAGCAAACCGGGGCTTACCCCGCCAGCAATCACTGCATGTAATGATGCAACGATGTTTGACATGCTGACCACCGGCAGGCCTGCAGGTTATACGATTACTAATGCCACGGCCTGTGTAAATGGCGCTGTGAGTTGTACGGTTCAGCTCGCCTCTGGCGGGACGAACTACTCCGCAACGGCTGGGATTACCTGCTACTAAGCGGTAGCGACGGGCGGTTTGAAGTTTGAATAGCCCGGTTTGATACCGGCCTGGAAGCCGCGTAAAATGGCGTTCTTTAAGCGGATAGCCCGGAGATTGGCTTGAATAGGCGATCTTCGGGCTATTGCAATGTAGGGCGACTATTCATGAGCCTTCTGGAGGTGTAGATGGCTGGGCAAGGTGCTCCGGCTCAATTGCCGGCAGAGTGCGGCTTCACCCTGATCGAATTGGTGGTGATCATGATGATCGTGGGCATACTGGCCGTGGTGGCCATCCCTCGCTTATTTGATCGCGCCGCATCGGATGCGGCCGGGTTTTCCGACCAGACCAGGTCAGCACTTCGTTTTGCCCAGAAAAGCGCCATCGCCCAGCGACATAACGTTTGTGTCAGCATTGCCGCCAATGCCCTGACTTTGACGCAGGCCGTTGCTCCCGGCGCTGCCACAGCGTGCACCGTGCCCCTCATCAATCCGGCCACAGGTCAGGCCTATGCCATGGCATCGCCTGCGGGCGTGACTCTGGCCGCCAGTGCGTCTCCTTTTGGATTCAATGGACTAGGGCAACTCAGCCTTGCGGCTACCGTCACGGTTAACATTAGCGTACCCAGCGATGCTACGTTGAATCGTACGATTGCCGTAGAAACCGGAACCGGCTATGTGCACTAAACATCGCCAGTCCGGTATTTCACTGATCGAGCTGATCATGTTCATCATCATCATTGGCGTGGGTGTTGCCGGCATCCTGACGACATTTGATGTGGCTGTGCGCGGTAGCGCCGACCCTTTGGTGCGCAAGCAGGCACTGGCTATCGCCGAATCCCTGCTGCTGGAAGTCGAACAGCAGGCATTCACTTGGTGCGACCCGCAGGACGCCAATGTGCTGACCGCGACCAGTGCCGCCGGTTGCGCGCTGGCGACCAATAACCAGAACAAAGCCGGGGCGGCTTTCCCGATTCCACCAGCTCCCGTACCGACACCGGGGACGGAGACACGAGGGAATGCCAGCGATCCTTATGACAACGTCGCCGACTACGCGGGGTTTCAAGCGGCTGGCAGCGATATCGTCGGGGGCAACGCCAATGCGGCTTTTACCTCCAGTGTGACCATTACCCGTGCAGGTGCGGCTGCTCCGTTTGCCGCGTTGCCGCTGGATGCCGTGCTCAGAATTGCCGTGACAGTGAGTGGTCGTGGCGAGAGCGTCACTTTGGTGGGCTACCGTATCCGCTATGCGCCGAATGCGCCGGGGTAATGGCATGAGCCGATCAGAAACCCGGAATCAAAAGGGCTTTACGCTGATTGAAGCGATCATGGTCATCGCCATTACCGGCATTCTTGCCGGAATGGTGGCGGTGTTTATCAAACAGCCGGTGGATGCCTATTTTGATACCGTTCGCAGGGCAGAACTCGCCGATATTGCCGACACGGCAACGCGGCGCATTGCCCGGGATTTGCAGGGTGCGCTGCCCAATAGCGTGCGTGTGGATGGCACCGGAAACTTTCTCGAATTTATTCCAATTAAAAGTGCAGGACGCTATCGCGCCGAAACAGGAACAGCCGCCGGGGATAATCCGCTGAGTTTTATATCGCCGCCAGACGACACCGTATTTGATGTGTTAGGCCCCGTGGTTACCGTGTCCGCTGGAGATAGTCTGGTTATTTACAATCTGGGCCTGCCCGGTGCCGATGCGTATGAAATGCCGACAATGAGCAACCGCCGTCTGGCCACAGCCGGCGGGAATACGGTCACTTTTACGGCCGTGGCCGGCGTGCCTTTCCCGCTTCCGTCGCCGGGAAGCCGTTTTCAGATTGTCGGTACGCCGGTCAGCTATGTCTGCGCCGGTGGCCGACTGTTGCGCTATGCCGGCTATGGTTTCCCCAGTCCCGCCACACTGACGGCAACAACGGCATTCGGTGCGATCGTCCCTGCCGTATTGGCGACCAGTGTGAGCGGATGTAATTTCAGCTATTCGGCAGGCGCTCTCCAGCGCAGCGGTCTGGTGTCGGTTTCCCTGACGCTCTCGCAGGGCGGTGAGACGGTGAGCTTGCAGAATCAGGTGAATGTGGAAAACACGCCATGAGCGCGCGCCTGGTCCTGTCGCGGAATTCTCCACCTGCCGGCGTTGCCGGCTTTGCGCTGGTTTCTGCCATTTTTCTGTTGGTTATTCTGGTCTCGCTGGCGGCCTTCATGGTGAGCATCTCGACCTCGCAGAGCATCACCTCGGCACAGGATGTGCAAGGTTCGCGTGCTTATCATTCAGCACGCGCCGGCATTGAATGGGGGCTCTATCAGGTGCTCGATCCGACCAATGCCACGGTGGTTGTGCCCGGTGCCCCGACATGGCCCAATATGCCGGCCTGTCCTGCGGCGACGACGTTGCTCATCGAAGGTTTTAGCGTTGCCTTGAGTTGTACATCAAGCGATTATTCGGAGGCCGGCCTTAACCGGCGCATCCGGGTCTATCAGATAGTCGCTACTGCCACCAGTGGGGTGGCCGGTACGAACGCGTATATTGACCGGCAGGTCGTTGTGACGGTGAGCAAGTGCCGGGCGCTCGATGGCGCAGCGCCGGGATACGAGTGTCCATGATCGAGGTGAATGCAATGCCAGGCTTGTCGAGCTCCCTTTTCTTTGCCTCCTCAAGACGGGTTGCCCGTCGGCTGTTGGCCAGTATCGGCTTGTGTCTTCTTATGCCATCCGGCGTTTTTGCGGCAACGTACGGGTATGCTTCGACGCCGCTTGCCTGGATCAACAATGCCGCGCACACCGATGTGGTCTGGACCGGAGATGCGGGCGGCCCGGCACCCGAGTGCACCGGGGGTTATGCTGCTATCGACGACGACATCACCCAGGAAATTCCGATTGGATTCAACTTTGCTTTTGGTGCTGTCACCTATACGCAATTGAGAGTGATGGCGAACGGACGGCTTCAGTTCAACAACCCGTATTGCTACTTTGGTACTCAGGCGGTGGGTCCGCCACCGACTTATCCCGTTCCGTATCCGAATGGAAATCTTAATAACACGATGCGCATTTATGGGGCGGATTTCTGTCCGGCTGGCGGGGGTGCCGGTTGTGGCGGGCGGGTGACGTATGCCTTGCTCGGTACGGCGCCCTACCGTTCTTTCGTCGTGACCTGGTCGCAGATGAAGGAATGGAATAGCGGAGCCAGCCTCTTCAACGTACAGATGATTCTCTATGAAAACGGTGATTTCGTTTATCAGTACAAGGACATCGCCAATGTATCCCAGGGTGTGGGTCAGACGGGCTATCAACTCACCGCCAGCGATTATGTTCTTGTCGATGCGACTACCGTCAATTCACTGGCGTATTCGGCATTGCGTTTCTTCAAGCCGACTGCGCCTGTCGCCGAATACCGCTTTGACGAATGCAGCGTTGGTGCGGCCAACACGGTGCTCGATTCCAGTGGCAACAACCTGCACGGCACGCCGAACGGGGGAATTACTTCCGGGGCAGGCGGGGTCGTCTGTAGTGGCTATAACTTCAACGGCACAAATGCCTACGTCACAGTTCCGAACAACGCCCTGTTGAATCAGAACTATGTTTCTGTAGCGGCCTGGGTACGCCATAACTCGGCGCCGTTAAAGAACTGGGAGGCGATTCTGGCCAAGGGCGATACGACCTACCGTCTGCATCTGAATGGCGGTTGCAGTATTAACGGCATTACCACAGCCAGAGCCTTCACTTTCGGGTTTAACGGCGGATGCAACAACGCCGATCTTAACTCGGGTGTCGTTCCAGTCGCCGGACAGTGGTATCACGTCGTGGGTACCTACGATGGGGTGACCATCAAGATATTCGTGAATGGTGTATTGATGAATTCACAGGCATTGACGACCACCATTGGCAGCAACACCTTCCCGCTTTACATCGGCGAGAATTCGCAGGCGACAGGGCGTAATTGGTCCGGCGACATTGACGAAATCAAGGTATTCAACCGCGCCCTGCCTGATACCGAGGTGCTGGCAATGTACAGCAATGAGTCGCAGGGTTTACAGCGGGATGGTACGATTCGCGGCTGCGCGATCTGCAGTGCAAGGCTAGGTGTTTACAACACTTTCGAAAACAGCTTGCCTGCCGGAACGATCTCCGGGGTGATAAAAACCAAGATCGCCGGGAGTGCCTTTGCAGCCAGTAGTGGAGATATCCGCATTGTTGCCCTCAATGCGGCCAAGACAGCGGTGGATGCTACTGCGAATGCCAACAACATCCGGGTGGATATTCTTGACGCCAGCGGTGAAACCGGATTGCCCGATGCCAACGGTTGTTATGCCGGTACCACGCCTATCACAACCACCGGCAATCAGAGTATCGCCAATGGCGTCGGCATCATTAGCCCTTCTCCAAACGTTAGCGAAGCGTACAAAAGAGTTCGATTGCGTGTCTATTCGCCTCCGGGCAACCCTAGTTCCATTGGTTGTTCTTCCGATGTCTTTGCCATCCGCCCTTCCTACTTTAATGTGAGTGCGGCCAGCGCACAGGATGCGGACTGGTTAAGCGCCGGCGCCACGCGTACGTTGTCAAATATTGCCGCCAGTGGCGGTAATGTGCATGCGGCCGGACGGCCTTTCACAATCAGCGGTCTGGCCAGTCGAAATGCCGTAAATGCCGCAACAACAAACTATCAGGGCCAGCCAACACTGGTGCCGGGAAATCTGATTCTGCCTGACCCGAGTTACTGCGCCACAAATGGCTACACCTGTGTGCCGGGTAGTTTTGCCGTTGGCAGCTGGAACTATGCGGGCGGGGTGCTTTCTACTACCAGTGCCGCCTATAGCGAAGTTGGAGCGTTTAGCTGGGAAGTGGAAGACCGAAATTTTGCCAATGTGGATGCGGCAGATTCGACCAAGGTGCAGCGCTATTTTCGCTCGAATGCGGTGATCTCTACCGGCAGATTCGTACCGGCCAGCTACAGGCTTGTGCTCAATACGCCGACACTGCAAACCTTCGGTTCCGCTTGCGCCGTGCGAAGTTTTACCTATCTGGGGCAACCCTTCGGCTATGCCACACCGCCCAGTGTTGGTGTATCGGCAATGAATGGGGTTGCGGTACCAGCGGCAACGATAAATTATCTTGGCACCGTCGGCAGTGGTGGCCTGTGGAAGCTGGCCACACCGCTGACCTACAGCAGCGCAACTTGTACCACACCAACCCAGACCTGCGCTCAGATCAGGCAAAGCGGAACGACACGGTTCAGCACAAGCTACGCTCTCGGGACTCCGACCCCAGGCTGGGACGGCACCAATGTGGCAACTCAAACCGGCAATGCGACGATTGCTTCAAGTAACAATGGTAGCGGTACGCTGGCCTTTGGCTCGACGGACAAGCTCGCACTCTACCGTAACCCGGCAACGCCGCTGGCGCCCTACGCGGCGGCGGTAACCCTTGGGCTACAACTTGATGACTATAGCGAGGCAGGCGCCCCCACGCCTGCTACATGCGCCGCTGCGCCGGTAATCAGCGGAAATCCGACCTGCATCAGTGGCACACTGGCGGCAACCCCTGTTGCCTTTGATTCCGGGAATAATTTCCGCTACGGCCGTCTGTCTCTTGGCAACGCGTATGGTTCGGAATTGCTCAATTTGCCGATTCCTCTGGAGGTCAAGTATTGGGATGCCGGAGGCTATTACGTTACCAATACCAACGACAGCTGCACCAGTTTCGATGTGTCCAGCATCATCCTTTCGAACTTTACGCAAAATCTAGCCGCGTGTGAAACGCAGCTTGCGCCAACCGGAGTGCAGACGATGGTTGGCGGGAGGCTTCCGTTGCGTTTGACCCGACCGGGCGCGGGTAATACGGGAAGTGTAAATCTGGCGCTAAATATCGGCAGTGTGGCTTCTGGCACAACATGTGTAGCAGCGGCTTCTTCGCCTGCGACAGCGGCAAATTTGCCATGGTTCGGCACGGTCAATCCGGGCGGGCGGGCAACTTTCGGTGTGTTCAAAACGCCTTTGATTTACCGTCGGGAGAATTTCTGACCGGTACTTTTGGATCGCTGGACATTGTCCAAGAATTGGTTTTGCTCTTTGATAACGGTTTATCGCAATAAATCCTTGTTATTTAGTGGGTTAATAAGTATCCTTAAACAATAACATGAGTATGGGAGTAAGGATGTTTCCGTTTTTGTCGGCGCGACGCAAGCCCGGTTGGATGGCGATACTGCCTCACGGCAGGGGAATCACGCTTGCGCACGTGCTACGGGAACGCAACACCCGTCCGGAAGTCAGGCTGCTGGACAGCTTCGCGGCAGAGACCGGCGAGCGCGATGCGTTGCAACGCTTGCGTGCCGCCCGTCATCTCAAATCCTATGCCTGCACGACCCTGATGAGTGCTGCCGAGTGCAATGTCACGCAACTTGAAGCGCCGGCCGTACCGAAAGAGGAGCGCAAGGAAGCACTGCGCTGGGCGCTCAAGGAATCCGTAAACTTCCCGGTCGATAGCGCCTGTATTGATGTGCTTGATATTCCCGGCGATGGTTTGCCGGCAGGGCGTTCAGCCGGAGTGCTGGTGGTGTCAGCCTCTGAACAGGCGGTGCGTGCGCGCATCGCTGTGTTTGAAGAGGCCAAAATCAGCCTGGACGCGGTGGATATTCCCGAGATGGCACAGCGCAACGTGGCCGCCCTGCTGGAAGATGAAAATCGAGGACTTGCCTTCCTGCGGCTGGACGAAACGGGCATGATGCTGACGCTGACTTTTCGTGGAGAACTCGTCGCTGTGCGGCGCGGAGAGATGACTACCCTGCAGATGACCGGGAGTGACCAGGACGCCGCTGCGCGTACCAAGGAGCGCCTCATGCTGGAGCTTCAGCGCAGTCTGGACAATTTCGACCGCCAGTACAGTCATATACCGGTTTCCAAAATTGTTCTGGCGGCCTATCCGAATGTTGAGGGGCTTGCCGACGAATTACGCGCTAATACCTACGTGCCGTTGCACGAGTTGGATCTGTCTCCAGTGCTGGATTTTCCGGCTGTGCCGGAGTTGCGGAATACCCAGTACCAGGCGAAACATTTGCTGGCGATCGGTGCGGCGTTGCGTACCGACGAGGGAGTGGCGTCGTGAGTCAGCAGATCAACCTCTACGAAGCCCGGCTGCGGCCGCGCCATGAACTGGCGACTGGGCGCAATGTGGGCATCGCGTTGGGCCTAATGCTGGCATTGGTGGTGGTGTCGGCAGTATTTGCCCGCTATGAGGCGGAACGCGTGACGGCCGAGTTTTCCAAAGTGCGAACCGAGGTGACCGGCACGCAGGAAAAAGTTGCTGCCTTGGTCAAGGCGCTGGCTGAGCGAAAAATTGCACCGGCTCTGCAAGTCGAACTCGACAACACCCGAGCGCTGTTGGCCAGCCGCAAGGAAGTGAAGGAACTTCTTGATTCCGGTCGGCTGGGAAACAGCACAGGGTTTTCTGCGGTCATGGCTGGTTTTGCCAGGCAGACCTCCGGTGATTTATGGCTGACCGGATTTTCAGTGAGCTCCGGCGGGCAGGAAATCGAGATTCGCGGCCGTTTGCTGGATTCAACCAAACTGCCGGCCTATGTTCAGAAGCTCAGTGCCGAGCCGGTATTCCAGGGTCGTCGCTTTGCGGCGCTGGATATGCAGAGTGTTGATCCTGCGGAAATTAAGACTGATGCCGGAGGCGTCGCTCCACCAGCATCAGCGCCTCGTCTGCCGCGTTATGTCGAATTTGTATTGCGCTCCGAGAATGCCGGTGAGGCTGTATCGGCCGGGGGTAAAAAATGAAGGCGCTATTGTCCGGACTGATCGCCAAGTTTGACGCGCTCGCCCAGCGCGAGCGCAGGCTGGTTGGGGCAGCTGTCCTGATCGGTGTGGCGCTACTCGGTTGGTCGTTGTTTATTGACCCGTCACTTACGCGTTTGCGAATTGCCGAGCGTGGCATTGCTGATCAACGCTCACAGTTTGTTGCATTGCAGGCACAGATGGCTGCGCTGCAGTCGCCTGAGCAGGATCCAGAAGCCTTGGCGCGAGCCGAATTGGCCGGTCTCAAAAAACAATTGAGCGTACTGAACGAAGAATTGGCGACGATGGAGAGCCGGCTGGTTCCGCCACAGCGTATGGCCAGCTTGCTGGAGCAGATGATCGGGCGCAAGAGTGGTTTGCGCTTGCTGAGTCTGCGTACGTTGCCGGCGGCGCTGGTGCTGGAGAAAAAAGAAGGTGCCGAAGCGCCGGTTTCGGCAAAAGCAACGGCCGGGCTCTACAAACATGGCGTTGAAATCAAGCTGGAAGGCGGGTACGCCGAACTGGCCGACTATCTGGCGCGCCTTGAAAAAGCGCCGCAGAAATTATTATGGAGCAGTGTTTCGTTGTCCACTGAAAAGCATCCGAAACTGGTGCTGACCTTGACAGTGTTTACCCTGAGTCTGGATCGAACATGGCTGATCGTATGATAATTATCCGCTTTGCTCTGGGGTTGATGCTCTCTGCGCTGTCGGGTGGGGTGCCGGCGCAAACCGTGATGGCGGATCCGACGCGACCGCCGGTCGGCGTGGTCGGAGATATGCAATCGGCCGAAGTGAGCGGCCGGGTATTGCAATCAGTCAAAATACCGAAGAAGGGCAAGCCGATCGCGGTTATCGGTGGGCAACAAGTGGTGCTCGGGGGTCTGTATGGCGAGAGCCGTTTGATCAAACTGACTGATCGGGAAGCGGTGCTTGAAGGGCCGGGCGGAGTCGAGATTCTGTTGCTGACACCGGGAATTGAAAAGACAAATATTGTGACAAAAAAATCTGCTAGTGCTATGCAGAATCGGGGTAAACCATGAAATTGACACGAGGTCTGCTGATCGTATTGGCGCTGCTTGCTGTGGCGGGCTGCGGCAATATTCAGCAACGAAATCCGGGGCAAGCCTTTGACGCCATCGGTCAGGAGATGCAGGGCGCGATCGGCAGCAAGAAGAAATCGGCTGACGACGCCGTCAGTCAGGCGATGTTGCCACCCATACAATTTGATCTGCCGGCATCCGCACAGAGCATCGAGCCGCGTTTTGATCTGTCTGTGAGCAACGCGCCAGCCACCCAGGTGTTTATGGCCTTGGTGAGTGGTACGCGTTACAGCATGCTGGTGGCGCCGGAGGTGGCAGGCAATGTGACGGTAAGTCTGAAGAGTGTGACCGTGCGCGAGGCGCTGGAGGCACTGCGTGAATTGTATGGCTATGAATTCAAGTTTCAGGGAACGCGCATTTACATTCAGCCCAACACGATGCAGACGCGCATGTTCCAGCTCAACTATCTGGCTAACAAACGGCAGGGGCAGTCGGATGTGCGGGTAACTTCGAGTTCAATTACCACGACTTCGGGAACAGGGACGACACCTGGCGTACCCGCTATAGCAGGAGCGGGAACCACCACAGGCGGGGCGACGACAACGTCAGGGCCGCCCAGTAGTCAGGTTTCCACCACGACGAATAGCGACTTCTGGAAAGACCTGACAAGCTCACTGAGCAGTATCGTGGGAACGCAGGATGGCCGTTCAGTAATCGTTAATGCGGGATCGGGCGTTGTCCTTGTCAGAGCATTCCCGGCAGATTTGCGTGCGGTTGAGGAATATTTGCGTATCACCCAGTTGATTGCCGAGCGGCAGGTGATGCTTGAGGCCAAGATCATAGAGGTCGAGCTCAATGAAGAGTTCAGTGCCGGGGTCAACTGGAACCAGTTTGGTGGAAACAACAATCGTTTTGCTTACGGCGCCAATCAGCCGGGAACGGTTTTGAATACGACAAATCGAGCCGGGTTGGATGCATCGAATATCGCGCAAACAGGAGCGGGCGCAATTCTCGGCCCCGGGGTTGGTGTCGTGCCGGGTGTCGGCGGTCTGGTTGCAGCGACCCGAATGGGAGCCGGATTTTTCGGACTGGCGTTTCAGAGTGCCAATTTTGCCGCCTTGCTGAATTTCCTTGAGACGCAGGGCAACATTCAGGTGTTATCAAGCCCGCGTGTGGCCAGCATCAATAACCAGAAGGCCGTGCTCAAAGTTGGTGTCGATGAGTTTTTTGTGACCAACATCAGTTCAACGACGACCACGACAGGTACCAGCAATGTGTCAACGCCGAATATCACCTTGCAGCCGTTCTTCTCCGGCATTGCTCTGGATATTACGCCGCAGATCGATGGCGACAACAACATCAATCTGCATATCCATCCATCGATCAGTGTTGTGAAGGAAAAGCAAAAAATTATCGATCTGGGAAATCTGGGGGTTATCACCCTGCCGCTGGCCAACAGCGCGGTGAATGAAACGGACAGTGTGGTACGCGTTCAGGATGGCAGCATTGTAGCCATCGGTGGATTGATGAAACAGGCGCAGTCGGTAGATAACAACGGCTTACCAGGCACGACAGGTTCTTCGGGTCTGGGGCTGCTGTTCGGTACCCGGGCAAACTACACACGCAAACGTGAGTTGGTCATTCTCATCAAGCCGACAATAATCCGCAATGAATCAAGCTGGAAGGAAGATCTGATCGAAACGCAAGAGCGTATTCAGCGGCTTGATCCTCGCCAAGTCGTGCCGAGGGGATTGCCATGAGGTATCGGATGGGGGGGCGGCTTTGTACCTGAAGCATTTTGGCCTGACCGAGCTGCCCTTCCGCATTACACCGGATACCAGTTTTACCTATTCCATCCAGTTTCATCAGGAAGCGCTTAATACCTTGCTGCTCGCGCTTAACGAAGGCGAGGGCTTCGTTAAAATCAGTGGCGAAGTCGGTACCGGTAAAACCCTGCTTTGTCGACGCCTGCTGCAAACGCTGGACGATGGCTGGGTGACGGCGTATATGCCGAATCCCAACCTTGATGCAGACACGCTTTTTATGGCCTTGGCCGAAGAGCTGGACATCAAGGATGTGGCCGGTCTGGATCAGTATCATCTGGTGCGGCGTATTAATCATGCGCTGCTTGACCTCGCCCGGGCAAAGAAACGGGTCGTGGTGTGTATTGACGAAGCACAAGCGATGCCGGTCGAAACACTGGAGGCGCTTCGCCTGCTGTCCAATCTGGAAACAGAGAAACGAAAACTTCTGCAGATCGTTCTTTTTGGGCAGCCTGAACTGGATGAAAAACTGCACCGTCCTGAAGTTCGCCAGCTTCTGCAGCGCATTGCATTTCATTACCGCTTGTGTGGTTTGAAGAAGAACGAAATTGAACACTATGTGGCACACCGCTTGCGGGTTGGCGGGTACCGGGGAGATGGCTTGTTCACTTCGGCCGCGCTGAAAGCGCTGTATCGCGCCAGTGGCGGAACACCGCGGTTGATCAATATTCTGGCGCATAAGGCATTGATGGCGGTTTATGGCGAAGGCAAGCATACCGCCAAGGTGAGGCATATCCGGTTGGCACGCAAGGATACCGAGGGCGCGCGTCGCGTCGGATGGTTGTGGGGATGACGATGCCCCAGCATTTGTCTACGGAACAGCATGAGTCTGATTAACCAGATGCTGCAGGATCTCGATGAGCGGCGTGCAGCGCACGGCGTTGGCACGCGCTTGCCTATTGATGTCCGGCCCTTGCCGAAGCCGCCATCGTCACGTTTGCCAGTGATACTGGGGGGTGTCGTGCTGCTTGTTCTGGTCGCTGGTTTTGCACTTTATCAGTGGGAAATGAAATCAGAGCCGGCTCCAGTTGCAGTTGCCGCTGCCGTGCCGGTGCCTGTTCAGCCAGTGCCTGCGCCTCCAGTAGAGCAGGCCGCATCTGATTCGGAAAAAAATACGCCAGCCGAGCCACCAGCCGCGGAGCAAAAGGAGGCTGCAAACCCCGATTTAAAGAGTCTTGATGGTAGTTTGCGCATGGCAGACCATATCAAGCCGCCGGTGGAAAAGAAACCGGTTGCCAGGCCTGCCGTTCCAGCAGTTTCGGAGAAACCGGTGCCGGCCGAGAAGAAAGTCGTTGCCGATCGCGGCAAAGCGGAGCCGCCTGAGAAGCCGTTGCCGGCTTCCCCTGCTTCATTACCTCAGGCCGCAACCAAGTCGGCAAAGACAGCGACGATTGAACGCAACGATTCCGTGGGTTCGCCCCGCGAGCGCGCCGAAGCCGAGTATCGCAAGGCGATTGCGTCTGTAAATCAGGGTCGGATTGCAGAAGCGCTGGACAGTTTGCGCAATGCCCTGCGTCAGGACGGTTTGCATTCTGCCTCACGCCAGTTGCTGGTCAGGCTGTTGCTCGAAGCCAAACGTCCTGATGAGGCTGTCCTGGTGTTGCAGGACGGGCTGCAGATACAGCCTGCACAGCTCGGTTGGGCAATGAGTCTGGCACGCATGCAGGTTGATCGTGGCGACCTTGCCGGTGCGTGGCAGACTCTTAATTATTCACTGCCGGCTGCTGGCAACAGTGCGGATTATCAAGGCTTTGCTGCGCATGTATTGCAACGGCTTGGGCGGCATAGGGAGGCGGTGGAACATTATCAGGTGGCGACCCGATTGTCTCCCGGCGAAGGACGCTGGTGGCTGGGTCTTGGCCTTGCGTTCGAGGGCGAGGGACGTTCTACCGAAGCGCGTGAAGCCTTCTTGCGGGCCAAATCAAGCGGTACGTTGAATGCCGAGTTGTCGGCGCTGGTCGACCAGAAACTCCGCTAATTTTCCTTGTCATGCGCATCAGGATAGCTGCGCAGTTCATCGAGCAGTGGTCTGATTTCCGGATAAACACTGGATAGTCCCTTAAGTTGTTGCAATGCAGTGGAGATGAAGTTTGGATGTGTAGCGACCGCGCGTTGCAAGGCCGCTTTCGACGCTTCCATCCGTCCATCCAGTGCCAGCAGGTAAGCCAGTTTGTAGGTAATCAGGTCAACCGGTGAGAAACGAATCGCCATTTCGCTGACCGTGATTTTGTCCTTGAGCGCTTCTTTGTCGATGCTCAGTTGGTAGGCGTAACTCAACTGGACGTACTGCCCGAAGAGTGATTCACGGTGCAATGCGCCAAGAGCGTCCAGCGTACTTTTCCAGGAAAGTTTTTCGCCTTCGCTGTTACGTTGCCAGTTGAGGGTGCGCTCCAGTTTGCGGTAGTCATTGCCCAGAGTGACCAGCGTTACAGTGCCAAGCAACAGTATCAGGGCAATGAGCAGCTGCCCGGATGAAGTGATGCGTGGGTGAAAGCCGGTATCACTACCGATGCCGAGGGCGAGTGCGGCGATGCCTAGAAAAAAGGTGTACCACAGCGGATATTCAAGCTGGCTGTGTGTGGCCAAAATCATTAGAACAGCGGCGATCCACCAATGAGCGGGTGTCCATTCCTGCCTGATAAAGCCTAACCACCAGCGCAGCCCGAGCAAAATAACAAGAACCGGTGCGATCAAACCAAATTCCGAAAGCAGATGAACGAGCAGGTTGTGCGCATGTTCGCCACCGCCCAGATAAGTGCCGTCTGCTTGTGCGCCAACAACCAAATAGGCGTTAACCGGGAACTGGCCGATGCCGGCACCCAGCCACGGGTGTTGAGCAAATATTTCCAGGCCGGTGCGCCACAGTTGCAAGCGTTGTGAGGTGCCACTCACCGAGCGGAAAAAGCGTTCGCCAGAGACCGAGGTTTGCAGTGTACTGCCCAGATCAAAATGCGAGAAAACGAATTGCAAAAGAATGATTGCCGGCAGCAGCCAGAGTGTGATCTTTGAGATCCGGCGCAGCGGGGCGTGCTGGAAGTGCCACGCCGCCCAGACGGAAAGCAGTGCGAATCCTGCGGCATAAAGGAGAATGCTGCGTGAGCCGGTAAAGCTTGCGCCAGAGAGAAAAATTAGA
Source organism: Betaproteobacteria bacterium (assembly GCA_031403915.1). Taxonomy (GTDB): domain Bacteria; phylum Pseudomonadota; class Gammaproteobacteria; order Burkholderiales; family Rhodocyclaceae; genus Propionivibrio. The sequence goes on from JANNGP010000218.1 coordinate 35,272, forward strand.
GCGCATAACAAGAAAACCGGCATGCCGATTTTCCCCTGAATGTGCAGGTAAATGGCCGAGGCCAGACCAAGGCAGAGATAGTTTGCCAGGTGATTGACTTGCCCCAGATTGCCACCCCCTTTGATGAGGGGAAATACCCAGCCGAGGCCGAGTTGTGGATTGGCGAGTTGAACCGTAAGAAGAATTGAGGCCAGAAGCGTTCCGCAGAGAATGGCGGTGGCGAAGGTGGTGGCCAGTTTTTCAAGCGGGAGTCGTTGCCGTAGTGAACGGCCGAGGGTCAGGATCAGCACGGTCCACAGAAGATAAAGCGCAAAAATCAGGGCTTGCGACGGGAAAGCCACAAGCCCTGCGGCAAGCTGGACCAGAAGTAAGCCGGCAAGCCCGAGCGGAAGCAAGGCGATGGCGGGCACTTCAAGCTCGGCAAACAATTTTTGCCTGAGTAACAGTGCCGCAGCAAAAAGCCCGCAAGCCGCCGCTGTCCATTCCTGATAGAAGGTCGGAATCGGATTGAAGTGATGCGGATTCAGGAAGGGCAGAACCAGCATGGCGCAGAGACATGCCAGACTGATTCGGGTGTGCCACGGGTAAAGGGACATGACATGGCCTGTAGATGAGTAGGTTTTAGCAAGAGCACGATTATGAAGACTTCGGCAGGGCGCGTGCAACGACCAGCAGTGTAATTTCGCTGGCGTCGTGCAGTTTGAGCGTGCGCGCGCATTCGTCGAGCGAGGCGCCGGTAGTCATGACATCATCGATGAGAATGATGCGTTTTCCCGTGAAGTCGGTAGAGCAGTGGAAGGCTCCACGGATATTTTTCACCCGTTCCTTCCAGGGGAGGTCGGCCTGAGAGGGTGTGTTGCGTGTGCGGCGACAACTGCTGGCGTCAATGGGCAGTTTCAAAGTCTTGCTGACCGGGCGCGCCAGTTCCAGTGCCTGATTAAAACCACGCTCACTCAGGCGTTCTGGGTGGAGTGGCAGCGGGATGATTACATCGGCAAGGATGCCGCCGGCCAGTGCCGCCAGTTGCCGGCCAAAGTAATCACCAAGCGCCAGCCGGTGCCCGTATTTGAATGATTGAACCAGTTTGTCGAGCGGGAAGTCATAGCGATAGGCGGCTCGTGTGGCGTCGTAATGAGGCGTTTTGGCCAAGCAGCGGCCGCAGGTTTCGCCGTTGGGAGTGGGTAAGGCGCAGCGCGGACAGCACGTTTTTTGCAGTTGTGGCAGGTCAGCCGCACAGGCGTCGCACAGAATGCTTCCTGTGCTGACGCCAGCACAAAGCAGGCAGTCCTGCGCCAGCAGATTGACATTGTTGAACATCGTGCAGGTCTTCAAGTCTTTGTTTTGGGGTAAAATTGGTGGTTCTGGACAGCGCCAACCAGTTTTCTGATTGTGCCCGCATGTCCTCTGCATGTCTCTATTTTTCCGGTAGGTTTTGCCCATGAATACAATTTCTCCCGCCGTTTCACTGGCTCCCGAAGCCGCAGCACCCGCCGGTGCCGCAAAGTGGACGGTTTCGCAGGTCGAGGCGCTTTATCAATTGCCCCTGATGGATCTGCTTTTTCGTGCGCAGCAGGTGCACCGAGAGAACTTCAATCCAAACGAAGTTCAGCGTTCGGCACTGATTTCGATCAAGACCGGCGGTTGCCCCGAAGATTGCAATTATTGTTCGCAGTCGGCACGTTACAAATCGACCGAGCGCGAGGCGCTGATGCAGGTTGAGGATGTGTTGACTGCCGCCAAGGAAGCCAAGGCCAAAGGCGCTTCGCGTTTCTGTATGGGTGCGGCCTGGCGCGGCCCGAAGGAGCAAGAGCTTGAGGTGGTCTCGCAGATGATCCGCGAAGTCAAGGCGTTGGGGATGGAAACCTGCGTAACGCTGGGTATGCTCAAAGACGGGCAGGCCGATAAGCTGAAGGAAGCCGGTCTCGATTATTACAATCACAACCTCGATACCGATTCCGAGTTTTACGACAAGGTGATTACCACACACAAACATTCCGACCGCATTGACACCATCGCACAGGTGCGTCAGGCCGGGATCAAGGTGTGTTCGGGTGGCATTCTGGGTTTGGGCGAATCGCGCCGTAACCGCGCGGCGATGGTGGCGCAACTGGCCAATCTGAATCCGCCGCCTGAATCGGTGCCGATCAATAATCTGGTGGCAATTCCCGGAACGCCGCTGGCGCAAACAGAAAAAGTCGACAGCTTCGAGTTCGTGCGTACGATTGCCGCCGCCCGCATCACCATGCCGAAGAGCTTTGTCCGGCTTTCTGCCGGTCGCGAAGCGATGTCGGACGAAATGCAGGCGATGTGTTTCTTTGCCGGGGCTAACTCGATTTTTTATTGCGACAAGCTGCTGACCACCAGCAATGCAGGGACCAGTCGCGATCTCGATTTGTTCGACAAACTTGGTTTGCATCCGATTTGAAGTACTTTCGGGCCGTTGCGAACGCCAAAAACCTACCGCAAAGGCGCGAAGATGCAAAGGCAACGCAAAGAAAAACGCAATGATTGGGTCGCCGGACAATATCGAAAGATAGTTGCTGTTCCTTTGCGAAAGCTTTGCGAACTTTGCGCCTTTGCGGTGGATGTTATTTGTCTATGAATGCAGCGGCGTCTTTCGTTGATGTGCGCCAGGTAAGGCGCAATTTTTCACGTGCGGCACAAAGCTACGATGCGGCCGCCGTCTTGCAGCGCGAGATTGCCAGTCGCATGCTGGAGCGCTTCGATTATGTCAAGATCGAGCCGCAGCGGGTTCTTGACCTGGGCTGTGGTACGGGTGCCAGCCTGGCCGCGCTGAGCGAACGCTACCCGAAGTCACATGTGCTTGGTGTGGATAGCAGCGAAACTATTCTGCGCGCCGGGCAGGGTCAGCGTTCCCGTTTGCGTTGGCTGCTCCCCTTTTTGCATGGAAAAAAGGCGTCGCTACTGGCCGCCGATGCGCTTGCCTTGCCATTCAAGTCAGCGTCTCAGGGTTTGATCTGGTCTAACCTGCTGCTGCACTGGCTCGATGACCCGCTGCCGGCCTTGCGGGAAATGCACCGCACACTCGAAGTGGGTGGGCTGCTGATGTTCTCGACCTTCGGGCCGGATACACTCAAGGAATTGCGCGCTTCTTTTTCGGATGATTACGTCCATACCCAGCGTTTTGCCGACATGCACGACATCGGCGACATGCTGCTCGAATGCGGTTTTGCCGATCCGGTGATGGATGTCGAAATACTGACCCTGACCTACGCCGATCTCGATGGTCTGTTCAGCGACCTGCGCCAGAGCGGCGCGGCTTGTGCCATGCAGGCGAGGCGGCGAGGCTTGATGGGTAAATCGGAGTGGCTTGCAGCACGCGCGGCGTATGAGAAACTTCGCACAGACGGGCGGCTGCCGGCGACTTTTGAGGTGGTCTATGGCCATGCCTGGAAGGCACAGCCGAAGGAAACGCCTGACGGAAACATCATTGTGCGCTTTGATCCCAAGCAGCGACTTCGATAGCGAGGTTTCAAAATCCACCGCAAAGACGCAAAGGGGCCAAGAAATCGCAAAGAAAAGCTTGAATACGAGGTAAATCCGTTCAGCCATGACCTTCTTTGCGTAACCTTCGCGCCCTTAGCGTCTTTGCGGTGGGTTCTTTGCTTCAGCAACACCTATGGCCTTCGCTGAAGCTCCCGAATTTGCTATGATTCGCGGTTGCACTTTTTCTGATTTTTAATCCATTGCAGGAACACATCATGTTGCAAAAATTCGCCTCATTCGCCGGCATCAAAGGCCCGGTCGTTACCATCGTCATGGACGGTTACGGCATACCCAAGTCTGACGCCGGCAGTGCTATCGCCGCAGCCAGAAAGCCGACCCTTGACCGCCTGTTCGCCAACTACCCGAACATCACACTGCGTGCGCACGGCACGGCCGTCGGCATGCCGTCCGACGAGGATATGGGCAACTCCGAAGTCGGCCATAACGCCATCGGCGCCGGGCAGGTGTACAGCCAGGGTGCATCGCTGGTGGCGGATGCGATTGCTTCGGGCGCGATCTGGCAGGGTGAGGCGTGGAAGCAGATTGTTGCCGGCGCCAAAGCCGGAGCTAACGGAAAATCGGGCGTGATTCATTTCCTCGGCCTGTTTTCCGATGGCAATGTGCACAGCCATATCGATCACCTGAAAGCGATGATCGTTCGCGCCAAGGAAGAAGGCGTCAAGGCGGTTCGCGTACATGCGCTGCTTGACGGCCGCGATGTGCCGGAAACCAGCGCGCTTGAATACGTCGAACCGTTTGAGGCATTCCTGGCTGAAGTCAGCACCGGTAGCTTCGATGCACAAATCGCATCGGGTGGCGGCCGCATGAATATCACCATGGATCGTTACGACGCCAACTGGAGCATGGTCGACAAGGGCTGGCATGTTCATGTGCTGGGCGAGGGCGATCAGTTCTCCAGTGCGAGTGAGGCCGTCAAGGCTTTGCGCGTCAAGTTTCCGGGCACCATCGATCAGGATCTGCCGCCTTTCGTGATTGCCAAGGACGGCAAGCCGGTCGGCACGATTGAAGACGGGGATTCGGTCGTTTTCTTCAACTTCCGTGGTGACCGCGCGATTGAAATCACCCGTGCTTTTGAAGAAACCAATTTTGACAAGTTCGACCGTGTGCGCGTGCCCAAGGTGACCTACGCCGGCATGTTGCAGTACGACGGCGACCTCAAGCTGCCCAATCGCTTTCTGGTCAACCCGCCGGTCATTCTCGATACCACGGGTGAGTGGTTCTCCAAGGCCGGCATCAAGCAATTTGCCTGTTCAGAAACGCAGAAATTCGGTCACGTGACCTACTTCTGGAACGGCAACCGTTCCGGCAAGTTCGAGGGCGAAACTTACCAGGAAGTACCGAGCGACGTGGTGCCGTTCGAGCAGCGTCCGTGGATGAAGGCCGCCGAGATCGCCGACGCGATGATAGCCGCACTGAAAAGCGGCAAGTACAAGACGCTGCGCTGCAATTTCGCCAACGGTGACATGGTCGGCCATACCGGCAGCTTCCGTGCCGCGACAATGGCCGTCGAAGCCGTGGATCTGGAACTGGCGCGCATCCTGCCGGTGATCGACGAAATGGGTGGCGTGGCGCTGATTACCGCCGACCACGGCAACGCCGACGAGATGTACGAGCTGGACAAGAAGACCAAGCAACCGGCGCAGCACAAGGATGGTTCATTCAAGGCCAAGACGGCGCATACCTTGAATCCGGTGCCGCTGATTCTTTACGATAATGTGTCGGGCGGCAAGCTGGGCTTAAAGGCGTTGCCAACGGCCGGGCTGTCAAATATTGCCGCGACAACGGCCAATCTGCTCGGCTTTGAGAAACACGCCAAGTGGGACGAGAGCCTATTGGAAATAAAATAGATAACCACAGCGGACACAGCGAGCACGGCGAAAAAATTCTTTCTTTACGCATGAGATGAGGTCTTCGTTGTGCCCGCCGTGTCGCCGTGGTTAACAAAAAAGAGCAGGGCGCACCTGCTCTTTTCGTTTGCTCCTTGAGTCGCAGATCAACCGGTGATATAGCTTTCCAGCTGGCTGATGATGAATTTTTGCTGGCTGATCATTTCCTTGACCACGTCACCAATCGAGATAACACCGAGAACGGTCTTCTGGTCATCGATAATCGGCAGGTGGCGAATATGTTCTTCCGTCATGATCGCCATGCACTCCTCGATGGTGCGATTCGGGCTCACGCAGATTACCTTGCTGGTCATCACTTCGCTGACCAGCGTTTGGCGAGAGGCTTTGCCTTGCAGAATCACCTTGCGGGCATAGTCGCGCTCGGAGAACACGCCGGCCAAACGCTTCCCGTCCATGACGAGCAGGGCGCCGACATCACATTCAGCCATGATTTCGATGGCTCGCAACACTGTTTGTTCTGGTGCAACCGAGGCCAGTTTCTTGTTCTTGCTTTCAATCAGTTGCTTGAGTGTTTTCATGATGCGTCCTCGTGTGTGGGGAAAGGCAGGGTATCAATCAAGGGTTGAATGGTTGAATGCTTGAATTAGCGCAGACCGGCGATATAGTCGGCGACTGCTTTGATCTGTTTGTCCGAGAGTTTGTCGGCAATCGTCCGCATCATCTTCTCCGGGTCATTGGAGCGCTCTTCGCTGCGGAAGTTCTTCAACTGGGATTCAGTGTATTCGGCATATTGTCCCGAGAGGCGCGGATACTGCGCCGGAACGCCGGCGCCTGAGGGCCCGTGGCATCCGGCACAGGCAGGAACGCCGCGTTCAAAATCCCCCTTGCGCCAGAGGCTCTTGCCGGCTGCTACCAGTTTTTCGTCAGTGGCAGTTGCCGGTTTCAGTTTCTGTTGTGAGAAGTAAAAGGCCAGGTTCTTCATGTCTTCGACGCTCAGCGCCGCTGTCATGGCGCCCATAATGGCGTTGCTGCGTAGCGCCGGTTTGCCATCGACGGACTTGAATTCCATCAATTGCTTGAATAGATACTCGGCGCCCTGTCCCGCCAGAATCGGATTGGCGGCTAACGCACTATTGCCGTCTGCACCGTGGCAGGCAACACAAACCGTTTCTGCGATTTTCTTGCCCTTGGCCAGATCCGGTTTGGCTTTCGCGTCTGCTGCTGCAAAGACGGTAAAGCAGACGGCCATGAGTGCCGCAAATACGGTGGTGCGAATCATGTACAAACTCCTATGGATGAGCCCGGATTTCAGAGAAGCGCAGAGAAGCAAATTCTCAAACCTGATATTCTATAGCACTTTAGGGCTGCATCACGCTAGCCCCCAACCACTCCGGTTAGCCCATGCCTCTTTTTCAGAAGGCGGTTTTTCATACGACCGTCGCCCATTTGCGGGATTTACCACCCGATTCGTTGCGGGAAGTGGCATTTGCCGGACGTTCGAATGCCGGTAAGTCATCGGCCATCAACACGCTGGCCAATCACACGCGACTTGCTTTTGTGTCCAAAACACCGGGACGGACGCAGCACTTGAATTATTTCACCCTTGATGAGGGTAAATATTTCGTTGATTTGCCCGGCTACGGCTTTGCCAAAGCGCCCGAGGAGATTCGTTCCCAGTGGGAGGGACTGCTCGCGCCTTACCTGCGCTTCCGTTTGCCGCTGGTTGGTCTGGTGCTCATCATGGATAGCCGGCATCCCTTGACCGATCTTGATTTGCAGATGCTGGACTGGTTTGCGCAGACGGGTAAGCCGATCCATATTCTGCTTTCCAAGGCGGATAAACTAACCCGTCAGGAACAGGCGGTGGCGCTGCGGGAAGTGCAGGAAATTCTGTCTAAAATCGGCGATAACTGCTCGCTGCAATTATTTTCCAGCCTAAAGAAAACAGGCGTTGCCGAGGCCGAGGCGGTGCTGGCGGGCTGGCTGGATATGGAAATGAAAGTGGAAATGCAACCGCCGCTTGGGTTGCGCACAGAAAAAGTGGCTCGCCCGAAAAACCGCAAAGCCGTTGGCTGGAGTGCAAGAACGGCTTCTAACGGAACAAAGGCCACAGAAAAGAAAAAGCCCCCGGCTAAAGAATAGCCGAGGGCGAAATGCCTTACCTAGAAGTAAAGCGCCCGCTCAGGGAGATAAGCGGGAGACGGCGTGTACCATCTGAAGTTTGAGAGTGTTGCATTTTGCTGATAGTTCCCGTTGAGATGGGTTTTTTTATTATTTTTTTCGGCTGCAGGGGTTTTTATGGACAAGACAGAACGTTTCCCCGCTGCGCGCATGCGCCGTATGCGCCGCGATGATTTTTCCCGCCGCCTGATGCGCGAATCGGCGCTGTCGGCCGACGATCTCATCTATCCCGTGTTTGTTCTGGATGGCAATAACCGTGTTGAAAGCGTGGCTTCCATGCCCGGCGTTGAGCGCCAGAGCCTTGACCGGCTGCTCAAGACGGCCGAGCGGGCGCTCACACTGGGTATCCCGGCACTGGCGATCTTCCCCGTCATCGAGGCCGGCCTCAAGACGCCGGGTGCCGAAGAGGCGTGGAATCCCAAAGGCCTGGTGCCGCGTGTGGTGGCTGCGCTCAAGAAGGAATTCCCCGAACTGGGTGTGATTACCGATGTGGCGCTTGACCCCTATACCAGCCATGGGCAGGACGGCCTGGTTGACGCCAGCGGCTACGTGCTTAACGACGAGACGCTGGAGGCGCTGACGAAGCAGGCGCTCACCCACGCGCAGGCCGGTGCCGACGTGGTGGCGCCCTCGGACATGATGGACGGGCGTGTGGCTTGCATCCGCGCTGCGCTCGAAGCTGGTGACCATATCCACACCCGCATCCTGGCCTACTCGGCCAAATATGCCTCCAGCTTTTACGGCCCCTTCCGCGATGCCGTCGGCTCGGCCGGCAACCTCGGCAAGGGCAACAAATACACGTACCAGATGGACCCGGCGAATTCGGACGAAGCGCTGCGTGAAGTGGCGCTCGACATCGCCGAGGGCGCCGATATGGTGATGGTCAAGCCCGGCATGCCGTATCTCGATATCGTGCGCCGCGTGAAAGACGAGTTTGGCGTGCCGACCTACGCTTACCAGGTGAGCGGCGAGTACGCCATGCTCAAGGCGGCAGCGAAAAACGGCTGGCTCGACGAAAAAGCCTGTGTGCTGGAAAGCCTGCTCGCCTTCAAGCGCGCCGGCGCGGACGGCATCCTGACTTACTTCGCGCTGGATGCGGCAGCGTGGTTAAGAGCCTGAAAAGTCAATCGGCCTGCAGGCCAATAAATACGGGCATCTTCGATGATGTTGTTCGTAGACCGCCTATTTATACGCCCTGAGCGATACCCTTTGCGAAGAAGTACTCTTGGGGTGCGGTTGCAGGCCAGTGATACTTAGGCGTCTTTTTGGGCGCTATTCATTGTTTGAGTAAACGCTGCGAGCCGTCTTCGATCTTCCGTGCCGAGTCTGCCGAACATGAGAATTAGTTCGGCCAACAGGTCGTCTTCCGCGTAAAAATACGCGCTTGGAGCGCCAAGCACTTTGCCCAAACTTCTGACGGTAGAGAAGTCTGGTGCATGTTTACCTCGTTCATATTGGTTGATTCTTGCGGACGCAGAGTATTCGTCTATCCCCGCTCGAACGCCTAATTCCATTTGCGATATCCCCATCAGTTCGCGCGCAATTTTCAAGCGTCGGGCGACGATAGGTAACGGGGTCTGAGCAGGGCTGGCCATGCTCAGAGATTCTTAGTTTTTCATTGACCTGGCACTAAGGAATGCTTAGTATCCATTTGTTAATGCCGAAAACATAAATAAATGACGTAAAAATACGTTTGCATTGCTTCTGTTCGCTCAGCGCTCGTGAAGAAGGCTTGGGAAGGTTAAAACAACAAATTTATGGGAGAAATTCGTCGTGAAGAAATTTTTGTGTTCTGCCGGAATGTCGGTGATATCGACGATTGCGTTCTCGTCCGAGCCCGTTACGGTTGAGTATCCTTCCGTTAAGGCAGGTTCGGCCCGCTGGAGCGGAACCTATCTCGGATTGAATGCAGCTTACTCTTGGGGCAATTCAACCAGTTCAGTAACAGGATATCCAGCCCCGTGGGCGGGCGCAGATCCAGCTGTTCCTGCCTCTTACGGGATAAGCTCAAATGGCAGCATTGGCGGTATCCAGTTCGGCCACAATTTACAGATTGACAACACCGTCATTGGCATCGAAGCCGACATCGCTGCTTCCAGCATTTCTGGGTCGGCTTCACGAAGCGCTAATATTTCTGCCTCCGGGACGCCGTTTTCTTTTTCGGAAAAGCAACGGATCGAATCATTCAATACGCTGAGAGGTCGTATCGGATTCATTCCTGTTGATCGTCTGATGGTCTACGTCACTGGCGGTGTGGCGCAAGGGAAGGTGGCGACCTCGACCAATCTAAGTTTCCCAACTGTCCGCTATACTGGCTCTGACTCGAATTCGAAGGTAGGTTGGATTCTTGGGGTTGGCGCAGAATATGCGCTTACCGACCGTTTGTCGGCTAAGCTGGAATATCTTCATTACGACCTTGGACGGGCTACGACGGTCGGTTTTCGGACGCCGGCTAATGCTACCTTCAATACCCATACAGACTTCAGGTTAAACGGCGACATCATCCGAGCTGGTTTGAATTACCAGTTCGATGGCGTTAGGGCTTCAAGTCCTGATACTGGTTTCGACGCCTCGCAATGGCAGAGAACGATTCAAACAGAGTTTGGTATACGTTACTGGTATAGCAAAGGAAAGACAGCAAAGGATCTTTACGACACTACCGGGTCGGCGCGTGTTTCTCGACTGACGTATGGCGACTTAGGAGCACAGGCAGGTGAGTTGTTTGCACGGGCTGATCATTCGACAGGTTTGTTTGTTAAAGGTTACGTAGGTACAGGCAATGTGTCTAAAGGCCACCTGAAGGACGAGGATTTTCCGCCATTCATTAATCCGTATTCATCAACATTGAGTGATCAAAAGAACGGCACTATCGGGTATGCCAGTGCCGACATCGGATTCAATTTTCTAGCACAGCCAGAATATCGACTGGGGGTGTTTGCCGGATATCATTATTATCATGAAACGGTGAATGCTTACGGCTGTGCCCAGACGGCAACCAGTGCCGCGATTTGCACGCCAGCCATACCGAACTCAACTCTCGTGATTACAAATGATTCGAAATGGTATTCGGCTCGGCTGGGCCTTGCGGGCGACGTTATGCTCGCCAAGACGCTAAAGTTTGCTGCCGAAGCAGCATGGCTGCCTCATACACGACTGGATAGTCGTGACAGTCACTGGTTACGGATAGGGACGGCAGGCGGGTTTACAGGCAATTTGCCGGAGGACGGGATCGGTCATAACGGCGTCCAGCTTGAAAGCACGCTTACATACCAGGTTTCACCATCGTTTAGCCTTGGAATGGGGGCTAGGTACTGGCGCGCCGAGACCAAGGGTGAAGTGCATTTTGAAGGCATGATTGTTGGTGGAGGCGGTTCGCCACAGCCCGTTAAATACAAGATGGAGCGCTATGGCACCTTTCTCCAGGCCGCATTTAAGTTTTAGCAAAGCATGGGTGGGTGTTTGCGTATAACTTGTTGAACCTCCGCACATAAATTTGATTTTTGCACCCCAATCAGCTAATGTACATCACATGTACATCCGCAATTGGAGTGAGCAATGCACACCACCAGAGCCTTCAAGAATGGCAATTCGCAGGCCGTTCGTATTCCGGCAGATATCGCTTATGAACGCACCGACATGGACTTGGAGATCGAGCGTGTCGGTGCGGAACTGCGTATTCGCCCCGCCCGCCGGTCCTTGTCTGGCGTGCTGAGCAAGTTCGCCGAGTTCTCGCCTGATTTCATGGCTGAGGGGCGTGGCGATCAGGAGCAAGCCGAAAGGGATGCCCTGTAATGCCGCGCTACATGCTAGACACCAATATGTGCATCTATCTGATGAAGAGTCAGCCGGAGGCGGTCGCTCAGCGCTTTGCGCAATGTTGTGTTGGCGACGTGCTGATCTCGGCAATCACGTTTGCTGAATTGGAATTTGGTGTCGCTGCGTCAGCAGATCCTGAGCGGGAGCGAATCAATTTGTCCAGGCTGATTGAAGACATCCCGGTGGCCACGTTCGATCTGGCGGCTGGTACGTCCTATGGCCCGATCAGACTAGCGACGCGGGACAGCAAGAAAGACCATCTCGATAAACTGATTGCCGCACATGCGGTGTCACTCAAGCTGACACTCGTTACCAATAACATCAAGGACTTTGCCAAATACCCGGGAGTGGTTTGTGAAAACTGGTTGGCCCCGGGCGGTGTGCCATTGCCTTGATCCTATTCCCGAAGCACCGCTCAAAACACCGGCGGTTTCTCCACCCAAATCCGGTAAAAGCATAGCCAAGCCCAAGCCCTCGCCTACGCGTTCGGTTGTGGGAAAGGCCGCTTTACCAAAGCTCAAAGCGGTTGCAAAGCGAGGCAAATAGCGGTGCGGGATTTATGCTTTTTTCGTCAGCAGCCTTTGCGCGTGAGATTCGACGTGCTTGTAGAAGATAGCACCGAAAGCGATACTGCTCAGCCACGCGATGACCATGCCGGCAAGCTGGATGGCTGGATCGTGCGGAAGAAATCGTTCGAAGATGGCGTTGATGACCAGACAGACCGGGTAGTGGGTGAGGAAAACGGCGTAGGAAATTTTGCCCAGCCAGGCCAGCGTTTTTGATTCTGGCCAGCGCGCCATCAAGCCGGTGTAAGTGGCCGCCCCCAGCGCCAGCGCAACCGTCAGCGCCACGGCAATGCGCAGGCGGAAGTCGATGGCCAGTGCGATCACGGCCAGCCCGATAATCAGTAGCAGCCAGGGTGATGCTTTGTTGCGCCGGATCGACCAGAAAACGAGTGCGCCCAGTCCATAACTGCCGAAAAAGTAGATCGCCCAGCTATCCCATGCTGCGTCGCGGTTGAAGTGAAACAGCGAGGCGACTAGCAGCAGGCCGACGAGCGCGATGCCCACGCTGCGGCCATGCTTGCCGCACCGGCTTGCGACCCACAGCGTTGCCAACAGCAGCGCGTAAAGCTGAAAGTCGATGGCGATATACCAGATGCCGGCGGAAAGGCCATCGAAGCCGAGAATGCTTTGCAACAGGAAAACGTGGGCGATGACCTGGGCGATGCTTGGTGCGGCCGGTGTTGCTGAGTGGAACATCAGGCGGTTGGCAAGGGCGGCGGCAAGAATGGCGAGCAGTAACGCGGCGATATAGGGCGGCGCTAACTTCATATAGCGGCGCCAGAGCAGACTGAGCGGGGGCGTGTTTTTCAGGCGGCCGTCGGGCGCGAGCGCCTGTGCCGCCAGAAACCCCCCTATGACGAGGAAGGCCTGCACAGCGATGCGTGCATAGTCGTAGAGCCAGCCCATCAGGTCGGGCGCCAGACTGAGGGCATGGTCGGACATCGGGCCGTAAAAAGCCAGATGGTGCAGCACGATCAGTTGCGAGGCGACGGCCTTGAGCGCGTCGATAAAAACGAGTCGCGACCCACCGGCCCCGGCTGAACTCATACGGTACGCTGGCTCAGGCAGGTCACGCAGAGCATCGGCCATTGCTGCGCCCACTGCGCCATCGGCTCACGGGTAAAACCGCTCTTGGCGTATTGCTGCCAACGCCCGATCACAAAGCACAGGAGGATGTTGGCCAGCGACCCGAAATCGGCGTTGGCGGAAAGCTCGTCCTGCGTGGCGGCAACGCGCAGCGCCTGTTTGAGGGTCGCTTCGATCTTGTCGTGCATCTGGTTGATGCGGGCTTGCAGGCGCTCGTTTTCGTTGACCAGCGCATCGCCAGTCAGCACCTTGGTCATGCCGCGGTTGCGCTGGGCGAAGTTGAGGAGCAGGGCGAGGATATGTTCGACCTGCTGCAGCCCCTGTTTCTCTTCAGCGGAAATCTGGTTGATGACGCCGAACAGGCTGGTCTCGATAAACTCGATCAGGCCCTCGAACATCTGTGCCTTGCTGGCAAAGTGGCGGTAGAGGGCGGCTTCCGAGCATTCCAGCTTGGCCGCCAAGGATGCGGTGGTGATTTTTTCCCCTTTCGGGTCTTCCAGCATCTCCGCCAGTGTTTGCAGGATTTGCAGTCTTCTTTCGCCCGGCTTAGCCATCGTCGTGCCCCCTGATTTGATTTTGAAAAGACGGTCTAACCACAACGAGCACAACGGGCACGACGAAAAACAAAGCAAGGTATTTGTTGGCTAAAACCGTCGAACTACCTGCTAAAAATATTCCCCTGTATTTTTGCTTCTCGTTGTGTGCGTTGTGCTCGTTGTGGTTAATTCTTGTTTTACCAACTCCGCAGATTATAGCCGCCCAAGCCGCCCCGGCAAGTCGAGTACGGACCGAATTTTTACGTCAACAAGCGGCGATCCGCGTGTGCAGGCACTTACCCACACGGTTTTCATGCCGAGCCGCTTGGCCGTTTCGAGATTGAGCAGGGTGTCTTCAACCATGACGCAGTTGCGCGGGTCGATGTTTTCGTCGCGCAGCAGGTGCATAAAGCCGGCGGTGGTCGGCTTGGGTTTGTAGCGCAGTTGTTCGACCGAATAAACGGCGTCAAAACAGCGGCGGATGCCGGTGATGCCGAGCACCGCCTCGGTGTAGACGCGCGGGGCGTTGGAGAAAATGATCTTGCGCCCCGGCAGGCGCTGCAGCATGGCTTTCAAGCCGCGCTCGGCGACGATCATCCCCGGTAGATCGGGAAACTGGTGGGTGTGGTGCAGAAAGTGGCGCGGATCGGTGTCGTGGTGGCGCATCAGGCCGAGCAGGGTGGCGCCGTAGCGATCCCAGTAGCTTTGCCGGAGTTGTGTTGCCGCGGTTTCGTCGATGTTCAGATGCTGGCAGATATAGGCCATCATCGCGCGGTTGATGTAAGGAAAGACGTGCGCGCTGGCGTTGTGCAGGGTGTTGTCGAGGTCGAACAGCCACACGCGCCGTGCAGATTCCATCAACGACAACACCCAACGCAGAGTCGCAGAGTGCACGGAGGAAACGCGGAGAAAAGCGATGCAAAGAAAGTTGGTGTTGAATTTCTCTGCGAAATCTCTGCGCCTCTGCGTCTCTGCGGTAGATGTGGCATTAGTGCGACTTGATCATCGTGCCGACACCGTGATCGGTCAGAATCTCCAGCAGCAGCGCGTGTTCGACGCGCCCATCGATGATGTGCACGCTCTTCACGCCGTTACGTGCAGCATCAAGCGCCGAGCCGATCTTGGGCAGCATGCCGCCAGACAGCGTGCCGTCCTCAACCATGTCGTCGATCTGCTTGGGCGTGATGCCGGTGATTAGATTGCCGGCCTTGTCGAGCACGCCCGGTGTGTTGGTCAGCAACACCAGTTTCTCGGCCTTGAGGATTTCTGCGATCTTGCCGGCGACAACGTCAGCATTGATGTTGTAGGTTTCGCCGTCCTTGCCCACGCCGATCGGCGCGATGACTGGAATGAAACCGCCCGACTCAAGATGGCCAATCAGTGCCGGATCAATCTGCGTGATGTCGCCGACCTGGCCGACGTCGATCAGGTCATCGGGATTGTCCTTGTTCGGCAGCATCAGCTTTTTGGCGCGGATGAAGTTGCCGTCCTTGCCGGTCAGCCCCACGGCCTTGCCGCCGGCCTGATTGATCAGGTTGACCACATCCTTGTTCACCTGCCCGCCAAGCACCATCTCGACGATTTCCATCGTCTCGGCATCGGTCACCCGCATGCCCTGAATGAACTCGCCCTTCTTGCCGACGCGGGCGAGCAGGTTTTCGATCTGCGGGCCGCCGCCGTGCACGACCACGACGTTCATGCCAACCAGCTTGAGCAGAACGACATCGCGCGCGAAGCACTGCTTGAGCTTCTCGTCGGTCATCGCGTTGCCGCCGTATTTCACGACAATCGTCTTGCCGTGGAATTTTTTGATGTAGGGCAGCGCTTCAGCGAGGATGGCCGCTTCAGCGGAGGGGGTGATCTGGTGGTCGGTCATGGCCGGATTCCTTGAAATTCCTTGGAAAGACCAGCGAATTTTACTCGGCACAGCCCTAAATAAAAAGCCGGATGACGGGCAGGTGGATTTTGCCAGCTTGCGTGTGGCATAGGCTGTCGTTAAAGTGATGCCATGACTGAGCCCAGCCTGGAAGAATCGCTGCAAAAAATCCGCCCGACGCTATTGCGCTTCGCCTTGCTGCAATTGCGAGATCAAGCGGCGGCAGAAGACGTGGTTCAGGAGACCCTGCTAGCCGCCCTGCAAGGCAAAGACACCTTCGCAGGTCGCGCCCAGCTTAAGACCTGGGCGGTTTCCATTCTGCGCAACAAGATTGTTGATCACTTGCGGCGTGGTTCGCGCGAAGGGACGTTGCCCTTTGTGGACGAGCAGGGCGATGAAGACTTCGACGCGCTTTTCGATGGGTCGGGCCACTGGCAGGAGGCGCCGGGGGATTGGGGCGATCCAGCGGCCGTGCTTGAACAACGAGGGTTCTACGAGGTACTGGAGTTGTGCATGAAAGCCTTGCCGGAGAAGCTGGCGCGGGTTTTTACCATGCGCGAAGTCCTGGGGTTTGAAACCGACGAAATCTGTAAGGAACTGAAGATGAGTACGTCTAACTGTTGGGTCGTGCTGTATCGGGCGCGCATGCGATTGCGCGAATGTCTCCAGTTGCGCTGGTTTGCAGAGAGGTGAGTGTCGTGAGATCGTGTAAGGATGTGCACCGTTTGGTCATTGAAGGGCAGGATAGGCAACTCGGCTGGACTGAGCGGCTCGCTGTTCGCGTGCACATGATGATGTGCACGGCCTGTCGCCACTTTGAGAGGCAGATGGACTTTTTGCGCGCTGCGTGCAGGCGTTTCCCCGGCGAGTGAATCGGGCGTTTTCAGCCTGCCAGAAGACCAATCCACATAACTCAGCCAAAGTCGACATCCGACCCTATATTGGCCGGTGTGGAATCAAAACCAGCCGCAGGTCAAACGCCGCACGCATTTACAGGCTGAGAAGCTGGGTTATCTTGACAAACGTACCAATATTGATACACTTCAAACCATGAATCCCGTCCTTGATGTTCGATTCTTCCGCACCGATGCGGGCAAAGAGCCGGTTCGGGAGTGGCCGAGATGATCGACGGTAACGCCGAATCCGCCGGTGAGCACATCAAAACCGCGGCGCACCGCCGCTTCGAGTGCGTATGCGCTTTGCGCCACGATCCAGATCGGCGGATGCGGTGTTTG
>JANNGP010000219.1:0-4900 GCA_031403915.1 Betaproteobacteria bacterium
CCGTGCTAGGCGTTTCGGTGGCGCAGATCAGCCTGCTCATCAACAATATTTTTGCCTCATTTCTCGAAACGGGTAGTGTTTCCTGGCTGTACTACGCTGACCGCCTGATGGAATTTCCCGCCGGCTTGCTCGGTGCCGCGCTCGGCACCATCCTGCTGCCCTCGCTGACACGCGCCCACGCCGGCGGCCGGTTCGACGAATACGGACAACTGCTCGACTGGGGACTGCGCCTCACTTTTCTGCTGGCTGCCCCGGCTGCACTGGCACTGGCGGTCATCTCTGCGCCGCTGGTCACCACCCTCTTCCATTACGGTGCGTTTAGCGCTGACGATGTCCTGCGCACGCGCGAAGCCGTTATGGCTTACAGCGTCGGCCTGCTCGGACTGATTCTGGTCAAGGTGCTGGCACCCGGGTTCTATGCCCGGCAGAACGTGCGCACGCCGGTAAAGATTGCGCTGTTCACCCTGGCCGCAACCCAATTCCTTAACGCCGCCCTCGTGCCCTGGCTCCAGCACGCTGGACTGGCACTGTCCATTGGGATTGCCTCGATCCTGAATGCCTCTCTGCTCTATCGCGGCCTGCGTCGGCACGGGATCTATGTGCCCCAAGCGGGCTGGCTACTCTTTTTTGGCCGGCTGGCCGCCGCTCTGCTGACCATGGGGCTGGCACTCTGGTTCGCTGCGGGGAGCGCTGAGCAATGGCTGGCGTGGCACCTTCCCGAACGCCTGTTGCGCTTGGGCGCGATTGTCGGGGGCGGCGGCATTATTTATTTTGCCACACTGTGGATGACCGGCTTCCGTTTGAGCGATTTCAAACGCCGTGCCGCAGAATAATCTCAAACGGCCACTTGATGAGGGCACTTTCACCGCCCTGCCGGGCGCGCTTAATGCAATCGGGGCAGCCTTGGCTGCCCTGATTTATTTCAAAAATCCGATAAATCAGGAAACCAGCGGCAGAATCGGCACGATCATCAGGGCCACGATGTTGATGATCTTGATCAGCGGATTGACCGCCGGACCGGCGGTATCCTTGTAGGGATCGCCGACCGTATCACCCGTCACCGAAGCTTTGTGGGCTTCGGACCCTTTGCCGCCGAAGTGGCCGTCTTCAATGTACTTCTTGGCATTGTCCCAGGCACCGCCGCCCGTCGTCATCGAAATGGCGACGAACAGGCCGGTGATGATGGTTCCCATCAACAACCCCCCCAGCGCCTTGGGCCCGAGCAGCAAACCGACCAGAACCGGCACCAGTACTGGCAGGAGGGATGGAACAATCATTTCCTTGATTGCTGCCGTGGTCAGCATGCCGACCGCCCGCGAGTAATCCGGTTTGGCATCGCCATCCATGATGCCTGGAATTTCCTTGAACTGACGACGCACTTCAACAACCACCGCACCAGCAGCGCGCCCGACCGCCTCCATGGCCATGGCACTGAACAGGTAGGGAATCAGCCCGCCAATAAACAGGCCAATGATCACCATGTGGTCGGACAAATCGAATGTCATCACGTAATTGAGTCTGGCCTCCAGGGCATGCGTGTAGTCGGCAAACAGGACCAGCGCCGCCAATCCAGCCGAACCGATGGCGTACCCCTTGGTCACCGCCTTGGTGGTGTTACCTACGGCGTCGAGCGGATCGGTTACGTCACGCACTTCCTGCGGCAAACCAGCCATTTCGGCAATACCACCAGCGTTGTCGGTAATCGGCCCATAAGCGTCAAGTGCGACAATAATGCCGGTCATCGACAGCATCGAGGTAGCGGCAATGGCAATCCCGTACAGACCGGCCAGAGCAAAAGTGATGTAAATTGCCATGCATACCGACAACACGGGCAGTGCGGTCGATTTCATCGAAATACCGAGGCCAGCGATGATATTTGTTCCGTGTCCGGTTGTTGAAGCCTCTGCCACATACTTGACCGGCGCGAAATCGGTACCGGTGTAGTACTCGGTAATCCACACCAGCAAACCGGTGAGCACCAGACCAACCGTAGCTGCACCAAAGATGCTCAGCGAACTGATCATCTTGCCATCGGCCATCTGAACACCCGAACCAAGCATCCAGGTGGTCACCGGGTAAAAGGAAATCAGCGCCAGCGCACCCGCCACGGCCAGGCCACGGTACAGCGCATTCATGATCTTGCCGCCCTCGTTGGCCTTGACGAAAAAGCAGCCGACAATCGAAGCGATGATAGAAACGCCGCCCAGAACGAGCGGATAGATAATCAGATTGTCGTTGGCATTGGCCACGCCCTTGAGCATCATTGCCCCGAGCACCATCGTCGCCACCACCGTCACGGCATAGGTTTCAAAAAGGTCGGCCGCCATACCAGCACAGTCACCGACGTTATCACCCACGTTATCGGCAATCACCGCCGGATTGCGCGGATCATCCTCGGGAATACCGGCTTCAACCTTGCCCACCAGATCGGCACCAACGTCTGCGCCCTTGGTAAAAATACCGCCACCCAGTCGCGCAAAAATGGAAATCAGCGAACCGCCAAAAGCCAACCCGACCAGCGGCTCAACCGCATGCTGGAAATCGCCCCCGCCGCCACGCAGGAAAGCGTAATAACCTGCCACACCGAGAAGCCCCAGGCCAACTACCAGCATACCGGTGATGGCACCACCCTTGAACGCCACATCAAGTGCCGCCGCGATACCGCTACGTGCGGCCTCGGCCGTCCGCACATTGGCGCGCACCGAGACATTCATGCCGATAAAACCAGTGGCACCTGAGAGCACGGCACCGATAACAAAACCGACGGCCATCAACTTGCCCAAAAACACGCCAATGAGAATAGCCAGAACAACGCCAACAACGGCAATCGCTGCGTACTGCTTGTTTAGATAGGCTGATGCGCCCACCTGAATCGCCTTGGCGATCTCCTGCATACGATCGTTGCCGGGCGACAATGAGAGAATCCATTGGGTCATTACAGCGCCATAAAGCACCGCGACCACTGCGCATACGAGCGCGAAAACGAGACCTGCCGACATGAATGCCCCCTGTCAAGATTGCTCAGACCTTCCGGAAGACTGCTCGGGTGCCGGATCAATCAATCATCTGCACTAATTATTACGCCCTCCTCTTGCGGGAGGTAACGCTTACTTCTACAAGCCGACATCCTGCCTGCCGGAAGACAAGACTATTGATCGTTGCTGTCCAAATTAGTTCAATGCAGCAAAAGCCACCTGTTTAATCTGATCGACACTGCCCACGCCGGCAATTTTTCTGCATTTCGGCGCATTGGCATCACCTGTTGCAAACCACGCACCATAGTATTTGATCAAAGGCTGAGTCTGGGAATGATAAATATCAAGACGTTTTAAAACAGTTTCTTCTTTGTCGTCGTCGCGCTGAATCAAGGCGTCGCCGGTCAAATCGTCCTTGCCCTCGGTTTTTGGAGGATTGAACTTGACGTGGTAGGTACGGCCGGAGGCCAGATGCACACGACGACCGCCCATGCGTTCGACAATCTCCGAATCAGCCACTTCGATTTCCAGCACAAAGTCCAGAGCCACTGACGCCGACTTCAGAGCCTCCGCCTGCGGAATCGTGCGCGGAAAACCATCAAACAAATAGCCTGCCTGGCAATCTGGCTGCTGCAAGCGGTCTTTAACCAAATCGATGATGATCTCATCCGAGACCAGACTACCGGCATCTATCACCTTTTTGGCTTCGATACCGAGTGGCGTCCCGGCTTTGAACGCAGCACGCAGCATATCGCCTGTGGAAATCTGCGGGATACCGTATTTTTCGCAGATAAACTTCGCCTGCGTACCTTTACCAGCGCCTGGTGCGCCAAGCAAAATGAGCTTCATTATTCTTTAACCCTGAAGAAAATCAAAAAAAACAGTTTTTAACGCTCCGGCAACGCTTACTGCTTTGGCGTTGCCATTATTTGGAGATTCAAAATACCTTCTATTTGCGGAACGGTCAAACGATTCCAGAGCGCATTCCAGAGCGCATCACACTTTTCTGAACCGTTCCTGCATGTGCGCCGCATCTTCTGGCGTATCCACGCCCGGCATTGGCAGATGATCCGAGATCAGTACACTGATACGGAAGCCATGCCACAGGGCACGCAACTGCTCCAGCGCCTCAAAACCTTCCAGTGGCGAAGGCGCCAAACGGGCGTACGCACGTAGAAAACGAACGCGATAGGCATACAGGCCAACGTGACGGTATGCCGGCAGCGCCTTAGGCAAGGTTTCCCGACCTGCCGCACCGGCAAAGTGGTCACGTGCATAGGGAATTGGCGCGCGCGAAAAATACAGTGCATCACCATCGGCCTTGCACACCAGTTTGACGATGTTCGGATTGAAGAAATCAGCGGCGTTGCTGATCGGGTGTCCGACGGTGGCAATATCCGCCCCGCTCGCGGCCAGTTGCCGTGCCACTTGCGCAATTATTTTCGGTTCAATCAGGGGTTCGTCGCCCTGAACATTCACCACAATCGTATCGTCATCCCAGCCACGCTGTTCAACAACTTCGGCCAGACGATCCGTACCCGTCGGGTGATCAGTGCGCGTCAGCATCACCGACAAACCATGGCGCTCGGCGGCCGCCTGCACCTCGGCATGATCAGTCGCCACCCAGACCTCTTGCGCACCGGAAAGAACGGCGCGCTCGGCCACCCTGGCAACCATCGGCTTGCCGCCCAGGTCAAGCAGCGGCTTGGCCGGCAGACGCGTTGAGGCGTAGCGGGCAGGAATAACGACCTTGAACGCCATACCCTCAGACGGCATCAGGCCTCCTCAGGCCCGAGGCGCCGCGCCTCATCTTCAAGCATGACCGGAATATCGTCACGCACTGGAAAGGCCAGCTTGCAGGGTTTGCACACCAGTTCCAACTCCGCTTTGCAGAATTCGAGATTGGCCTTGCAGATCGGACAGAC
>JANNGP010000220.1:0-2095 GCA_031403915.1 Betaproteobacteria bacterium
GCTTGGCCACCGTGTTCACCGGCGCGCCCGCCGCCGCCTTCGCGATCCTGGTGCGCTTGGCCATCACCGGCTCCCCGCGGCGAACGGCGTCGCGACGGCGCGGCCGACCATCTCGTCGAACGCGCCCGCCGCCTTGGCCTCGAAGTCGGCCTCGATCATGTAGACCTCCGTGAACTCGGCGAAGGCCCAGCGGCCGTGGCGCTTCTGATGGTTCACGCCGGGGACCCACATAGTCTCCATCGTGGCCTTCTTTTCCTTGGCGTCTTCCTTGCGGTAGCCCTTGATCTCGACGATGAGATGGAGGAGATCGTCCTCGCCGTGGCCGTCTTCGATGAGGACGATGAAGTCCGGGATGTAGCGGCGCATCTCGGAGCCGTAGCGGTACGGGACCTCCAGGCCGAGGTTGTGGTTCTTCACGTAACGCCGGACGCGCGGGTGCTCCTCGGCCACGCGGCAGAACTCGGCCTCCCAGTCGCTGTCGAGGATGATCCAGTTCACCTGGCACTTTTCGGAGCTTGCTTCCCAACGGTCGGTCCTGGACGTTGTGAACTTCACGTGAGCCGTGGAGCCGATAGGGTTGTAGGGGTCGAGAACCGCGGTGATCGGGCTCTTGCCGACGAACGCGCGGTTGATGCCGGCCATGATGCGTTCGCAGGCCATGTCGGCGAGCATCTTGTAGCGGAGTTGGGCCGGGTACGTGCCACCCTTGCAGACGAGGCAGGTGTCGAGCCACTGGCGGGCGATACGCTTGAGCTAGCCGAAGAGGTTGAGTCGCGGCTCTTCGCCTGGATCTCGCCACTTCTGGAGCACGAGGTGGGACGTGAGTTCGTAGAGGACCTGGGACGGGCGAACGTCCTTCGTGTGGACGAGGTTGAGGTCGGCTCGCTCGCCGACGATGCCGGACACCTGGGTTTCGGTGGCTCCCACCAGGTCGGGCGTGAGTTCGAGGATCGAGTCGTCGTTGAACGTGGCGGTGAGGCGCTCGTTGGGTAGTTCGACGCGGTAGCCGGCCACGCGCGGGAAGCGGATCTCCAGGGCGTCGCGCTCTGGCCGCATCGCCTTGACCATGATCGTCTCGCGCGGCGGCTGGGGCGGGGCGATCACCGGCTTGGCGGTGAAGTTGAAGGGGATGCCGAGGATGTCGGCGTATTCGACGTTGAAGAGGCCCTGGTTCTCGCCGTCCTCGTTCAGTTCGTAGGACTGGCGGCGCAGGGCGCGGCCGATAACCTGCTCGCAGAGGAGTTGCGTGCCGAAAGCGCGGATGCCGAGCACGTGGGTCACGGTGTTGGCGTCCCAGCCTTCGGTGAGCATCGAGACCGAAACGACGCAGCGGACGCGTTCGCCGAGCTGATCTGGCTTGCCGACCGTGTTCATGACTTCGCGGAGGATTTCATGATCCGTGAGGTTCTCAGCCATTCGAGGATCGCCCGTGCGTTCGATGATCTCGCGGCGGAATCGGTCGAGCTCGTCCTTCGCCATAGCGCGGAAGTTGTCATCCAGGGCTTCGCCGGACTCCAATTCCTCGCTGTTCACGAGAATCGTATTCGGGCGCGCGTAAGCATTTCCGTTCTCGTCGAAGTTGCGAAACAGGGCCAGGCGGCCGTTCTCAAGAACCTTGGAGCCATCGTCTTTGGTGCGCTCAAAGCCGGAAACGAAGTCATGGACGAGCTTAGAAATAGCAATGTTCTGACAGACGACGATGAAGCACGGCGGAACGCGGATTCCTTTCTTGACCCAAAGCTCATACGTCCTTTCGTAGTGACCGTACAAAGCCTGAAGAGCCGTCTGAAGCTGGGGCGGCAGGCTGAGCGGATCGAGTTCGCCCCCTTTGCCACGGCCCTTCTTCGGCATCTTGGCCCGGATGTGCTCCCACAGATTGCGGAACATCGGCATCTCGCTGCCGGGAATGTTGTCGGCGATGGGGACGCGCGGCAGTTTCACGATGCCGCACTCGATGGCATCCATCAGCGAGAAGTCGCTCATGGTCCATGGGAACAGCGTGCCCTCGGCGTAGCCGGAACCGCGCAGAAAGAACGGGGTGGCCGAGAGGTCGATGACGCGATTCAGACCGAGCTTGCGATTCACCGTTTCGAGA
>JANNGP010000221.1:0-2600 GCA_031403915.1 Betaproteobacteria bacterium
TACCTGCGGCAGGAACATCTTGCCCGCGCCGAAGAGATCGCCGACAACGTTCATGCCATTCATTAGAGGCCCTTCGATCACGGAAAGTGGCGGCTTGCCGGCAGCTTCCAGTGCGGCGCGGCATTCCTCGGTGTCGGCGACGACGTAATCGGTAATGCCCTTGACCAGCGCGTGCGTGAGACGCGCCTCCACTGAGAGTTCGCGCCATGACAGATCCGGCCCGGTATCTTTGGCCTTACCCTCTTTAACTGTCTGCGCGAATTCGACCAACGCCTCGCCAGCGTCAGACGATTTGTTCAAAACGACGGCTTCAACTTTTTCGCGCAACGCAGAATCGAGATCATCGAAGACGCCAAGCATGCCGGCGTTGACGATGCCCATTGACAGGCCGGCCTTGACGGCGTGGTAGAGGAAGACGGTGTGGATCGCCTCGCGCACGGCATCATTGCCGCGGAAAGAAAAGCTGACGTTGGAAACACCACCGGAAATCTGCGCGTGCGGCAGGCTCTCACGAATCCAGCGGCAGGCTTCGATGAAGTCGACCGCGTAGTTGTTGTGTTCTTCAATCCCCGTGGCGATAGCGAAAATGTTGGGGTCGAAGATAATGTCTTCCGGCGGGAAACCTATGCTCAACAGCAGGTCATACGCGCGCTTGCAGATTTCGGTTTTGCGCGCAAACGTATCCGCCTGCCCGGATTCGTCGAAGGCCATGACGACAACAGCCGCACCGTAACGGCGTGCGAGTTTGGCATGGTGCAGGAAGGCGGCCTCACCCTCCTTCATCGAAATCGAGTTGACGATGCCTTTGCCTTGAATGCACTTGAGGCCCGCTTCGATGATGTCCCACTTCGACGAGTCGATCATCACCGGCACGCGCGAGATATCCGGCTCCGAGGCGATGAGCTTGAGGAAGCGATCCATCGCCGTCTTGGAATCGAGCATCGCCTCATCCATGTTGATGTCGATCACCTGCGCGCCGTTCTCCACCTGCTGGCGGGCGACGGCCAGCGCGTCATCAAAGCGGCCTTCGAGAATCATGCGCGCAAAGGCCTTCGAGCCGGTCACATTGGTGCGCTCGCCAACATTAACGAAGAGCGATTCCTTGCCAACATTGAAAGGCTCCAGACCGGAGAGGCGCAGCTTCTTCTCGACATCCGGGATGGCGCGCGGCTTCATACCGGCCACGCCTTGGGCAATCGCCGCAATATGGGCGGGCGAGGTGCCGCAGCAACCGCCGACGATGTTCACAAAACCGTTCTTGGCCCAGTCGACAATTTCCTTGGCCAGTTGCTCCGGCGTTTCATCGTAGCCGGTGGGCGAGAGCGGGTTGGGCAGGCCGGCGTTCGGGTGCGCGGAAACAAAGCAGTCGCAGATGCGCGAAAGTTCTTCAACGTACTGACGCAATTCGGCAGCACCAAGCGCGCAGTTGAGTCCGAAAGAAAGCGGCTGGATGTGCGACAGAGAATTCCAGAAGGCCTCGGCCGTCTGGCCGGAAAGCGTGCGCCCCGAAGCGTCGGTGATCGTTCCCGAAATCATCACCGGCCAGCGACGTCCAGATTGTTCGAAGAACTGCTCGATCGAGAACAGCGCGGCCTTGGCATTGAGTGTGTCGAAAATGGTTTCGACGAGCAGAATGTCCGCGCCGCCATCAACGAGGCCGCGAATCGCCTCGGTGTAGGTCTCGACGAGTTGATCGAAGCTGACGTTACGATAGCCGGGGTCGTTCACGTCAGGCGAGATCGACGCCGTGCGCGAGGTCGGGCCGAGCACGCCGGCCACAAAGCGCGGCTTTTTGGGGTCTTTGGCTGTGCATTCGTCGCAGACTTCGCGCGCAAGTTTTGCGCCGGCCACGTTCAGTTCATAGACGATGGATTCGAGTTTGTAGTCGGCCTGCGAAATAGCCGTGGCGTTGAAGGTGTTGGTCTCAAGAATGTCGGCGCCTGCAGCGAGGTATTCAGCATGAATACCGCGGATCACGTCCGGCCGCGTGAGCAGCAGCAGGTCGTTGTTGCCCTTGAGGTCGTGCGCATGATCGGCAAAGCGCGCGCCGCGATAGTCCGCCTCCTGCAGCTTGTGCTGCTGGATCATCGTGCCCATCGCGCCGTCGAGAATCAGCAGGCGTTGCTGGAGAAGGGCGGTGAGTTCGGCGGAACGATCAGGCTGCATCTAAAACCTCAAAATAAAAAACCCGTTCAACTTCATCAGCGAACGGGTTTCGGAAAAGACTCTCGATCGCCCGCTTTAGCCAGATTTGTAACGCGCCTGCAAGCTGAACTTCAAATCGGCGCGCGCCCCGCGCAAGCGGCAGGACGAGGGCGCAAATTTACGCGGCAAGCCCTTGATTGTCAAGCGGGAAGGCCTGTGCATGTATCGATTTTGGCACAGCAGAGGCGGTTGTTTTGGTATGCTCCATCTTTCCATCGTACGAAGCACAATGTGATGGCGCTAACGGCAGCAGCCGGCCATTACCGGCCAGTGGTGTTTTCGCCACAAAGCAGCCGTTAAGTCTAGCTCAGCGTATACTTGCGCCCTATGTTTGAAATTTCACATAAATAGTCAAAACGCATTGAGGAAAATTACAACCAATTTCTCGATGTCAA
>JANNGP010000222.1:0-12496 GCA_031403915.1 Betaproteobacteria bacterium
ACGGCACGGTCATTGTTCCAACTCTGGAATACGGCCATCACGGCGCCCCAGAGTTGTTCCCACGGATCGTTCGGGAACTCACGCCCAAGGCGGGTGCGAATCATCGCCTTGAATTCACTAGCCATTTGCTTGAGGTCGTCGGCGGTCAGATCAGTGTCGAGCTCAACACCCTTCTTTTCCTTGATCTCGTCGATGATGGCTTCAAAGGGGTCGTGATCTTCTTTTGACTCGGGCTTCAAGCCCATGACCACGTCACCATACATCTGGATGAAACGGCGGTAGGAGTCCCAGGCAAAACGTTCGTTCCCGGATTTTTTGGCCAGGCCAACGACAGCTTCGTCGTTCAGACCCAGATTAAGAATCGTATCCATCATGCCCGGCATCGAAGCGCGCGAACCGGAGCGCACGGAAACGAGCAAAGGGTCGGATGCGTCGCCGAATTTCTTGCCCATCTCTTTTTCGACAAACGCAACACCGGCCAGCACATCGGCTTCAATCAACTTGAATACAGTCTCACTGCCCTTTTCTGTATACACCGTACAGGCTTCGGTACTGATCGTAAGCCCCGGTGGTACCGATATTCCCAAACGGCACATTTCTGCGAGGTTGGCACCTTTGCCGCCCAATAGATTCTTCATATCGGCGGAACCTTCGGTTCTCGACGGCCCAAAAACATAAACAAATTTGCTCGGCATATAACCTCAAAAGTAACAAGTCAAAAAATAAACTGCAGGAGCTTTAATAACCGCGACGCCCGCACCAAATGACCCAGACCAGCGTTGACACCCTTATCTGGATATTCTCGCCGCCAGAACTTTCACGAAACTTACGTCAACCGGAAGAGGGACAGAAAAAATCGAATCGTCAAACAGCAAACCAAGGTGGTGGAGCCAGAACAACTCTCGATCTTACGTTAATGTGACGGCATATTTAACGTTTCACTCGCTAAGCCAAGACGCTTGAAAGGACAAGACCTCCTCCGAGCACAGCGACAAATTGGCCAAAACGAAGAGTCAGTCGTGGACGACTGGTCAGGAAAAAGTTGGCGAGGCCCATGCCCGTCACATGTAACAAAAGCGAACCTGCAATAATGCCAGCCAGAACGCTGGAGCCAGTCGAAAGCTCACCACCATGCGCCATTCCGTGAAAAACAGCGAAGCCCCCAATGAGTGCCATGGACACCGAAGCTCCAAGTTTGAACGGCTTCACTAGCATGATGCCGAGAATCAGCACGGAAATGGCCACGAGCGGCCCCAGTTGCGGCACGACGAGGCCATGCTGACCAAGGAGTGTGCCGACCGTCAGCAAGGAGACAAAGCAGGCCGGTGCAAGCCACACGTTGCGGGCATGCAGAACGCTCCATACGCCTACAACCAGCATGGCCAATAGATGATCCATACCAAGAAAGGGGTGAGCGAAGCCATCCATGAAACCGTGACCGCCTTGAGTGGTATGGGCGAGAGCGGCGGCAGGAAGGCTGGCAAGAATCAGGATAAGGCCATTTAAAAAACACTTCTTCATGAGAAACTCCTTCGGTTGAAAATCGTGAACGAGGCGATAGTCTTTCTGTTTATTTCTGCTTCGGATTCCGCTTCAGGCTCCCTTATGGCAAGTTGACCGGAGCATACGTAAAGCAGCACAGGCGGCACCGAAACCGTTGTCAATATTGACGCTGACCAGCCCTTGAGCACACGACGCCAACGCACTGCTCAGCGCCGCTTTCCCATGCTCTGCGACACCATAACCAACCGATGTTGGCACGGCAATGACCGGTGCGGCCACGAGACCGGTCAAAACACTGAATAAAGCGCCTTCCATGCCGGCAACCGCAATTACGATAGAGAATGAACGAATCTCTTCCAAGCGTTTCATCAACCGCCACAGCCCGGCCACCCCGACATCCGCGATAACGGGAGCAAAATAGCCATGAAAAGCAAGGGTACGCTGCGCTTCCCGGGCAACAGGAAGATCCGAGGTTCCGGCACAGATGATGCCCGGCCCATGGGCAAGTTGCCGGTTTCTGTTGCGGTAAAAAGCGGTGAGCGACGCCGGATCATGGTCAAGTAACCCATGAAGCTCATCGGGCAAGCGTTCGAATTTCTCCTCAGAGAATCGTGTCAGAAGCAAGGGACGTTCGCCAGCCGCCTCCAGAATGGAGGCAATTTGCGCGACGCTTTTATCCTCGCAAAGCACAGCTTCTGCAACACCGGCACGCTCTTCGCGTTCCCAATCGATCTCAAATTCGTTCATTCAGCAACTCTGAGAAAAGCCGCGCCGCGCCGGTACAAACGCATGCCGGCAAAATGTCGCCTATCACGTGCGCACAGTGTGTTCATCTGTTGTTCAATGGTTTCCCTGTCTGATCCAAGAGGCAGGGTTTCACATTCAACATACACACCCTCTGCAGTGATCCGGCAGCGTGTCGCCCCGGCTTTTGGCAAGTGAGTGGTCAAAACGGCTTCGGCATTTTCGATAAAACGCAGCGCGCTTTCGTCAACCACAATCCCGGTTTCGACACGGCTGGCCAGGCAGGGTTGAGCCGGCAAATCCGCGAGGTCATCAAGCCCCAAATCACTTGCGATGGCATAGATGTCAGTCTTCTGAAGCCCGGCCTCGACGAAAGGGTGTATTACGTTGTGGTTCCTGGCGGCTTCCAGGCCCGGGCGGAAATCGCCGAGATCATCCACATTGGTTCCCGAAGCAATGCGCAAGCCTGTTACCGCGCCAATACGTTCGTAGAGTCTGGATTTGCAATAAAAGCAGCGGTTCACCGGATTGTTGCGATAGTCGGGATCCGCTAGCTCTTCCGCATCAACCAGATGCAACGTCCATCCGTACTGCGCGGCATGGTCTTGTACCCGTTGTGTTGCAAGATGGGGAACCGCCGGAGATATCGCATGAAACGCCGTCATCACGGTACTTGAGTGAGCGTTGGCGATGTGCGCAAGTACCATGCTGTCCACGCCGCCACTGACCGCGATCGCCAGCGCATCATATTTATCGAGCACGGCAACCAGACGAGCTATCTTTTCCGACACCGTCATGGCCGTTTAACCTCGTATTCACCCAGATGTTTCAAGCGCCGCCGTGCCCTTAGTCCTTCAAGGTGTGCGATATCGTCACTCTCCACTTTCAGTGACATCTGACCACCGGGACGCTGCGTCCGCTTGCGGGAAACCCGGCCACCCTCAAGATCCAGAATTTCCTGACTTCTCTGCAAACAATACCGACGCTCCGTGCGCCAACGCAATCCAATGGTTGTTGTTTCCAGAAAGCATTTTTCACTAACCCCATCCAGAGCCTCAGGCTTGACCAGCAAACGGAAGTCACTGACTGGCCTCCCCTTCTTGCCTTGCCTGGACGCCACGGTAAGGTCGATAACGCCATCGATGGTACGCAAATGATCGGACGCTACGGCTATTTCCTCACCGGTCATGTCATCGATGTCAAAACTTAAAACAAGCACACTGCTGGAATCATCCGGGGCAAGCGCATTAGTGCCGGCTTGAGAAAACACGAGTGCACGCAGAATGTTCGGCATACCAGGCAAATCACGGGTACCGGCACCAGTACCCGCTGAGTAAAGAAGACCGCCCGGCTGCTTATGGACGTCGCGCACCAGATGCGCCAGGATTGCCGCTCCCGTTGGGGTAACACGCTCGCCGCCGATACCATCATCACGCCAGCGGAAACCGTGCAGTATCTCCACGGTAGCCGGCGCTGGAATCGGAAGCTGACCATGACGGGTAGTCACCAGGCCGTGACCCCGGGGAAGATCAGAGACACTCCAGGTGCATTGAGCCAAAGCGGCCGAAATGCTTCCGGCCGCTACCACATCCATCAACGAATCCCAGTCGGCAATTTCGTGAAAGTGCACCTCATCGATCGGCACTCGGTGCATCCGGCTTTCCGCTTCGGCAAGACGGCGCAGAATGGCAATCGCCTGGTCGGCCGTTCCGGGGTGTAGCTTGGCTGAAGCTATCAGTTTCGCAATTTCAGGGAAACATACCGCGTGCTGGTGATGGTGAGTTTCGTGGTCATGAGGATGTAACGATGCCTGCGTCTTTTTACCCATCGGGACCAAAACAAATCTGCGCACGGCAACACCGCCACTGAGTCCTTCGCTAAGCTCTGGATGCCCACAGTCTTCGGGTATCGCAGCCGTCAGATCGGAAAATACCCGAGAGCGTAAATCCGGGAGTGCATCAAGCATTGCCGCGACAAACATGTCGCCGGCCAGACCGCCGGCCGCATCCAGGTGGATATGATTGTACTCAGCCACAACTGCCAAAAACCGGGATCACGTAGGGGCCTTCCGGAATGAAGGCCACGGCCTTGTCCCCGTGGCGCTGTACGCTGTTAATAATAGCCTTTTCAACGGATTCAACCAGTTCGACCGCGGTGATGCGACGTTCTTCGTCGTTCAGCCCCGTGGTATAGAGCTGGACATTACAGATCCGCATCGGTTTGAGTTGCATTTCAGTTTGCCACTCATCAACCTCTGCAAAGGACTTCGCCAACAGCGTCGCCATAAAACGCTCCGGCCCTATGTCGACCAATTTCATTTGAGCTTCGCGGAATTCCTGCGAACCAAAGCCTTCGGAGCATTCCGAGGCGATGATCAGGGTGCCTCCTGGTTCAAGAATATCCATCGGAGTGACCATGCCCTTGACCGTTTGATAGTAGGTCTTGTCAAGCGGGTAGCCTGCAGAAGAGGTCACCACCGTTTTGAAGCGTCGAGGCACCTTGATGACGGTTGACTCAGCAACAAAATCCACTGCGGCCAGATGGCTGGCGATAACCTCTCCGAAATTGACGTGAATCAGGTCACGATCTTCGTCCAGCACCGTATTGATCGAATAAATCTCGCCAATCTTGTTAACAATTTCCAGTTGTTCTTCATGCAGCGGATTTTTGGCAAGGTTGCACTGTACGGCCAGTGGATCCTCCATGAAGCGTGCCGAGTGAAAGGTGCGAATCGTTTCGTGATGAGCGACTCCCGGAGCAACAATCTTGCGACCACCGGACCAGCCGGCCATGAAATGAGGTTCGATGAGTCCTGAAACAATACGCAGGTCAGCCTCGACGAAACGCCGGTCAATTTTAACCGGCGTCCCTCGTGTAGTGGCGCCAAGATCAACGTGATCAGCGTCGTTACGCGCAAAATGGTTTTCGACGCGAACAGTGTTCAAGACCCAGGGATCACCGACCAGTTCTGCGAGTTCAGCCCCTTCATTAGGGCGGTGCAAACCGGTGGCAACAACAATCACGATCTTTTCCGGCGGCAACCCTGCCGCCATCAAGGTCTCAATGATGGGGCGCAGAAACAGTTTGTTGGGCACCGGCCGGGTAATGTCGCAAATCAAAATGCAAGCGCTCTTACGACCCTTCGCCAACTCTGTCAGGGGAGCGGCATTGATTGGCGATGCCAGTGCGTCGTTAATGGCGCGCCTCTGATCCGCCAGTTTTGGCAGCGACGTTTTGCGAATAATCGTCGGTTCGACACCCTCCTGCAAAGGTACCTTAAGATGGCCGCGGCCGAATGCGATATCAACGGTAATGCTCATAAGCAGTCTCCTGATTCAAAATTTGCATCGGTAAATGATGCCCGTATGACGCGCCCAAAGAGCGCAGCCCGACCTATTGTTAGCTCGACCGAACCGCCTTGACAATCCGGCACAAACGCTGCGCAGCCGATTCGATCAGCGTACTGCCTGTGCTCATGCAGACGTCCAGGGTCAGCGGACGGTCACAGATGCTCATGACGGCATCAATGCCCTGTGCCAGAACATCGTCGGCACCGTCGCCGATTCCGCCAGATAAGCAGAATACCGGAATGTTGAACTGCTTGGCGACTTTGGCCACACCGACAGGCGCTTTGCCGAACGCCGTCTGAAAGTCGGTACGTCCTTCGCCGGTTATTACGAAAGCAGCGCCTTCTACCACACCGGCAAAACCGACCGCATCGAGGACGATTTCGACCCCCGGTTTGAGTTTCGCCGGCGTGAAGAACATCAGCCCGGCTCCCAGACCCCCAGCCGCGCCCGCGCCGGGAAGTTCGGCCACATCCCGGCCGGTTGCTTTCTGCGCAATGACAGAATAGTGCGCGAGCGCCGCATCCAGTTCGGCAACGATTTCCGGAGTGGCTCCTTTTTGCGGACCGAACACGGCGCTGGCACCGCGCGATCCACAGAGCGGGTTGTCCACATCGCAGGCAACGGTAATCCGGCAGTCTTTCAAGCGCGGATCCAGTTTGGTCAAATCGATATGATTCAGGCGGGCCAGCGCCGCACCGCCATCGGGCAATTCCCGGCCGTCATCCGCAGCGAATCGCGCACCGAGTGCTCGCATCATTCCTGTGCCGCCATCATTGGTGGCACTACCACCGATGCCGATGATGATTTTGCGCAATCCTGCGTCGAGAGCGGCACGCACAAGCTCGCCGGTACCATAGGTGGTAGTAATCCGCGGATTTCGCTTTTCAGCAGGAACCAGGGGCAGGCCGGAAGCGGCAGCCATTTCAATGATCGCCGTTTGACCATCGCCCAGGATGCCCCAATGCGCTGTAACGGGTTCTCCTAGAGGGTCGGTCACCTTGAGCTGATGCAGTACGCCGTTCGTGGCAGTAATAAGCGCCTCGACCGTGCCTTCGCCGCCATCGGCAATGGGAATCTTGCGCACGTCGGCATCCGGAAACACTGCCAGTATCCCCCGCTCCATGGCCTGCGCAACTCCAAGAGCGGAAACGCTGCCCTTGTAGGAATCCGGCGCTACGATAATTTTCATTTCCATCCCTCAACCTGCAAAAGAAAAACCACACACCGGAACTCGCCAGTGTGTGGAAGACATTTTACAGGTATTTGTTGACTTCTACTTTGATCAACTTCTTTTTGAACTACGGCCTTACTTCAGAACGGTTGTTTTCCGCTTGATCAGCCTGATCGGGAAATTACGCGGATCCATCAGATCAATGACCTGATCGCCGTTCGGCTCGGTACGCAAGGCGGCCAATTGCTTCGCACCACCGTAAACCATGAACTTTGCAACCGTTTCCGGCTCATCGGTCGAAAAAGCGATATGCGCTTCTTCATGGGACATCTTGGCAAACGAATAATCGACCGTGGGCTTGTCATACAACTCGACGGACATTTTTCCTGTCACGTCACCGATCATCGGAACGCGGTAATTGCGAAATCTATCCTTTTTTGCATCCATGTCTTTCGACCAAGGAAGGGTCAAATTCATGAACTCAACATACCACAGCGCCGAAACCATCTGTCCGGGGACATTGAGACCGACGTGTTCAAAGCGAAGCGTGTGCTTGACGGGCTTCGCAAAAAACGGGCTGACCCGATGAATCAGCTGGATCACAAAACCGTTCGGATCGCGCACATTCGAGACGTAATCGCCGTTCGCATTTCTGGAGATTTTGCCATCCTGTATGCCACCATTCTTGAGCAATTTTTCGCCGATCTCTTCGATCGCCCTGTGCCCTTCAAATGCAGCATGGAAAGCATCAAGATGAACGTCGCTGTAGGTCATGCGCTTACCCAGGATCGAGCTGAACTCGATCATGAAGTTGCGATCCTTGTCGGCCACGTACACCACGTCCTTGTTGTTTGAAGGAATGATATCCATTCCCATGTTGTCAACATACCAACGTGCAATTGTGTCCTTGTCAGCGACATTGAGGCGCAAGTGCTCAAATGCGAGCGGCTTGAACTTCGGCTTAATGTTACTTACATCCGCCGTACTCTGGGCCAACACGCTTGCTGACAGAAACAACACTCCCAAAACTAAAGAAAAAAGTTTCTTCATATTACCCCTCAAATGACAACAACAAACTGGCTAGTCGGCCGACTATCAACTACCGGCTCGCTAGCCCACGAAAAACTTTGAAGCAATATCAGATTATTTTTAGGCAATCACCATTGGTCCGACAATGGCACCCTCGACCGGGGACGGAAAACCGACCCCGAACCGAGGATTTGCATAGACTTTCTAGCGTGTTTTTCTACTGAGTACCTTTTTCGCCGCAAGGACAAAATCCTTGGCGACAAGGTGATACTTGACGGCCAGCTCTTCGGGCAAGCCACACTCGAGGAAGGTATCCTTGATGCCGACCATCTCGACAGGCACCGGATAATTGCCAACCAGATATTCCGCCACAGCGCTGCCCAAACCACCGGCCAGCTGAGCTTCATCAATGGTAACAATCGCACCGGTTTCTTTTGCCGCAGCCAAGACAGCCTTTTCATCCATCGGCTTGACCGTATGCATGTTGATAACGCGGGCGGAAATCCCTTCGGCCGCCAGTTGTTCATGGGCCAGCATCGCCTCGTAGAGCAGCGGGCCTGCCGCAATGAAGGTGACATCCTTGCCTGGCTTCATTTCGATCGCCTTGCCAATCACGTAAGGATCGCTCTCTTCGGTGAAAACCGG
Source organism: Betaproteobacteria bacterium (assembly GCA_031403915.1). Taxonomy (GTDB): domain Bacteria; phylum Pseudomonadota; class Gammaproteobacteria; order Burkholderiales; family Rhodocyclaceae; genus Propionivibrio. The sequence continues at coordinate 8,443 of JANNGP010000222.1, forward strand.
TGTTGCCTCGCGCGCAAAGCGCAGGTAGCAGGGTCCGTGAATCTTCGAAACGGCAATCGTCGCCTTCTTGGCTTCGTTCGCGTCGCAAGGAAGAATGACCGTCATGTTTGGCAGTACGCGCATCAGGGCAACATCTTCCAGCGCCTGGTGCGTAGCACCGTCTCCGCCGGCCGATATACCACCGTGCGCACCAGCGATCTTGACATTCAGATTGGAGTAGCAGACCGTCGTGCGTACCTGATCCCACGCCCGGCCGGCAACAAATACCGCGTAGGTCGTCGCGAAGGGAATTTTTCCTCCCAGCGCCAGGCCAGCGGCCGTGCCAATCATGTCCTGTTCGGCGATGCCGATATCGAAGAAACGATCCGGGTACTTGGCCTGAAACCAGTCGGAACGCGTGGATTTGGCGAGATCCGCATCCAGTACGATCACCTCCGGATTTGTCGCACCCAGTTCGACCAGGCCATGGCCATAGCCGTCCCGTGTCGGCAGCATCTTCACACTCATCTTCAGTTCCCCTTCCCGTAAATATCTTCCAGTGCCAGCTTCATCTCATCCTGATTACAGACTCTTCCGTGCCAACCGGCGACATTTTCCATGAAGGAAACACCTTTGCCCTTGATAGTCTTCATGATAATGGCCGAAGGTTTCCCCTTGGTTTGCTTGGCTTCTTCGTACGCGGCCAGCATCTGCGATACGTCATGCCCATCGCACTCAATGACGTGCCAGTTGAAGGCGCGCCATTTGTCCGCAAGCGGTGCCAAGCCCATGACTTGCTCAACGGTACCGTCGATTTGCAGATTGTTGTAATCCACAATGGCACAAACGTTATCGAGCTTGTAATGGGGTGCTGTCATCATGGCTTCCCAGATCTGGCCCTCTTGCAATTCGCCATCGCCCATCAGGCAGTACGCACGATAAGGTTTCTTGTTGATCTTAGCGGACAGTGCAAAACCGTTGGCAACCGACAAGCCTTGACCCAAAGAACCGCTGGAAACTTCAATGCCCGGCAGTGTCATACACGACGGATGACCCTGCAAACGCGTTCCAAGTTTGCGGAGTGTCAGCAACTCTTCCACCGGGAAGAAGCCCGCCCGCGCCATCGTGGCGTAGGTGACAGGGCAAGCATGCCCCTTGGACAGGAAGAAACGGTCGCGTTCCGGCCAGGCAGGCTCGGAGGGGCGATGGTTCATTACGTTACAGTACAGTGTGACCATCGCTTCCACCGCCGACAAGCTGCCACCCGGATGGCCGGAGGCCGCGGCGTTTGTCATGCGAACGATATCGGCACGCACATCCTTGCAAATCTCTTTTAGACGTTCTATGTTTTCCATGCAATTCCCTTTTTCAATTCCCTTTTCAGTTAAAAATTAGTTTTGGCTCGTCAGCCACGAAACCACGAATTTAAGCAATTTCCTATACCCGGTTAAATTACTTCTTCGCAATTGCCGTCAGTTCGATCCGCGCACCCTTGGCCAACGCTGAAATACCGACTGCAGCCCGACTGGGATAGACTGTCATGCCTTCAAAATACGAGCCATAAATCTTGTTGATCGTCGCGAATTCCTGCAAATCGGTGGTATATATCGTGACCAGAATCAGATCCTGAAACGTCATGTCGGCAGCGGCCAGAAGCGCCTTCATGTTGCGCATGGTCTGGTGCACCTGCTCTTCAAGATCATTGCTGACCAAGTCACCACTGCCGGGCAAAAAAGGCATCAAACCGGAGGTGTAAAGAATCCCATCTTTCATCACGGCCTGTGAAAACGGTCCAAATGCGGGGGACGACTTGTCGGTCGAAATGATGGTGTTGTTCATGTTGATTTTCTCAAGATAGTTATGGTTGATGGTTACGTGCCCGACAAGACCCCCGACGAAATGCCGGGGGCTTGCCCCTGGCAAGGGTTAGAACAAGGTCTTGCCGCGCATGGAGCCGGGTTGCCCTGGCAGTTTCAGCGACTTGCCGGTATTGACCAGTTGATCACCGTCGACGCGGAGGATGGAAACGTCGCGATCGAGGTAGTTACCGACGTAGACGTAACGGCCGTCGTCACTGAACACGACGCCTTCCGGCAGACCGCGCACTTTAACTTCATTCGTGCGTGTCACCTTCTTGCCGTCGATCTTCAGTGCCACGACATAGGCATCGCGGTTGTAGAAGAAGGCTTTGTGCGGCGAGTTGCTGCCCGCGATCAGTGCCACGACGGCCATCTTGCCGGTCGGACTGATTGCCAGACCTTCAGGTGCATCGCCCACAACTACCTTGTCGATAACGCGCGGCGGGTTGGCTTCAAGGTCGATCACACTGACCGTATCCGTATGGCCATCCGCAGCACCGGAGTTTCCGTTATCCGCGGTCAGCGCGATTTTTCCGTCCGGCGTTACGTCGAGGTTGTACGGCCACAGTCCAACCACCACATCCTGCTTGTTGTAGGTGACTTTTTCACCATTGACGTCAAGCATGGCCACCTTGTGGCCAGGGAACTTGGCAGCCAGCGCGCGCTTGCCGTCCGGCGTAAAGCGAACGTGTGCGACCTGCTCACCAATAGCCACCGTGTCAATCAGGGTAACTTTCTTCCCGGCGACGCGCAGCACGCTGATATCGTTGCTGTTGCGGTTGGCGATCAGAATGAGATTGCCGGCGCGGTTGAAGGACAGGCCGGAAGGCTGCTTGCCGACTGTCACCGTATCAATCAGCTTGGGCGGATTGGTCGTCAGATCAACCACAAAGAGACGGTTATCGGGCTCGAGGGCAGGTTTCCCGTCCTTCATAACCACATTGACGGAGTTGGCCATCACAGCGAGGGTCTCGTCAGGCGAAATCGCCAGATTGGTGGGCGGTCCCATGATCGTGTTGTCCAGCGGCAGGTCGGCAATGATTTTGGGTGCCAGCGGATCAGTACCGATATCGACGATGGACATCGAGTGCTTTTCACCCTGCTTGAGCACCAGTCCAACATCGTTCCAGGTAGCTTTCTCGTCATTACCTGTGATCATCAGCGAGCGCTTCCCTGCAGAATCTGGCGTAGCGGCGCAGCCGGCGAGGACAGACAGCGCCCCGAGCAAAACAACAACTGCAGTTCTGATTTTCATACTAAGTGCTCCTTAAAAGATAAAAAGGAAACTCAAACAAGAACAAATTCCATACAAAAACAACTACTCCCTTATGATTCCTGCATTACCTCCAGAAAAATTTCTGGGAAACACCGTTTTAATGCTCATCAAGGGATGCCCGCTAGCATGCAACATGAGCTGAACAGACCTGCCAAGAAATAGATTGACCAGCCTGGGCAGAAACGCACTTCAATTCAACCCTGTCATGTGAATGTGATTATTTTCGAACCTCAGCTTTGGCAAGCTTCTCGTAATAGCGGATGACGGCGCTGTGGTCGCTGCCGCCCAGATCGTCGTTCTTGAGCGCTTGCATCGTCTCCATGATGTTGGCCGTAAGCGGGACCGGCACATTGAGAGCGTGGGCAGTATCGAGCGCGTTTTGCAGATCTTTGATGTGCAGATCGATACGGAAACCGGGCTTGAAGTTGCCATCCAGAATCATCGGCACCTTGGCGTTCATGACCGTTGACCCTGCCAACCCGCCCTTGATCGCGTTAAATACGGCTTCCGGGCTAACGCCGGCCTTGGTGGCCAACACGAAGGCTTCGGACACTGCCGCGATATTGAGCGCAACGATAATCTGGTTGGCCAGTTTGGTGACATTCCCTGCGCCGATGTCGCCGACATGAACAACGGAAGTGCCCATCTTCTCGAGAATCGGCTTGACCGTATCGAAAGCTTTTGTGTCACCGCCAACCATGATGGCCAGCGTGCCTTCAATGGCTTTAGGTTCGCCCCCGGAAACCGGGGCATCCAGCATGACAATGCCCTTCTCTTTGACGGCCGCACAAATTTCCTGCACAGCTCCCGGTGCGATTGAGCTCATATCAACAAGGATGGTGCCGGCCTTCGCGCCCTCCAGCACGCCGTCCTTGCCGAGAACGGCTTCTCTGACATGCGGCGAGTTGGGCAGCATAGTGATGATCACATCGCTTTGCGA
>JANNGP010000223.1:0-7963 GCA_031403915.1 Betaproteobacteria bacterium
GCATAGTTCGAGCGCCCGGCATGAAAGACGATGTCGGAATCGGAATGGCTTGGTAGAATTAGCTTCACATCGACACCGCGCCCGGCGGCAGCAATCAGTGATTGCAGTAGCCGGGGATCAGGAACGAAGTACGCATTGGTGAGCTGTACCTGCTTTTCGGCATTGCCAATCGCCGAGATCAAGGTCAGGTAAATCAGGCTGTACGGATCGTCGGGCGTGCTGCCGATGGCGCGCACAATGTCTTTCCCCTGCGTTTTGAGTACAGGGAAGTAATCTTTCGGGACAAGCGCCTGGCCGCGCTGCTTTTCCCATGTTCCCATGAAAAGTTTCTGCAATTCACCGACCACTGGTCCTTCAATTTGCAGGTCGGTGTCACGCCAGGCCACTGTGTTCCCAGTCGTTTTTCCGGGTCGCTTGACGATCGATCCCGACGAATAAACGCTGCTGATATTGATGCCGCCAATGAATGCCGTCCGCCCGTCGACCACCAGCAATTTACGATGATCACGGTTATTGATCAGCCATGCCTTCTTGGCTGCGAGCGGGTTAAGCGGATTGAATTCGAGCACCGCAACGCCGCCTGCCGTCAAACGCTCGAAAAATGCTTTGGGCGTATTGAAAGCGCCGACGCTGTCATAGATTACGTTAACCTGCACTCCCTTGGCCTGCTGCTCCAACAGCAAATTCGCGAACTGCTGCCCGATTTCGTCATCTTCAATGATGTAGGTCTCAAGATTGATGTGGTCACGTGCCTTGCGGATTGCAGCGAACATGGCGGCGTAAGTTTCAGCCCCGTTCTGCAGCAGCGTGACCTTGTTTCCCAGAATGAGCGGGCTACCTACAACGGCCTGCTCCAACGCAATCTGTTTATCCAGGATGTCGATGTCACCGGACGTGCGCTTAAGCTCGGCGAGGATGGCTGCACTTTTTTGTGTAGAAATTGGCCCGCTGGCGTTTTCGAAGCGAGCCGCTTGCCCGGAATGCCGCTCAATGATGGCTTCGGTGTCAGGCAATGCAGCACACCCTGCCGAGGCGAGGAGATAAGCCACTACCACAGCAAACTTGAGCGAATTAACATTTCTCTCTTTCATAGTCCGCCTGCATCAAAGAGTTGCATCACCCTCTGGCCATACGATATCCGCACAGCCACAGAGTGATGTTCAATCCGACGAATCGGACTTAGCGTGAAGGAGGTGCGGCTGGAACGATCAGCACCGTGTCACCACCTGTCTTTCCACGTTCACCGGTCGCTCCGGTGTTACCTGTATTCCCAGTTGCTCCGGTAGCGCCCGTATCTCCGGTGGTACCGGTATAACCCGTTGATCCGGTTGGGCCGGTCAAGCCAGGAGCACCGGCCGGGCCGGCAGGGCCGGGGACGGGAACAGTAGTAACCGTCGGAGCAGGATTTACGACTGTTGATTTTTCGCAGGCACTCAACGCCAGCGCAAGAACTATTGATGAAAACACGATTGAATACTTCATGAGAATTCCTTTACTAATTATTTTAAAAAAGCCACAACTCTGGAAAGATTCACGGCCATCGAGACTAACAACGCAAAGGTACGCTGCATTTATTTGTGACTCTGTTCGCTGGCGCACAGAATTGCCGAAGCGAACAATCAATAATCATGACTTCACGCCGGTTTTTAACCCTCTAGGTTCAACTGGCGAGTTGAGACCCCCGGTTATTCTGCGGACCGGGGGTCTGTTTTTTTATGGTTGTCTCTCGGCAATGCCCTTGCCTCGCGTATCAGATGTCGACAATCGCTATCAACCCCCGGCCCGGCATCAATCAGAGGAATCAAGGCCAACACTGGATTAAGCATACCCAGCGCAATCGCTCCGAAAGCTCGCGCAGCGACCTGTGCCTTGTCAACCTTGGCTTCCGGCCGGGCGAAACTACCGCGAACGCGAATTGGACTTCTCAACGCCAGAGGGCTGGTGTTCTTGGTTTTCTGATTGAGTGTAAGGTCTAGTTTTTCCTGCCCGAAATCGATGGTTCCGGTTCCGATGATGGTCGTAACCTCGGTGTCTAAAACCAGCGCGTCAGCATGCATGATGCCCTCAGACACGTCAAAGTTGGCCACCCCGCAGTGCAGCTTGACGAGTTTGTCACCCGTCATATTCAGCCCCAGAATCTCCCAGAGGTGCATGCCTGCTCGTTCCATCATCATCTGACTGATCTCGCCCCCGGCGACAACGAGCCCCACTTTTCCCTTCGAACTGGCCAGCATCTGCCTTACCGAGTTGCCATTTCCAGAGAGATCAAACTCACCATTAACCTGACCGATACTGCTCTTGCTCAAATCAAGCTTGGGGAACAGACTTGAAATGAGAATTTTTCTTGCCCGCACCTTGGCGTGAGCCTGAATCGGATTTACACGTCCATCCAGCGTAATCACCGATTTAAGGTGCCCGCCAGCCACACCAAAATCAAGTGGATCAAGCGTCAACACCGAATCGCGCAAACTCAAATGGGCAACAAGGTTCTCAAGCGGCAGATCGGCGGTACGAATGTCTTTGGCTTTGAGGCTAACCTCCGCGTCGACACTACCCCAACGATCGGTCTTGAACGGCACACCCGGCAGCACACGCGCTCGCTCGGGTATCGGGGCGTCTGTTTGAGAGGGCGGCGATGCCGCTTGTACAGCGGCGTCTACGCTACCGGGCCGCGCGCCAATCAGGGGGCCAAGGTCGGCAAAATCAAGCCGATTGGAAACCAGATCTGCTTTCATCAGCGTTCGTTTCCCGCCGGTGTCGACCTGCAAGGAACCCGCAATGTCACTCTCACCGATGCGCCCGGTGAATTTCTCGTAGCGCCACGTTTTTTCGTTGTGCAAAATGCGTCCGTCAGTCGAGTAAGCACGTGTTGCAGGGAATGCGATGCCGAGCAAAGGGAAGAGCTGCGCCAGACTCTCACCGCGCAGGGTAAGCTGCATATCCATTGCGGAAAACTTGAGCAGGCTGGTAATGGTGCCATCGACCTTGGCAACGGTATGGCCGATGGTGAGATCGGCTTTCAGCGGATAAGGTGTTTTTTCATCGCGCAAGCCCAGAACCGGCCCGCCATTGCCTTTCGCCTTCAGATTCATGCCTTTGTATTGACCCTTCGCCGTAAAAACAAGTTCACCTTCGCTGGACAGAGTGTTTGTGGTGGAGAGTTCCGAGCGGATGCTGGTTTTCTGACCGGTGTCGTCATAGCCCAGCGTTCCATGATCGAGGGTCAGGCGATCAATCCTGATGCGAGCCGCTTCATCCTGCTGATTGTGATCAAGCAGCCAGTTCTTTTGTCCGTTGGCACCCTGCTCCAGAAAAATCACCGGGCGTTTGAGGTGGACTTCGGGGAAAACGATGTTTTGCCAAAGGAGCTGCGGCAAATCGATAGTAATTTCCACCTCCTCGGCGGTGACCATCTGTTTTTCTTTGGCCCAGGCGGGATTGGCGAAGCTGACCTTGGTTGCATGAATACGCGGCTGATGCCAGCCAAACATGACCTTGATATCACCGCTGATCAGCAGTTCACGGCCTGTTTTCTCCAGTGTCATGCGCTCGATCGGGTCGTGTAGCCAGTTCCATCCGAAAAAAGTGATGAAAATAATTGCCAGCACGACAGGTGCGAAAAATATGCCAGCAATCCATTTAAACAAATTCGGGTTCCTCATAATTACTCCGGCGGGCTCAAGTCTGCAGTACGACTGCGTTGTGATAATCATCTGCGCTTACAAGGTTTCTCTCTGTTCGATGGCGCACAGAAAGAATTCCCTGCTTGCGGATAATCATTCCAGCAATGGCGAGAAGCACCCGACACAACATTGCACAACAAATTGACCTTGGAGTATCAACACATGAAAACAATTTTCGGCATCAAGAAAGATTTAATTTCGTACAGTTTTGCGGCCATCATTCTTGGCTCTACCTCGTTTGTATCTATCGCAAGCACCAACAGCGAAGCCGTTTTTCAGACCTCCGGCGGCATTAACTATGTTTCGGGGGGCGTTGGCGACGAATCAATCGGCCGGCTCAATGCACTGTCCAGCAATTTCGATCTCAAACTCGTGTTCGCCATGAATTCGGGCGAATTCGCCAGCGCTGTCCGGGTGGTCATAACCGACATAAAAGGCGTAACGATTCTGGACACTACATCCGAAGGCCCGTGGTTCTTCACCCGATTACCGGCAGGCAATTATCACGTTGCTGCAACATTCGCCGGAAAAACCGTGACGCATCAAGCCGCTGTCGAACCGACAAAACTCCGCACCGTCGACTTCAGGTGGGCGTCAGAGTAAACGCGTCAAACCACAGCCGGCACCTAGAGGCGATAATTGCCTCCACCCTACTCTCCAACTCAACCGCATGGAAAGGTACACTCAATGAATATCAATCTAGCCCTCACGCCCCTGGTCTCGCTGCTCGCCGGGATTCTGATTCTTGTAGCACCGCGCATGCTCAACTACATCGTCGCCATTTATTTGATCGTTATCGGACTAATTGGGATCTTCGGAGGCGGCAATTTGCACTTTAGATAATTCGGCTTCCCGGCAGAAAAATTTCACGGCCTGTCGTCTCTTGGCGACAGGCCGTGAAAAAACGTCGGGATGAAGGGCTATTGATTTCATGGCTGAATTATCACACTGGCGGTGACTGCCTGCCGCAAGCGTCAGGCCATTTTCGTCGAACACCGCCTGACCAACATCTTCTATTTGATCTGCATATTGCTCTCGACAATTCTCACGCCACCGACGCTGCGCGCCACCTGGATTGCCTTGGTTGCGTCAGCCTGAGAAGTCACTGTGCCGTTCAGTCGAACCGCGCCGCTGACGGTCTCGACAATGATTCCGCTCGAGTTCAAAGCAGGCTGATCGCGTATGGCTGCGACTACCCTGGCGGTGATACCGTTGTCGTCGTACTCGCTGGGTGGCGGCGGGGTGCCGACAGTGTTCCCGGAGTATCCCCTTGCCCCCGATGCTCCCGTAGCGCCTGTAGCTCCCGACGCCCCCGTCGCTCCGGTCGCCCCCGTTGCCCCGGTATATCCAGTGCTGCCGGTTGCGCCAGGCGGTCCGGCTGGACCAACACAAGCACTCAAAACAAACATCATTACTGCGGTAACGCATAGATTTGAATATTTCATGGCAATTCCTCCTATTTGGTTTTCGAGAACTGCCCACGTCATTGTGAGCAATCCCGCGGACTTGATCGGCTTTCGTTGAATCTCTGCCTCTGTCGTTTTGTATAAAGCGACGAACTACCAGAGACAAGCTCAATGATCGAAATTTTCAGGACGGATGTCTGTGCGGTGGCGAACAAACAGGTATTAGCGGCATGCCACATGGATGAACTGCACGGCCTGGGAGACGTTCAGGCAAGTCTTGAACAGACCATACCCACATTGCCATCGCTAATCAGACAGGGTCGGTTTAGGTGCGTGTTAGGTGCGGGGCAGGTGTTATCCCACAGAAGAATCTCAATTCCCGATAATCCCTGAAGCGCCTATTTCCTTGCAGCAGAAGCGCCCTGGCGATACAGAACGTCAGAAAGCAATCGATCCAGTTCCTTCTTGACCACGGCATAGCACTCGCAAGTGCTGGCCTCGAGCCCGGATCGATCAAGCACGGCGATATGCCCGCGCCGGTAACTGATGAAACCAGAACGCTGCAGATTGCCGGCCGCCTCCGTAATCCCTTCGCGGCGTACGCCGAGCATGCTGGCAACCAGTTCCTGCGTCATGACCAGTTCATTGGTCGGCAGGCGATCAAGCGTCAGCAGCAACCAGCGGCACAATTGCTGTTCAACAGAGTGGTGGCGGTTACAGACCGCCGTCTGTGCCATCTGCGTCATCAGTGCTTGGGTATAGCGCAGCAGCAGGCGTTGCAGCAAGCCGGCGCGGTCGAATTCCTGCTTCAGCTTGCGACGTTCCATCCGGTACGCATAGCCGGCGGTTTGCACCACGGCCGAACTGGGTGTGGTATCACCGCCCATGAACAGGGAAATACCGACAACACCTTCGTTGCCCACCCCCGCTGTTTCAGCCGAGGCCCCCGACGCCATGACATAGTGCAGTGACACGATGGAAGTCGTGGGGAAATAGGCATGCTGCAACTGCCCACCGGGCTCGTAGAGCATTTTCCCGAGCGGCAATGGAACCAGTTCCAGATGTGCCGCCAGCGCTTCGAATTCCGCCGTGGGCAGCGCGGCGAGAAGATGGTTCTGGTTCGGACTATTAAGTGCTGTCATCTCAACCCGTAACAATGATCTGTTTAACAAATAACGGCAATTAACCACAGAGAGCACGGAGAACACGGAGAAAAGCTATGAGCCAGAAATCGTTAGCAGCACACCTATTGATGCGAGTTAACAAAACATCATAAATGTCATTCCGGCTTCCGCCAGTGTGACGACTTATTCAGCGCTTCCTTAACTTAAGGTTTTCTCCGTGCTCTCCGTGGTTAACCTTCTTTTTCCAGGTTCATTTCTTTGCGGTGAGTTCCACACCGATTCCGCGGTAACCGAGGAATCGACAGGAACGATCAAACATTGGCTCGCCGCTCACCTGAAACTTTTGCTGCGACCCATCAACATTAGTCCGGCTGAAAACGAAGTCCAGGAAAGGCTGGCGCGCGGCAATGCATTCCTGCAGCAACGCCCGTTCCGCCTCATTCCAGCCGGTCACCTGCGTGCCACCAACTTCTCCATTCAAGGAACCCACCTGAATGCCGAGCATCTCCAGCACCGGGCCGGACACCTTGGTGAAGTTCATGTTTTCATCCTGCTCCCAGTACCAGTCAGAAGCCAGTTCGGTCAGGCTGCGATAGCGTGCCTCGCTTTCACGCAATTCGGCGGTACGCTCCTGCACCGCTTGTTCCAGCACGGCGTTGTAGCTCTCAAGTTTCTTGTACAGCAGCCGCACTTCCAGCACGTTGTGAATGCGCGCCTTGACCTCCACCAGATCGAAGGGTTTGCTGATGAAGTCCTTGGCGCCGGCTTGCAAGGCACGCAGTTTGTGTCCCGGCTGGGCGGTAAGCACAAGCACCGGGAGGTAGGCGTCAGCATCGTTGGTCTTGAGACTCTCCATGACCTGAAACCCGTCCATGATGGGCATCTGCAGATCGAGCAGAATCAGGTCATAATGATTTTTTCGATGCAGCGCGCAAACCTCTTCCGGATTCATGGTCGACGTCACCTGGGTGTAGCCGGTTTCACTGAGCAACTGTTCAAGCAGGCTGACATTGGACTCCTGATCATCAACGATCAGGATGTTGGCGTTAAGAATCTCGGTCTCGTTAAGCTTCATGCTTGATCCTCAATATTTACGCGGTCCGATTCGGTTTTGGCAAAGGCCAGCGCTTCATCGAGCGTATCCATGAACTCTTTGACATTGATTGGCTTGGTCAGGTAGCGGAAGAAACCGGACTCAAGCCCTATCACGATATCACGGGGGATGGCATTGGCACTGATCGCCACCACCGGAATATGCGCGGTTGCCGGATCATCGGCCAGGATTCTCATGGCTTCAATGCCACTGATCCCCGGCAGATTGATGTCCATCAAAATAACATCCGGTCGCGAGACACGTGCAATCTCGATGCCACGGTTGCCATCGCGCGCACTCAGCAGGTGGATGTCGGGGCGGCGCGCAATGATGTCCTCGACCAGCATCAGATTGGCTGGATTGTCTTCAACATAGAGCAGGGTTCGTAACTGCGCGGCAGTAGCAACATGGGTCTGGACGGTGCCGGTGAGTCCCGTTGCGTAATCCGGCGCTTGCGGTTCAGTCGTCAGTTTCAGCTCGATCCAGAACACACTTCCCGTCCCGACCTTACTTTCCACGCCAATAACACCGTGCATCAATTCGATCAGCCGCTTGCTCACCACCAGGCCAATGCCGGTACCCTCTTCGGCAATGGCCTCCTGCCCGAGTCGATTGAAAGGCTGGAATAGCTGCGCCAGAAGATCCGGAGCCAGACCG
>JANNGP010000224.1:0-6268 GCA_031403915.1 Betaproteobacteria bacterium
TGTGACCGCTGCTCATTGGGGCAGCCGTTAGATCGCGAACTTCAGCCTTGAGCTCGATGGTCTCTGTTTTCTTGTCCTTGCCTTCGATCTTCAAGGTCAAAGGAATAGAATCGCCGGCCTTGAGCGGCTGTTTCAGTGCCATCAGCATGACGTGGTAGCCACCGGGTTGAAGTTTCACGGTCTTGCCGGCCGGCAGTTCAAGCCGCGGAATGGCGCGCATTTTCATGACGTTGCCGTCCATCGTCATCTCATGAACTTCGGTTACGCCAGCCACCGGGCTGGAAGCGCCAACAAGCGTGGCACCCGATTTGCTGGTAACTTCCATGAAGGCGCCGGTAGCTTGCTGCCCGGCTACCGTGCCGCGAATCCAGACGGTTTTGACTTCCACGTCGGCAGCCATTGCCACGCTTGAGAATAGTGTTGCCAATGCGATTGCCAGAATGATGCGAAGTGTTTTCATGGGATATTTTCCTTGGGCAAAAAAATGATGTCGCTATTAATTAGACGTCTTGAATTGTTTTGTTGGAAAAACTCAGGGTTTTTTGACCCACGTCCCGTTGGCATCCTCAATCCACCAGCCGGAATGAAACTGATCCTTCCAGCGTTTGACTTGAGCCGCCCGGGCGGCGGGCTGGCTGGCCTGGCCGCCGTGGGCTTCGGCCAATGCATAAATCAGTGAGTTGCGATCCGGGTTCTCTTGATCGATGAGCTTTTCTGCAATCTGCCGCTGCACCAGAGTAAGCCGGCTGTCATCGTGCATTTTGATCATGCCGTCGTAGCCCAGACCAATGATGCCGGCCTCATAAAAACGAAGCAGCCTTGACGAGCGCTGGGTCAAGGCATGCCGGGCGACCATCACCGGCGGGGTGCCGACATCCAGATTGATCTCCGTGCTGGTGGGCGCGTTGGCCGTAGCGGCGGCAGCGGGTAGGGCGAATGCCGCGAACAGTATGATGAGAAATTTCATATCGGGTTTCCTGAGAGCCTATTTTCCGGCGAGAAGAAGTTTGAGGTCGGCAGCAACGATGTTGGGTGCTTCGCCATGACGGATGACCAGCCGGAGCCGTCCTTGCGGATCGTAAGCATAGCTTACGGCGGAGTGGTCAACGCTGTAGGTTTCGGGTGTTGATCCCTTTTGCTTGCTGTAGAACACTTTGAATTCCTTGGCCAGCGCTGCCGTTGAGGCGTCGTCTGTACGCAGACCGATAAAACTCGGGTTGAAGGCCTGTGCGTATTGCCCCAGTACTTGAGCCGTGTCACGCGAGGGATCCAGCGTGATGAAAATAACCTGGACGCGCTTGGCGTCCTCGCCGAGCAGGACAAGGGCCTCACGCATGGTAGAGAGCGTGGTCGGGCAAACGTCCGGGCACTGGGTGTAACCGAAAAAGATGACTACAATCTTGCCCCGGAAGTCGGCCAGTTGGCGTGCTTTACCGGTGTGATCAGTGAGATTGAAATCCTTGCCCCAGTCAGTGCCGGTAATGTCGGTCGACTTGAAGGCAGGCGGGTCTGAGCAGCCCGCAAGCAGTAGAGCCATGCTCAGAAAAATGGTTGATAGCGCTTTGATGACTGACATTGGCTTAGCCCGTACCCGGAGAGAGTTGAACATTATCGGTGCGTTCAGAACATCCTGTATTGACGCAGGTTAATAATACTGCCAGCGACCGGCACGAAAAACTGTTTCTTTGTTGGGGGTTTAGCGGAAATTGCCGACGGCTGAGGCGTATACTCTCCGTTATACCTCACTGGAGATACCCATGGCCGCTTCCCCCGATACCGTCAGCATGGCGGTTTTCTGCGACTTCGAGAACGTTGCCCTCGGCGTGCGCGATGCCAATTTCGACAAATTCGACATCAAGCCGGTGCTTGAGCGCCTGCTGCTCAAGGGCAGTATCGTGCTCAAGAAAGCGTACTGCGACTGGGATCGCTACAAGGCCTTCAAGGCCACCATGCACGAGGCCAACTTCGAGCTGATCGAGATTCCGCACGTACGCCAGTCGGGCAAGAATTCGGCGGACATCCGCATGGTGGTCGACGCGCTCGACCTATGTTACACCAAGGCGCACGTCAATACTTTCGTCATCATCAGTGGCGATTCGGATTTTTCGCCGCTGGTTTCCAAGTTGCGCGAGAACGCCAAGTACGTGATCGGCGTCGGCGTCAAGCAATCGACATCCGACCTGCTGATCGCCAACTGCGACGAATTCATTTTCTACAACGATCTGGCGCGCGAGAGTCAGCGCTCGGCGGCGCGCCGCACGCCGAAAGCCGCTCCGGCCAAGGGCAGCGCTGATGACGACAAGGCGCAGGAGTTGGAGGCGCGCAAGAGCGAGGCCATCGATCTGGCGCTGGAGACGTTCGACGCGCTGGTGGCAGAACGTGGCGACAGCGGAAAAATATGGGCTTCGATGCTGAAGGAGGCGATTAAGCGCCGCAAGCCGGACTTCAACGAGAGCTATTACGGTTTTCGCGCCTTCGGCAATCTGCTTGAAGAGGCTCAGGAGCGTGGCTTGCTCGAATTGGGGCGGGACGAAAAATCCGGGGCTTTTGTGTTCCGCAGTAGTAAACTTATGCAGCGCAGTGAGCAGGTGATAGGTGAAGAAGGGGTGGTTCCGCAGGCGCCGAAGCGCCGGAGAGGTGGCACAAAAACGCCTAGAAAGAAAGTGGCAAAAGGAGCGCAGGACGCATGAATCAGCACATGGATCTGACAGACCCCATTTATGTTGTTCTGTACAAGTACACCAAAGCCTTGTCGGCGGCTTTGGAGTATCGCGATTCTTATACGCGGCTTCATTCCGAACGTGTCATGGGCCTCTCCGAGGCAATCGGGCTTAGCTGCGGCCTGTCTGAAAGTGAATTGGGTATTTTGAGAATCGCCGCGATGTTTCACGATGTTGGCAAAATCGGCATCCGCGACGATATCTTGCTTAAGCCGACACAACTGGATGACGCTGAATGGGCGGCCATGAAGATGCATTCAGAGTTTGGGGAGAAAATAATTGCTTCGACGGAACTCCAAGGCTCGCAACAAGCCGCTTTGGTTATCCGCTACCACCATGAGCATTTTAATGGTCGAGGCTATCCCGAGGGGCTTTCGGGGGTGCAGATTCCAATTTATTCCCGCATTCTCACCATTGCAGACAGTTACGACGCAATGGCGGTAACCCGTTCATATCAGCGTGCCAGAACGCACCAGGAAATCGTCGCTATTCTGCACAAGGAGGTTGGCGTTAAACATGATCCTGACCTTATGGAACACTTTTTCAGAATAATCGAATTCAGCAAATTCAAAGCTGCGCTCGTTTAAGTCAGGCTGGCGTGTAGAGGTAGAATCTGCGAGTGAGTGTAGATTCAGGAGAAATCAGAATGCATGTCACGCTCGTTCATGTCCGCGTTAAGCCAGATTGCGTCGATGGCTTCATTGATGCGTCGCACGCCAATCACGAAGATTCAGTCAAGGAGCCGGGCAACCGGCGCTTCGATGTGCTCCAGTCGCCGGACGATCCGGCGTGCTTCATTCTTTACGAAGCCTACGCCACGGCGGCCGATGCGGCTGCGCACAAGGAGACCGCGCACTATCTCGCCTGGCGCGCGGCGGTGGCCGACATGATGGCCGAGCCGCGCCGCGGCGAAGTGATGAATGGTTTATTTCCGACATGACTGCCCGCATGAACATGAATTTCTCCCCTTTCTCGATTGCCCGTTTGCCACGCATTGAATTCGGCAGCGGCACGCTCAAAAAACTGCCGGACATTGTCGCCGGCTACGGAAAACAACTACTGATCATCACGGGCATGCGCTCGTTTGCCGAGTCGGCGGCCGGTGCGGCTTTGTTCGACGCCCTGCGCCAGCGTGGCGTGACGTGGGAGCAGGTCAAAGTGCCTGGCGAACCCTCGCCCGAGTTTGTCGACCAAACGGTGGCTGCCCTGCGCGGCACGCACTTTGATGCGGTGGCCGGCATCGGCGGCGGTAGCGCGCTGGATGCGGCGAAAGCCATCGCCGGTCTGCTGCAGCCCGGCAATTCGGTGATGGAACACCTCGAAGGCGTGGGGCCGGAGTTGCCGTATCGCGGCCCGGCGACCCCCTTTATTGCCGTGCCGACGACGGCGGGGACCGGTTCGGAAGCCACGAAAAACGCCGTGCTGTCTTCGCCCAAAGGCTTCAAGAAATCCTTCCGCGACGACCAACTGGTCGCCGAATGGGCCGTCGTCGATCCCGATCTGCTGGCCACCTGCCCACCGGCGCTGATCGCCGCTGACGGTTTCGATGCCTTCACGCAACTGCTCGAATCTTTCGTGTCGACCCGCTCCAACCCGCTGACCGATGCGCTCGCCCGCTCGGGCATCATGGCTGCCCGCGATGCGCTCTCCTCGCTCTATCACGCGCAGTCCGCCGAAGCGCGAGAGAAAATGGCCTACGCTTCGCTGCTCTCGGGCATCTGTCTGGCGCAGACCGGGCTTGGCTCGGTGCACGGCCTCGCCTCACCGATCGGCGCCTTTTTCCCGATTCCGCATGGCGTCGTGTGTGGCACGCTGGTGGCGAGTGCGACGGAAGCCAATATCGCCGCGCTCGAAGCACGCGAACCGGATAGCCCCGCGTTGCCCAAGTATGCCGAGATCGGCCGCCGCTTCGCCATGCAGAAGGGATTGGACGGCACCGAGGCGCGTCGCTTTCTCGTCGATTGTCTGCGCCGCTGGGAAGTGGAACTCAACTTGCCGCGCCTCTCAAACTACGGGATCAGCGCCGATGATTTTCCGCGCATCGTGGCGGAGAGCCGGGGCTCCAGCATGAAAACCAATCCGGTGGTGCTGACCGATGCGGAACTGACGGCTATTCTGGTACAGCGCTTGTGAGCGGGCGAATACGCGTGTACTCGCCCAAGAAGGTGAAAACATACCCTCGCCGCACTGCCCTGAAAGGCGCATCAATAAGCGGCCTACAGTGCAGCAACTCCAGAGGCCGCATGAATGCTTGCTTATGGCGTTGCATTGCCTGATTTATCCGTATTTATTGACCTGCAGGCAGGTAGCGTACTTTCAACACGCCCTTGATCGCGCAGAGCTGATCGATCACTTTCTTTGGCACCTTGGCGTCCACGTCCACCAGCGTAAACGCAAAGTCACCACGCGATTTGTTGACCATGTTGTGAATATTGAGCCTGGCACTGGCCAGCGTGGTCGAGATCTGACCCAGCATGTTCGGCACGTTGGCGTTGGCGATCGCCAGCCGGTAGGCTGATTCGCGCGGCATGGAAATGTTGGGGAAGTTGACCGAGTTGAGGATGTTGCCGTTTTCCAGATAGTCGGACACCTGATCGGCGACCATGACGGCGCTGTATTCCTCGGCTTCTTCGGTGGACGCGCCCAGGTGCGGCAGGGCGACGAAGCGCGGATGCGGGCGCAGCAGATTGCTCGGAAAGTCGCAGATGTAGGCTTGCAACCGGCCTTCGTTGAGCCCGTCGAGTGCGGCCTGTTCGTTGACGATGCCTTCGCGCGAAAAGTTGAGCAGTACGCAGCCCTTCTTCATGAGCTTGATGCGCTCGGCGTTGATCAGATCCTTGGTGGCCGGGAGCAGCGGCACATGCAGGCTGATGAAATCGGCGCGCTTGACCAGGTCATCGACGCTGGCCGCCTTCTTGACCTGCGAGGGCAGACGCCAGGCGGCTTCGACGGTGATGTCCGGATCGTAGCCAATGACGTTCATACCAAGATGGATGGCCGATTCAGCGAGTTGCGAGCCGATGGCCCCCAAGCCGATGATGCCCAGTGTGCTGCCGCGCAGTTCGTGCCCGACGAAGTTCTTCTTGCCGGCTTCAACCTGTTTGTGCAATGACTCGTCATCACCCTTCAGCCCGGAAACAAAATTCATTGCCGGGGCAATGTTGCGTGTGCCCATGAGCATGCCGGCGATCACCAGTTCCTTGACGGAGTTGGCATTGGCCCCCGGCGCATTGAAGACCACGACACCGCATTCGCTCATGGCTTTGACCGGGATGTTGTTGGTGCCGGCGCCGGCACGGCCGATGGCCAGAACGCTGTCTGCGATGGGCATCTCATGCATTACCTGCGAGCGCACCAGAATGGCATCCGGGTTAGCGATGTCGTTGCCGACTGCGTAGCCTTCCGGGAGGCGGGCGAGGCCTTTCTTGGAAATGGCGTTGAGTGTCTGGATCTTACGGGTCATGGTGAATTCCTTGGTGATTTGATTTGGCGAAATGCATTAACCACGGCGGGCACAGCGTACACAGCGAACGGCAAGAACCGAATTG
>JANNGP010000225.1:0-7650 GCA_031403915.1 Betaproteobacteria bacterium
CTGCTCGATCGGTCGGTACTCTCGGCGCCACTCCGCGCCGGCTTCTTCTATCCGATTTCGCGCCAAAAAATGGACCAAGGAATTTTACGAGGGCAACGGCCAAGACAGTACAGTGATCGTACGAGTCCTTTTAATAGTTATCAATGGCCAAAGCAGGGCACTCCTACTAGGGAGGATTGGACACTGTGGGCTACGGCATTACGATCGGTCTGGACGATACCGTGATTGGGAATGGCGTCAAACTGGATAATCAGATCCAGATTGCGCATAACGTTGTTATCGGGGATCACGCTGCAATAGCGGGTTGTGTAGGTATTGCGGGCAGTACAAAAATTGGACGTCGTTGCACCGTTGGCGGAGCCGGAATGATTATCGGGCATCTTGAACTGGCTGACGATGTGCATATTTCAGCCGGAACAATGGTTACCAAGAGCCTGCGTAAACCCGGGCAATACACAAGTATTTTTCCCCTTGAAGCACACGAAGAATGGCTGCATAACGCAGCGCAGATCAAACGACTTGCCCGGCTTGCTGAGCGGGTTGCTGAACTTGAGAAGAAGCTTGAACAACTGGAGAAATAATTTTGAGCGCAATGGATATTCACGAAATTCTTCAACACCTCCCGCATCGTTATCCCTTTCTGCTGGTGGATCGCGTCGTAGAGTGCGAACCGGGAAAATCAATCCATGCTTATAAGAACATTACGATCAATGAGCCTTTTTTTGTTGGCCATTTCCGCATCACCCAGTCCTGCCGGGCGTGCTGATCATGGAGGCACTGGCGCAAGCGGCCGGAATTTTATCGTTCAAAACAATGGGCAGCAAGCCGGACGCAAACTCGGTGTTTTACTTTGTGGGTATCGACAATGCGCGTTTCAAAAAACCCGTGACTGCAGGTGACCAACTTCATCTGCATGTTGTAATTCTGCGTCAGATGCGAGGCATCTGGAAATACAAAGCAGAAGCGCGTGTAGATGGTGAAATTGTTGCTGAAGCCGAACTGATGTGTGCCAAGCGTGATGTGGCCTGAAACTGACATGAGCATGAGTGAAGACATGATTCATCCAAGCGCCATTGTTCATACGCAAGCCAAATTGGGTGCCAACGTCTCTGTCGGCCCCTATTCGATTATCGGTGAACATGTCGAGATTGGTGACAACACGGCTATTGGTTCGCACGTAGTCATTTCCGGGCATACGCGGATTGGCTGCGATAACCGGATATTCCAGTTCTGCTCGATCGGGGAGGTGCCACAGGACAAGAAGTATGCCGGTGAGCCCACTCGATTGGAAATTGGTGACCGCAATACGATCCGTGAATTCTGCACCTTTAATCTAGGAACCGTACAGGATGCAGGCGTTACCAGAATGGGCGATGATAACTGGATCATGGCCTATGTGCATATTGCGCACGATTGTCAAGTCGGTAATCGTACGACTTTCGCCAACAACGCTCAACTTGCCGGGCATGTGCACATTGATGACTGGGCGATACTCGGTGGTTACACTGGTGTCCACCAGTTTTGCCGGGTGGGTGCGCATACCATGACGGCGGTTGGAACTGTGGTGTTGCAAGACATACCCCCTTTTGTCATGGCGGCAGGTAATACAGCCAGTCCATTCGGCATTAATGCCGAGGGACTGAAGCGCCGAGGATTTTCCTCTGATGAGTTGATAGTGCTCAAGCGCGCTTATCGTACCCTTTACAAATCTGGTTTGACGCTTGATGAAGCTCGTTCCAAGCTTGAAGAAGAGGTCAAAGCACACCCTGAAATACAGCCCATACTTGATTTTCTCGCAGTGTCCAAGCGCGGCATCATCCGATGAAAGAAGGTGTTGTGCGAGTTGCCATGGTGGCTGGAGAAGCTTCGGGGGATTTGCTGGCCAGTCACCTGATTCAGGCACTCAAGGCCAAACTGCCGAATGCCAAGTTTTACGGCATAGGTGGCCCGAAAATGCTTGGGCAGGGCTTCAACGCATGGCATCCGCTTGAAAAACTTGCTGTTCGTGGTTACATCGAGGTGCTTAGGCATTATCGAGAAATTTCCAGAATTCGCAATGAGTTGAAACGTCGCCTTTTGGCTGATCCGCCGGATATCTTTATCGGTGTTGATGCGCCGGACTTCAATCTGGCGCTGGAAAAAACGCTAAAACAGCGTGGCATACCAAGTATTCATTATGTCAGCCCATCAATCTGGGCCTGGCGCGGCAAGCGTATTCATAAAATCGGCACAGCCGTATCTCGCATACTGGCGCTATTTCCGTTTGAACCGATCTTGTATGAGAAACAAGGTATTCCCGTCAGTTACGTAGGCCATCCGCTGGCCGACATGTTGCCGCTTGAGGACGGCCGCAACGGTGCACGAGAACTGCTCGGATTGTCAGCGCAACAACCAATTTTCGCCTTGCTTCCCGGAAGCCGACAATCTGAACTTCAATACATGGCGGATACCTTTATCTCGACAGCTCGTGAAATCAACAAGAAACTGCCCAATGCACTTTTTCTTGTGCCTCTTGCGACAAGAGAAACCCGTTTACTGTTCGAAACGGCACTATATCGCTGTAATGCGCGGGATTTGCCTATTCGCCTGCTATTCGGCCATGCGCATGACGCAATGATGGCTGCAGACGCCGTTCTGGTCGCAAGCGGTACTGCGACTCTCGAAGCTGCATTACTCAAACGCCCGATGGCCATTGTTTACAAGATGGCCAATTTTTCTTACCTCATGATGCGGCGAATGGGCTATTTGCCCTATGTGGGTCTGCCCAATATTCTGGCTGGCAAGTTCGTCGTCCCGGAATTCATTCAACACGACGCCACACCGGAAAACCTTGCACAAGCCTTACTTAATTTTTACACTGACAAGGCAAGTTGCGCACGCATCAGTGAAGTGTTTCGCGAAATTCACCTGCAACTCAAACAGAACACTGCAGAAAAGGCAGCTTCTGCAATTCTCGATAGCCTACCGGCAGAAGTCCGTAACAATGCCCTTGCTGCTGCCTGAAGGACTGGTTTGTGGCGTTGATGAGGCGGGTCGGGGTCCTTTGGCCGGGTCGGTGGTGGCTGCTGCAGTAATTCTTGATCCGGCCAATCCCATTGTCGGCCTGAACGACTCCAAAAAACTCACGGCCAAACGCCGTGAGGCCCTGGCTATTGAAATCCGTAGCAAATCACTGGCCTGGTCTGTTGCCGAAGCCAGCGTTGAAGAAATCGATCGCATTAATATCCTCCAGGCCAGTTTGTTGGCTATGCAGCGTGCCGTTGAGGCACTTCATATTTTGCCTACACTTGCCCTGATTGATGGCAACCGCTGCCCGAAATTGCCATGTCCCGCTGAAGCCATTATTGGTGGCGATGGCAAAGTGGCTTCGATCGCGGCCGCGTCCATTCTGGCCAAGACCGTACGCGACGCCGGAATGCTCAACCTTCATGAAACTTACCCCATGTATGGTTTTGACCGGCACATGGGCTACCCCACCGAACTGCACATTAAAGCATTGCAGGAACACGGCGTTAGTCCGGTGCATCGGCGTAGCTACGCGCCAGTGGCTCGATTGATAACGAAATGAAACATATAGCTTCGCACGACAACGTGCATTTCAAAGCATTAAAAAGACTTTGCCAAAGTGGACGGGAGCGTCGCAAAACAGGTCGAGCGGTGCTTGATGGCATGCATCTCATCGAGAGCTATATCAAGCACGTCGGCGTACCGGAGGAAATAGTCGTCAGCGAGAGCGGATCCAGTCGGCGCGAGATTTCACCGTATCTGGAAAACGCCCGTACTGGAGTTACGATTAACGTATTGTCCGATGCATTGTTTGAAGAACTGGCAACGGTTGAAACGCCAAGTGGCATCATGGCCGTGGTCATTCAACCGCGATGTTCGCACGGGTTTAATCAGGAGGTTGATGCCGTTTTGCTTGATGGTATCCAGGATCCGGGCAACCTGGGATCAATCCTGCGCAGTTCGGCTGCAGCAGGCTTGCGGCAGGTTCTTCTGTCTGCAGATTGCGCACAGGCGTGGTCTCCGAAAACACTGCGCGCGGCTATGGGAGCGCATTTTCAGCTGGATATTCACGAAAACTGCGATTTTCCTGCTTTTCTCGGCGGCTATCGTGGGCAGGCGATCCTTACATCTCTGGAATCTGCTTCTTCAATCTATTCGCTTGATCTGCAAAACCCAGTAGCCTGGGTATTTGGCAATGAAGGGCAGGGCGTACGGCCGGAAGTGGCAGAATCCATTCAACAACGCGTTCGCATACCCATGCCGGGGGCGACTGAGTCGCTCAATGTGGCCGCTGCAGCAGCAATCTGTTTGTTTGAAACAGTACGTCAGCGCCAGAAAGTCTGACAATCAGACTTTGACGCGCATCATTCGGGCTTTTTCACGTTCCCAGTCGCGTTCTTTTTCAACTTCACGCTTGTCGTGTTGTTTCTTGCCCTTGGCCAAGCCAATTTCAATTTTAATCCGGCCGTTCAGAAAGTGCAGATCCAGCGGCATTAGCGTATATCCGGCGCGTTCGACCAGACCAATCAGCTTACTGATCTGTTTGGCATGCAAAAGAAGCTTTCGCGTGCGGATCGGATCAGTGCTGATATGCGTCGAGGCAGCGGAAAGTGGGGTGATATGCATACCAAAAATAAATACTTCACCGTCACGCACAACCACATAGGACTCTTTGATATTCGCCCGGCCTGCACGGATGGCCTTGACCTCCCAGCCTTGCAGGGACACGCCGGCCTCGAATTTTTCTTCGATGAAATAGTCGTGAAAAGCTTTCTTGTTGGCGATGATGCTCATGATGCGACTTTCAGTGGTAGGTACGTGAAGTGCTAGAATGCGCGATTCTACAGGATTCACGGGGTATGGCTGAAGATGGCCAAGGTTGAAAAATCGGTTCTGATTGGACGTTCGGCACAGTTAATGTTTGATCTCGTCGACAATGTTGAGGATTATCCGCAGTTCCTGCCATGGTGCAGCCAGACTCGGGTTGAATTTCGGGATGAAGAAAAAACGGTCGCTACACTTCATATCAATTACCTGAGCGTCAAGTCGTATTTCACCACAGAAAATGAGAAGGAAAGCCCGCTGAGAATGAGTATTCGTCTGGTTGATGGGCCATTTCGCCGGCTTGAAGGATTCTGGCGTTTCAAGCCGCTGGCTGAAAATGCCTGCAAGATCGAATTTCAGCTTGCCTACGAGTTTTCCAGCAAAATGTTCGAAAAAGTCATCGGACCTGTTTTTAGTCAGATTACCAACACATTTGTTGATGCGTTCGTAAGGCGCGCCGACGTCGTTTATGGGGTGTCAAATGACTGAATTTATTAGCGTTGAGGTGGTTTATCCCCTGCCGGAAAAGCAAGAGATTCTTACGCTCAAGTTGCCTATCGGGGCTACGGTCAGGCAGGCGATTGAGGCCTCCGGAATCCTGCAAAAGCATCCCGAGATAGATTTGAACAAGAACAAACTTGGGGTCTTTGCCAAATTGGCCAAGCCGGATTCGCCGTTACGTGACAGGGACCGGATTGAAATCTACCGCCCGTTGATTGCCGACCCGAAAGAAGTGCGCAAGCAGCGAGCTGCTGAAGGAAAGGTAATGAAAAAAGGCGCGGGCGAATTGGAAAACGAATAGGGGCGTTTTTCGCTTTACTTGCAGTTTGACTGTACGGTCTGACGCGCCTTGGCGATTTCCTGTTCACGCTGCGCGTCTTCCATGTAATAACGCTCACCTTTGTCGTCGCGCAACGCAACTCGCTCACCAGATTCAAGAAGTTGCAAATGGCGACGTGCACTTTCACAATTTTCTTTCATGTCAGACGCTGCAGCCTGATCCTTTTTAGTCTTTTCACCAGTATCCTGAGATTCCTTCTGACGCTTGCGGAACTCCAGTTCCCGATCAGCTGCACTTTTCTGTGCTGAGGTGCCAGAAACAGGTGCGTCCGCATCTATTTTTTTCTGCTGGCGTGCATTTCCGACCGGTGGCTTGTCGGAGTAAAAAGTTTTTCCATTTTCATCCTTCCACTGATATATCTGGGCGTTTGCCACTGAGGCGATGAAGAGAGCGAAAACTGTAAGGGCAAAGCGTTTCATGGTCATCCTGACTTAATAGGGCATGCTGTATAATACTTTTTTGTGACCTCGGATCATAGGCCATGCGTTTAATTCAAAGGGCGCTTACGTTTGATGATGTCCTCCTCGTCCCAGCCCACTCCTTAGTTTTGCCTCGTGATGTTAGCCTCAGAACCCGACTAACGCGCAACATTACACTTAATATGCCACTGGTGTCTGCTGCCATGGACACGGTGACTGAAGCTCGTCTTGCCATTGCCTTGGCGCAAGAAGGCGGCATCGGCATGGTGCACAAAAATCTTAGCCCGAAAGCCCAATCCGCTGAAGTAGCCAAGGTTAAACGCTTTGAATCGGGCATTTTGAAAGACCCGATTACCGTTCCGCCGACCATGTCGGTTCGCGACGTCTTTGAACTGACCCGTTTGCACAAAATATCAGGCTTCCCCGTGCTTGAAGGCAAAATCGTCGTCGGTATTGTGACCAACCGCGACTTGCGTTTTGAAACCAATCTCGACCAGCCGGTACGTAATATCATGACCCCACGGGAACGCCTGGTTACGGTGAAAGAAGGGGCAACCGTAGAGGAGGGCAAGGCACTTATCCACAAGCATCGCCTTGAGCGTGTATTGGTCGTCAATGACGCTTTCGAACTGCGTGGCTTGATCACTGTCAAGGACATCATCAAGACGACCGAGCACCCGTTTGCCAGCAAGGATGCCTCCGGCCGTCTGTGTGTTGGGGCGGCAATCGGCGTTGGTGCAGGTACAGAAGAACGTGCCGAGTTGCTCGCCGAGGCCGGTGTTGATGTGATCGTGGTCGATACAGCACACGGCCATTCGCAAGGTGTGCTAGATCGCGTCCAATGGGTGAAGAAAAATTTCCCGCAGGTTGAAGTCATTGGCGGAAATGTCGCCACGGCATTTGCTGCACGAGCGTTGATTGATCATGGTGCTGATGGCGTCAAAGTCGGTATCGGCCCGGGGTCTATTTGTACGACACGCATTGTGGCAGGTGTTGGTGTGCCCCAGATTACGGCGATCCAATCGGTCTCTGATGCACTCAAGGGAACCGGGGTTCCGATGATTGCCGACGGCGGTATCCGTTACTCCGGCGATATCTGCAAGGCGATTGCTGCGGGGGGCAATGCCGTCATGCTCGGCGGATTGTTTGCCGGTACTGAAGAGGCGCCGGGTGAGGTTGAACTCTTTCAGGGGCGTTCCTACAAATCTTATCGAGGCATGGGCTCGATTGGCGCCATGGCGGCAGGGGCGGCTGATCGCTATTTCCAGGACAGTTCATCCAACGTCGACAAGCTGGTGCCGGAAGGTATCGAAGGCCGGGTTCCATACAAAGGCTCTGTGTTGGCAGTGATTCACCAGTTGATGGGCGGTCTGCGCTCTTCCATGGGCTATCTGGGGTGCGCAACCATTGACGAAATGCACGAGCGCGCTGAATTCGTCGAAATCACATCAGCCGGCGTTCGTGAATCGCACGTGCATGATGTGCAGATCACCAAGGAAGCACCAAATTACCATGTTGACTGACTGATTATGTTTCCCGTAGGGCGGCTCGGAGGGTTTG
>JANNGP010000226.1:0-3515 GCA_031403915.1 Betaproteobacteria bacterium
AAAACCGTACCAGACAGGCGTTGGCGCGTAGCCGGGCACACTGACCTCTTCAGACATGGCAGGAACGTCCGCAAGCAGTGGCGAACGACGCGAATCAAACACGGCGAGTCCCTTGGCGCGGCCCGACTGAAGGTGTTGCGCTACCAAAGGCACGACGACCGGGAACAGAGGAAGCTGCCCGCCAATCAAATCGGTCATGGCCTGCGCGGTGCTTTTCGTAACGAGAATCGGCAATGCGCGCGTTCCGACTCACAGCCCGGGCTGACGAGATGCGATTATTCAACCCCATCTCGGCGAGCGATGAATACTGTCCCGGACGCAAGACAACGCATTTGCCGCGCATGCCCGAGTGATCACAAACTTCCCAGCGCTTGCCGAGCACTTCGACTGACGAAGCGCGATCGTTGAAACCGTAGCGCTCGAAATTATCAACACGCCGCTCAGTAGTAAACGACTGGCCTTCAAAGCCTTGGCGTTCGTAAAAAGTAACCTGCGCCATGGCTTGGGTGGCAATGGTCAGACCGGCCACCAGCAAGGCATTTCTCAAAATCACGTTCATTGACATCTCCTGTATGAGCCTGCTGAGCTTTCGAGTCGTGTTTCAAAAGCTTTGTAAAAGAATTACTTCTTGCCGCCCTTTGCCGCGTCCTGAATAGAGTCACCGGCTTTTTCAACTTTTTCCCCGACCTTCTCGACAGCCTTGTCGACTTCCTTGCCGGCACGTTCTACCGGGCCTTCCTGTTTCTGACAGCCTGGTGTCGTTGCCATAAATAGACCAATGATCAGTGCCGCACCGATGGCCTTGAGGGACTGATTCACTTTCATCATTTTTATCTCCGATTGAATTGCTTGCAGGTTAAACAATGCTCACGTGCGACACATCCGTCATCAGGCGCGTCGCTCGTGAATCATTACCAATCATTGTTATTTGCTGACTTCATGGCCGATGACGCCACCAACGGCAGCGCCTCCGACCGTTCCAATCGCACTGCCGCCGGTCAGGACGGCACCACCGACAGCACCAACGCCGGCACCGATGGCTGTGTTCTTGTCCTGAGTTGACATCCCGGCACATCCACCCAAACCGAGTAGAAACATTGCCGCAACGGCACCTAGCGTAATTCTTTGATTCGTCTTCATGGGCTTACCTCTTGTTTAAATAAGTTGATACTGGCGTGACCGGAAGACCTGAGTGAATCACCCAAGGCTTCCAGTCGAGCAAAGCTCAGGACTTGCCGAAGTTTACTTTTGCCTGGTCAAGGCATTTATCCTTGGCACCACCAGCGAATGTGTCGCACTTTTCCTTGGCTACGGCATAATCGGCATCAGTTTTGTCGGCCTTGGCATCTTTACGGGCGACAGCACTCTTTTCATTCGCCGTGCCCTGTGCATCAGCAGACTTCTTATTGGATGTCGCGTTGGCATCCGTGGTCTTCATCTTTGCCTTGGCGTCAGCTTTGGCGGTGGTTTCTGCGGCCTTCGCTTCCTTCACGCAAACGTCCTTGGTATTACCGGCCAGGTCGTCGCACTTCTGGATCGAGACGCCGTAATCGCCTTCAGCCTTGGCGACACTCACCTCATAGGTATTCTTTGTTGAAGGCTTGTAGCTGGCTTCGAGTTCGGCCAATGCGACCTTGTCCTTGCCCTTGGCCTCAGCCATACAGATGTCGTTCTTGTTACCGGACAAAGCGGCACAACTCTTCTTGGCAGCTTTGTATTCAACGGTAATCTTGTCCTTACTGGCCTTGTAATCGGTCTTCGACATGACTTGTGCCATGGCACCTGCACTGAACGCCAGGCTGATTGCGATTACGAGTGCTTTGATGTTGAACGTATTCATTTTTGATCCTTTATGTGATGAGATTGGAAGTGATGGTTCAGCAAATCTTGCCGTGCAACCACTTATCTTCGCCAGAAACGCATCGCAATGAATCTTGCGCATTTCCACGGTGCAGGCATCACACCACGGTTGACTCCGATGCGTACAAGTTAGGGAAATTACCGGTCATCGTCTGTCTGCTGGCGCACATAAGTGATACTCAATTTCTACAACGCGCCTTCACTCGTCTGACCTGTTTGCACCTGCGATGAAAATGACACGTTCACCTCGACGCCAATTTGTATGGTTCTCGTCCAGGAACTGATGACTTGCTCCATCATTCATGCGAATGGTGACTTCTGAAATTTTTGTAATTTTTTTCGGCGCATCCCGGCGACCACTCTTTGTCACCGAGCCTGATACATCCGCTTCGATTTCTTCGCCGGGTTTCTGGATCAGCCGCGTCGACTCGACAACGCCACATTCCGGGCACCTCGATCTGACACGTCCACTGTCATCGCTTCGCCCGGTAAAAGTATTGAATGTGGATTGAATACCTTGCGCAACACCCGGCACGTCATCCGAACCAGATCCCCAAGCCATCACGACGCCGATCCCGAAGGTTCCAAGCAGAACAACTGCAATGCCGGCGATCACTAACTGTGGATTTGGAATCCTGCTGATTTGACGCTTGATGTTGGCTATCTGTAACGCCGTTACATTCCGGACACGGCAGATAACTTGATCAATAACGCTGCAGGTTGCCATTTTCATACCGTACCCGGTCGCCGACGCGGAAATTACTATTGGTGTTCTGCATCACCGTCTGATACGAACCATCCTCCATGCGCACAGTGATTTTGTACGCATCGACTCTCTGTTGGTGCCGGTTTTCAAGCTCGTGGCCGACATAGGCACCGCCGGCCACGCCGGCGACTGTCGCAACGGTATTGCCACGGCCGGAACCAATCTGGTTACCGACAACACCACCGATCACGGCACCGGCAATGGTGCCCAAACCGATGCTGGTGCCGCCGATACCGGTATTCTCCTGTTGCCCATGTTCAATTGATTGCACGACGCCATACACCGGATAGGTATAGCCTGAACTGGCAACACCATCATTCGGCGGATACGGCGTGGAGTACATGTTCGTGCACGCGCCGAGTGTCAGGGCAGCGATCATTCCAAGCACGCCGCCTATACCCATATTCATTTTCATATCAGGTCTCCAGAACCATTGAAGAAAGATCACGCATCGGCCATTCCGTCGCGGAATACCGACCGTTGGGACAATAGTTACTGAAGATCAGGATTACTTCTGTGCGCTGGCACTCATATCTCACTCGCCGAGGAATTCGCCCACCGGCTTAAGATCGTCAACCCGGTCGCAAACGGCTTTGATGACCACCAGAATCGGCACCCCGAGCAACAGCCCCCACACACCCCAGAGCCAACCCCAGGCAAACACACCGACGAAAATAGCCACCGGATTCATCTTGTTGGCGCGACTGGTTAGCCAGGG
Organism: Betaproteobacteria bacterium; assembly: GCA_031403915.1. Lineage (GTDB taxonomy): Bacteria > Pseudomonadota > Gammaproteobacteria > Burkholderiales > Rhodocyclaceae > Propionivibrio. Next base: position 3,345 of record JANNGP010000226.1, read on the forward strand.
CGTCAATAAAAAACTTTCTATGAGATGAATCACCAGGGAGATGCCTCCAACAAGCAAGGCCATCTTGAGCGAGCCAAATTGCAGGAATCCCACCAGTGTCGAAGTCGTCGTTATGACCACATTTCCAATAAATGGAATCAGATCGAGCACGCCTGCGGCAACGCCCCAAAC
>JANNGP010000227.1:0-2177 GCA_031403915.1 Betaproteobacteria bacterium
GTGAGCTCTTTCTGGTTGACGAACATCCCGGAGAGGAAGCGCCCTACGAGCGACTTTTAGGCGATGCGATGGCCGGCAATGGCGCCCTCTTCATCCGTCAGGACGCGGTCGAGGCGGCTTGGGCGGTCGTCGAGCCGGTTCTGAACGAACACCCAGCCGTTCACTCCTACCCGCGCCGGAGCTGGGGGCCGGAACAGGCGAATTCGCTCATTGAAGCGGATGGTCGGTGGCACAATCCTTTGCCGGATCGAGACAGTGTTTGAATGGAGCGAAATGCAGAATTCGGTTGCTCACGAATCTACATTGCGCCTGCCATCCGATACCCACCCACTGTTCCGACTATGAATCCGAATCGCGCAAGATTCCCTTGAGCCAGCGGCAGAATTTTTCGGCAATCTGCACATGCCCACTCCGAGGATTGACGTAAGCGATATAGCTTGCGCCCGAAGCCAGGATCATGTCATCCGCCAGGACCAGAATCCCCTGCCTTAACTGATCTCTGACCAGCATTTGCGGTACAACAAGACAACCAACACCGCCAATAGCGGCTTCGACGGCCAGGAAAAAATGGTCGTAGGTTGCGGTGATCAGCAATTGTTCCGCAGAAATCCCTTTGGCAATAGCCCATGCGGACAATACGTCTGGCCGGATGCTGCTCGCAATCATCGGCCATCGTTGTTTCAAATCAGTACCATGTGCCGCAGCCAGAGCGGGCGAGGCCACACAAACCAGCTTTTCCCGCACCAGTTCCCAACTCTCCGTTCCGGGCAAGGCCAGGTTTCGCGTTATCAGCACATCAAAAGTGTCTTGCGGATGGGGCGCGACCATCGATGTAACCAGGTCAATCTGGACGCCGTATTGAACTGCGTACGAACTAAGGAAGGGCGCAACCACTTTCATTGCAAAACTTGGCATGGACGTACGTACGATCAGCCGGTCATGAAGACGCCCCCGTTGCGCCAACTGCTGAGCGGTAAGCTCAATCGTTGATATGGCGTCTTTCAGCGCGTCATAAAGATCTTGCCCTGCCGGCGTAAACGCGACGGTTGCACCCTTGCGTTTAAAAAGCGAGGTGTTTGCCAAGGATTCCAGTTTCGCCACCTGGCGGCTCACCCCGCTTTGGGTGATTCCCAACGCCGCTGCCGCTCGCGTGAAATTCCCATGACGGCCGATGGCGACAAATACGCGGAACGCTGTCAAGGGCACATTGATGCGATCAATCATGATTAGAAGTCATGCTTAAATGGACTATATGAGATAACGAATGATCTCTCATCAGGCAATGCAGTACAAGATATCAAGCCGAATCGCTATCATGTTCCAACACGCTTCCTATCTATATTAGTCATATAAACTCGCTCATGACGTCCTATCTACTGCTCGGCTTTGTTGTACTTTTTACGCACTTTCTTGAAGGCATCACCGGCTTCGGGTGCACGGTGCTGGCGCTTCCATTTGCCATTCTGCTGGTTGGAACCAAACAGGCCGTTCCGGTGCTGCTTTTTCTGGCGCTATTGCTCGCCATCTATATCGTGATGATCGACCGCAAACACATCGTCTGGAAAGAGTTTTTCAAGATTGCGCTGTTTGTTGGACTAGGCTTGCCAGTCGGGATGTTCACCTTTGCTTACTTCGACGAGAACGTATTGCGATGGCTGCTTGGCACGTTTATGGTGGTTGTGGCAATCCGGGGAGGGCTTTCCTGCGTAAAAGCGCTGAACGAAGACCAGTTGCCTAAATGGGTGCTAAAGCTGATGCTGCTTGCTGGTGGGTTTATACACGGCGTATTCTCGTCAGGTGGGCCATTGGTGGTGATCTACGCGCGGAAGGCACTTCCCGACAAGACAAATTTCCGGGCGACCATCAGCATGCTCTGGCTGAGTCTGAATACGGTCATGCTGGTCCAAAACGCAGTTTCGGGAAGGATGACTGCAGAAATATGGGAGATCATCGCTGTCTGCCTGCCCTTCCTGTTGCTTGGCGCAATCGCCGGCAACGTGGCGCACCGTTATATCAATGATCGCTTTTTTTCGCAGATCGTCTACAGCGTTTTGTTGGTATCCGGTCTTTTCATGTTCAGATAATTGGGAGTGCTCATGGCCTTGGACGATACGACTTCACAGCCTTTTACACCGTCGCCGCTCGATCCTGCGGATTGGAACGATTTCCGCAATGAG